>JAKEIC010000341.1 GCA_022614695.1 Planctomycetales bacterium | reverse complement strand
TTGCCGCCGAGCGCCGCGATCTCCTCGCACGTCATGCCGACCTCCCCCTCGTGGAGGAAGATCGGCAGATCAGCGCCGGACCTTTATCGGAGTAGGACTAGCGTGCCCGCGTCGCCCGGCGAGGTGTTCTGGGCGACGGTCGAGGGACGTCCCAAGCGCCCCTGGGTCGTGATCTCTCGGGAGAGCCTGAACCGCGGTGCGTATGTCCTCGCCCTGTCGTGCACGACGGCGAGGATGGCCGAGCGACGCGAGCTTCCGAACTGCGTCACGCTGTCGCGTGGGGACGGAGGCGTGACGAAGGACTGCGTCGTCCAGGCCGAGCTCTGCACGTGCGTGCTGCGCGAGGAGCTCGAGGCGGAGCCTCTGGGCCGACTGCCGGAGGCCCGCTGGCGCGAGCCCGTCCGCGCGCTCGGCTACGACTTCGGAGCGAGCTGCGAGCCGGCGTGAACCCTCCGGTCCGCGGCCGTCGGGCCGGCCGGCGGGAACTCCTGAACTGAGGGACGTCCCCCATTGTCCAAGAAGTCTCACCGCGAAGTCATGTCGACGGTGGTGGGTTGAAGATGTCTAGGTGCTTCAGCATGCTGCGACGCCTTCCCACAGAGCGAGCTCCCTCAAACAATTTGAAGGCCTTCGCATCACGAAAAATCAAAGGCCGATTCCCATGGATCGAGCGCGTGATGGGGTCCCTGAATCGCCCCTTCAGTGACAGGCGCCCCCGTAGGCCGTTACTCACAAAGAAGTAGAGAATCCATGAGATCAGGTACTTGTGTCGTTCCTCATCCCGGGAGAGCTCCACCAAGTACGATTTGAGCCAGGAAACGATGTCTGCCGTATGGAGTCGTCCGAGGGGGGAGACGAAAACGGACTCGATGATAACGATGATCTTGGGGAACGCCTTAATGCGACGCGCGCCCAGCATCAGAAGCATGCTGATAGTCTTCTGCAGCGTGGAGGCAGCAATGCCCACCTTGAGTTGGCCGCTCCGTGAGACAATGTCTGCGAGAAAGCGATCGATCACCCCCGTACCCGGATGCAGTTGATCGATTCGCAGGACGGCAAGATAGAGCTCCCTGAACTGCTTCCACCTGAAGTGCCGTCGGCTTCGAGGGTGGACCGCGTGGTACATGGAGACCCAGGGACGGAACAGCCCCTCTGGCAGCGTGCTTATCGAAGTCTTCTCACCGCTAAGCTCCAGGCCATACTCACGAAGCGCAGCCTGCAGGAGCTTCACGACTTTCTTCCCATCACTTTCGGACTTCACCAGCACCCGGTAGTCATCCTTGAAGCGGGCCATGGTGCATGGAATGGGTACTTCCGCCACAAGCTTGGACAGTTCGCGATCAACGGCGGCCGCAACGACTTCGGCAATCACATCAGAGACGACGGGTCCAATGGGAATGCCGTTCGTACGTTGGTCGTTCGCGTACGAGAAGAGGCGATCGAGACGATTGCCAAGGTGTCGGAAGTTGTGCCGGTTCTGCGGTCGTCGGATCCATCGCTTGCCGTGAAGCGCCCACGCGATGCTATGGGTGTAGATGGATGCATAGAAGTTGCGGATATCTGCCCGAACCAGGTGTGTGTACTCATAGGCGATGGTCGCGAGGTCATCTTCAGCCATGCCGAGGAACTCGTAGATGAGCCGAGCGCTACGCAGGCGGCCAACGCGACCGGGCTGCCTGCCATCGAGCGGAATGGGAAAGCTGTAGCACGTGACCTTGCTATCCTGGGGGAAGAGTGCTCTAAGGATGGTCTTCCAGTTGCGTGAGACATGGTAGGCGATGTCGTAGTGGATCTCCGGATGCATGATGGCGAAGTGGCGGTCCGTGAGATCCGACTTCGGAAAGTGAACGTCCACGCACTCACGTGCGGTGAAGCGGTACTGCCGACCGCCGCCGGTGACCTTCGCGAATGGCTTGCGAATTCGCGGACGCGTCGCGACGCGGAAGCAGGGCGGGAGAACAAAACTCTCAGGGAAGTATCCATGGTCAACGATCCAGTCGAAGACGGTGGGCCAGCGGATGGCGTCAGCTAGACGGTGAAGTGTACGACGGTGCCTTGCGACGGGACCTGGGGCCATATCGGAGACCAGATCGGCGATTCTACAGGGCAGAATCTCATCCGGGGCGCCCTTGCCGGGCCGGCGCTGAACATGAGGTGGTCACGAGGGTGCTCGTCGGAGGCAGGGAGCAGATGCCGCCTCGGCGTGAGCAAGGAGTTCACGAGGCCTTTCCCGGGGTGGGAGGTTAGCAGTGCGGCCGCCTCAGGTCGCTTGGCTGCGCGGCAGAAGCCGACCGCTGGAATCCACCCCGGGCCTGCCCTTACCCCAACTCCACCCACACCGTCTTGAGCTGCGTGTACAGGTCCAGCACCTCGGCGCCGTTCTCCCTCCCGAACCCGGACATCATGTACCCGCCGAACGGCGCGGCGCTGTCGAAGACGATGTAGGTGTTGATCCAGACCGTGCCGGCCTGGAGGCCGGGAGCCGGGTTGCGCTTCGCCGCCGATCTACT
The DNA here is from genome assembly GCA_022614695.1 of Planctomycetales bacterium. Taxonomy (GTDB): domain Bacteria; phylum Planctomycetota; class JAKEIC01; order JAKEIC01; family JAKEIC01; genus JAKEIC01. The sequence continues at coordinate 26,567 of JAKEIC010000341.1, read as the reverse complement.
TGGGCTTCGCAAGGAGCCTGGATTCTAGCCTCTCGGCGGCGCGGGGCTACCCGGCGCACTCGCAGGGCTCGGTCTACGACTCCCCCAGGACGGCGAGGATCTCAGTACACCTCGCTCCGGTGCGCCACGCGCTCGACGGTCACGACCTTGCGGGCGTCGTCTATGCCGTACACGATCCTGTAGTCCCCTACGCGCACTCGATAGGAGTCCTGGGCGGCCCGCAGCTTCTTCACCCCGGGAGGGCGGGGGTTCTCGGAGAGGCTGTCGATCTTCGGTCGCACACGCGCCCGGAGATCGGGAGTCAGCCCCTCGAGATCCCTCATCGCCCCGGGGAGGACGACCAGGGAGTAGGCCACGCCTACTTCAGTCCGAGCTTGGTCTTGGCCTCTTCCCAGGGGATCGGCGTCCCGGGCTCGGCTCTCGCGCGATCAATCGCGAACACGTCCGACACGTCCTCGAGGATCTCGTGGAGCGCCTCCATGGCCTCGCGGAGCCCCGCGGCCGCCCGGGGGTCCTGCCGGCGCTCGAGAAGCGAGGTGGTCGCCTCGTCCACGGCATGGATCCGAGCGGTGAGTTCCGCGATCAGCTTCGTGATCGCGTCGCGAGGCTTCGGTCGTGGCTTCGCCGCCTGCGGCATGAGGTCTTCCCGGGGAGTGTAACGGGGCGCGGAGCGCCCGCCAACCGCCGGGCTTCCGCCGTTGCGCTACCCCAACTCCACCCACACCGTCTTGAGCTGCGTGTACATGTCCAGCACCTCGCCGCCGCACTCGCGGCCGAAGCCGCTCATCTTGTAGCCGCCGAAGGGGGCGGCGCTGTCGAAGACGTTGTAGGTGTTGATCCAGACCGTGCCGGCCTGGAGGCGGTGGGCGACCCGGTGGGCCTTGCCGATGTCGCGGGTCCACACCGCCGACGCGAGGCCGTACTGGGACTCGTTGGCCAGCGATACGGCCTCGGCCTCGTCCTTGAAGGTGACGACGCTGAGGACGGGGCCGAAGATCTCCTCGCGGTAGATCGTTGCGGTCCTGGGGACCCGGTCGAAGATCGTCGGCGGGAGGAAGTAGCCGGGGCCGTCGGGCCTCGTGCCGCCTAGGACGCACTTCGCGCCCTCGCCCTTGCCCCCCTCGACGAACTTCCAGACCTCGTCCCGGTGGGAGGCGGAAATCAGCGGGCCCATCCGGGTCTTCGGGTTCCTCGGGTCGCCCGGCGCCATCTTGCCGGCGCCGGCAAGGAGCTTCTCGAGGAGCGCGTCGTGGGCCTTCTCCTCGACGAGCAGGCGCGAGCCCGCGGTGCAGACCTCCCCCTGGTTGTAGAAGATCCCGATGAGGGCGCCCTTCGCCGCCGCCTCGAGGTCGGCGTCGGCAAAGACGATGTTCGGGGACTTCCCGCCCAGCTCGAGCGAGATCTTCTTCATCCCCGCCGCCGCGCGGCGCATGATGTCCTGGCCGGTGCTCGTCCCGCCCGTGAGCGCGATCTTGTCCACGAGCGGGTGCTCGACGAGCGCCTTCCCGATCTCGCCGCCCGGGCCGGTGAGGATGTTCACGACGCCCGCGGGGATCCCCGCCTCGAGCGCGAGGCGCCCGATCTCGAGGGCCGTGAGCGGGGTCCACGAGGCGGGCTTCAAGACGATCGTGTTCCCCGCGGCGAGCGCGGGGGCGATCTTCCAGGCGGCCATGAGCAGCGGGAAGTTCCATGGGATGATCCCGCCGACCACGCCCACCGGCTCGCGGCGCGTGTAGGCGAGGAAGTTCCCGCGCACCGGCAGGGTCTCGCCCTGGATCTTGTTCGCCCAGCCCGCGTAGTACTGGAAGCAGTCGGCCGCGAGCGGGACGTCTATCCGGATCGTGTCGCCGATCGGCTTCCCCGCGTCGAGGGTCTCGAGCGTGGCGATGCGCGCGTGGTTCGCGAGCAGCAGCTCCCCGAGCTTCCAGATCAGGCGCCCGCGGTCCCCCGGCGAGAGCTTCGACCACGGCCCCTCGAACGCCGCCCGCGCCGCCTTCACCGCCCGGTCCACGTCGGCCGCCGTCCCCTTGGCGATCGTCGTGATGGGCTCGCCGGTCGCCGGGTTCAGCGTCTCGAGCTTCCCACCGCCCGTCGCGTCCACCCACTCGCCGTTGATGAGCAGCTTCTGCGGCGTGACCTCGACGGGGATCGCCTCGACGGCCGGGGGTGCGGGGGGCATGGGTCCTCCTGGGCGTCTCGAACGCTTCTGCGAGTCCGGGGCGACTATAGGTGGGGCCGGAGAGAGGTGTCAACGAGGGAGAGGCGACAACCCGAGGCGCCGGTCCCGGCCCGAGCTGCCTCCTCACGCTCTTCTCCCGGCAGAAACCACGCCCCGCCATGCTTGGCTACTTCATAAAGTTTCACTCGTGCTTTATGACACGACCTAGCACACCCTACTCCACCTCAACCCAGGCCGGGGGCAGGACTCGAGGCGAGCGGGACCCGGCATGGCCGCCGTCACGCCTCGGCGATCCTCCCGAGCGCGGCGGGCGTCGAGGCCCGGTTCCACGACATGCTGGGCTTGCCGGGCCACGGGCGGCGGCCGCTACGATACCGCGGGACCATGGATGACAGCCCCGGGGCGATCCGCCCGTATCTGACGGACTTCGGCCTCGCCAAGTCGGTCGCGACCGGCTCGAAGCTCACCCGCACCGGCCAGGCGCTGGGCACGCCCGCCTACATGTCCCCCGAGCAGGCGCGCGGGGAGCTGGCGGGCCTCACGGCGGCGACCGATGTCTGGGCGATCGGCTGCGCCCTCCACGAGATGCTCGTGGGGCGGCCGCCTTTCGGGGGGGATACGCCGGCCGCCGTCGTGGGAAGGGTGCTCCTCGCAGAGCCACCACGACTCCGGCGAATCCGTCCGGACGTCCCGGTCGGTCTCGTGCGTGTCGTGGGGGAATCGCTGGCCAAGCGAGCGGGCCGGCGCTACCCGGACGCGAGCGCGATTCGCGAGGACCTGGATCGCGTCCTCCGTGGGGAACGGCCGCAGGCGCGGGCGCCGGGCGCGGCGGGGCGGCTAGCCGCCGCGGCGGCGCTCGCGGGCGCCGCCGCCCTCGGGGTCCTCGCTTGGCGGGCCTCGGTCGGGGGTGCCCGGGTCCCAGGCGCCGCGGGGGCGCGCGGGAGCGAGGCCGGGGCGTTGGTCTCGCGCGCGCGCTCTCTCCGTTCGACCGACCCGGGGGCGGCGGCAAGCCTCCTCGGGCGGGCGCTCGAGGCCGAACCGGACCGGCACGAGTGGCGCGTCGAGCGTGGCCTGGTCCTCTGGGCACTCGGCCACTTCGTCAAGGCGCGAGCCGAGTGGGAGGCGATCCCCCGTGGCGCGGGCGAGTGGGAGCTGGCTCGGCTGTACCTCGGGCTCGAGACGCTCTCTCGATTCCGGGACGAGGGGAAGTCCGGCGAGGAGGCCTTCCCGTTCCTCGAGGCGGTTGCCGATTCGGAGGGGCGGCCCGGCCGCCTGGCGCGCGGAGCCATCCACACGACCCGCAGGGAGTGGGCGGCGGCGCGCGCGTCGCTCCGAGATGAGCCGGGATGGGAGGCGGCCCTGCTCCGAGGGCGCATCGAGACCGACGCGCCCGACGGTGATCCCGCCGCCGAGCTCCGCGAGTGGGACCGGGCGATCTCGGAGGGGATCCCGATGGCGTCCGCCATCAACAACCGCGGGCACGCGAAGCATGCCCTGAAGGACCTCGAAGGCGCTGAGGCGGACTTCACCGAGGCGATCCGGCTCGATCCGGCGCAGGCGGTCTTCCGGCACAACCGCGGACTCATCCGGAAGGAGCGAGGCGACTACCGGGGAGCCCTCGAGGACTGCCAGGAGGCCATCCGGCTGAAGCCCGAGTACCACCAGGCCTTCCACAGCCGCGGCGTAGCGCGGGATGCCTTGGGAGACCCGGCCGGGGCGATCGCCGACTACACCGAGGTGATCCGCCTCCGTCCCGACTTCGTCCGGGCGCGGAACAACCGTGCGGTCGTCCGCAAGCGCGCCGGGGACCTCGCGGGCGCGCTCGAGGACCTCGACGAGGTCGTCCGGCTCGATCCCGAGATGGCCGAGGCGCGGCTGAACCGGGGCGCCGTCCTCGATGACAGAGGAGACCCCGCCGGGGCGATCGCCGACTACACGGAGGCGCTTCGATTGAAGCCGGACTTCGTCGAGGTTCTGCAGTCGCGCGCGGCCGTCCGGATGAAGCTCGGCGACCGTGCGGGAGCGGTTGCAGACCTCGACGCCGCCGTCCTGCTGCGGCCCGGGGAGCCGCAGTGGCTCGTCACGCGCTCGAAGGCCCGCGGGACCTCGGGAGACATCGCGGGGGCCGTCGCAGATCTGACGGCGGCCCTCGCGCTAGATCCCCGCGATGGGGAGACGTGGCGTCTCAGGGCCGAACGCCGGCGCGAACTCGGGGACTTCGCGGGCGCTCTGGAGGACTTCAATGAAGCTCACGAACGGGACCCGGGCAACCCCGAGATCCTCAGCAACCGCGCGATGGTGCGCATGAGGCTCGGCGACTTCCCGGCGGCCGTGGAGGACCTCGAGCGGGCGGTCGCGGTCGCCCCTTCGCGGCTCGAGTTCCTCGTGAACCTCGCGAACATCCGGTGGATGGCCGGAGACCTCGACGGCGCCCTCCGGGACATCGAGCGGGCGATCGGGGCCGGAGCGCGGATGGGCTGGGCCTATGCGGTTCTCGGGGTGGTACGGATGAAGCGCGGCGAGTGGCGGCTCGCGGCGGACGCCTTCCGCGAGGCGCTGCGGCTGGCACCCGACCACCCCATGGCCCGTGAGACGCGCCGGTACCTCGAGGAGTGCGAGGACAGGGCGCGGGCCGAGGCACGGGGGCGGTAAGGGCCTGGCGGATCGATGAGCCTCACGCCTCGGCGATCCGCGCGAGCGCGCCGAGCGCCTCGCGCAGCATGTCGGGCTCGCCCGTCCGGCGGCCGAACCGGACGACCTCGAGGCTGTGGTGGAGAGCCCGCCAGCGGGAGCGCACGAGAGTCGCGGGCGGGACCGGCCCGTAGGCCCCGAGGAACGTCCCGCGCGCCGCGGGCGGAAGGAAGGCCAAGAGGGCCATCAGGTCGCAGGCCGGGTCCCCCACGTGCGCGTCGCCCCAGTCAATTACGCCCGCGAGGCGGCCCGCCTCGTCCACGAGGAGGTGGCGCGCGTAGAGGTCGCCATGGACGAGGACCGGGGGCGACCCGGGGGCCGGGATCGCCTCGAGGAGCGGCGAGAGCCCGCGGGCGAGATCGGGACCGACCGCCCCCTCGGCGACGAAGTCCCGGAGGACCTCGCGGTCCCGCGGGGCTCGCCTCGCGAAGTCCATCCGCCCGATGTCGTCCCCTCCCGCGCCGGCGGCCGACGCCTCGGCGGCCGGAATCGCGTGCAGCGCCCGCAGGAACCTCCCGAGCGGCGCGGCGAGGGAGGCGCGCGCGGCGTCGCCGAGCGCGGCCCGGTCCGCGGTCCGGCCCGGGATCACCCGGTATCCCGCGAAGGGCCACGGGAATCGCGCGTCCGGCGCCCCGACCCTCTCGGGTACCGGGATCGGGAGCGGCAGACGCGCCGCGATCGCGGGCAGCAGCCGGATCTCCTTCTCCATCCACGGGACCGCCACGGCCCGGCGGGGAAACCGGAAGACCCACTCCTCGCCGACGAGGTACGCCGTATTGTCGAACCCGACGCCCAGGGGCTCGACGCCTGCGCCCGCGAGTTCGGGGAAGGCGGCGCCGATCAGCGCCCTCGCGAGTGACGGGTCCACGACGCGCTCGGGTTCCCAGGCCTCCGGCATGGGCCGGTACGATACCGCGCGCCCATGGACGAGAGGCCCGGCACGGCGCGCCCGTACCTGACGGACTTCGGTCTCGCCAAGGCCGTCACGACCGGCTCGAAGCTCACCCGCACGGGCCAGGCCCTCGGGACGCCGGCCTACATGTCCCCCGAGCAGGCCCGCGGCGAGGTCTCGTCGCTCGCGCCGTCGTCCGATGTCTGGAGCCTCGGCTGCGTCCTCTACGAGATGCTCGCGGGTCGCGTGCCGTTCGAGGGGGACACGGCGGCGGCGGTGGTCGGCCGGGTCCTCTTCGGCCAGGCGCCAGACATCCGGGCCCTGCGACCCGATGTCCCCGCGCCCGTCGCGTGGGTGCTGCGGCAGGCGCTCGAGAAGCGGACGACCGGCCGCTACCCCGGGGGAGGGGAGATCCGCCTGGACCTCGAACGCTTGCTCCGCGACGAGCGGCCTCGGGCTCGCTCGAGGTCCGCGGGGAGGACCCTGGCGATCGGAGCGGGACTCGCCGCCGCTCTCGCGACCGGGCTCGTGGCGCTCGCCGGTGGAGCCCGGCCGGGGACGTCGCCGCCCGCGCCGTGGCCGGCCGGGGCGCCCGACGAGGCCGGCCGCCTGGCCTCCCAGGCGCGAGCGCTGCGCAGCTCCGACCCCGTCGCGGCCGAGAGGCACCTAGGGCAGGCGCTCGCCGCCGGCCCCCTCCGTCACGACCTGAGGCTCGAGAGAGGCCTCCTCCAGTGGGCCCTGGGCCGCAGGGCCGAGGCCCGCGAGTCGTGGGAGGCCATCCCTCGGGGCGTCCCCGAATGGGCGTCCGCACGACTCTATCGGGGCCTCGAGACCTTCTTCGATCTCAGCGAGCAGGGCCTGCGCACGGGAGAGGGGCGCGAGGACCTCGAGGAGGCGGCGCGCGTCGGGGGACGCGAGGCCGCCCTCGCGCGCGCGGCGATCGCGGCGGCGGACCATGAGTGGATGCGCGCCCGGGAGTTGTTAGGCGCGGTCCGAGGGTGGGAAGCGAGCCTCCTGCGGGCCTTCGTGGAGGGCTACGACCCCTCGGGAGACCGGGAGGCGGAGGTCCGGGCCTACGACGAGGCGCTCAGCGAGGGCATCGCCATGGGCTGGGCCTTCGCCAACCGGGGCGTCGCTCGCCGCCGACTCGGTGACCTGCCGGGGGCTCTCGCCGACCACGACAGGGCCCTCGGGCTCGTGCCCGGCCGTCCCGAGATGCTGAACGCCCGCGGCTGCGTGCGGCTCGATCTCGGGGACGCCGCAGGCGCCGAGGCGGACTTCGCCGTCGCGCTCCGGGCCCGTCCGGGGTTCGTCCCCGCGCTCAGGAACCGGGGGAACGCACTCCGGGTCCTGGGCCGTCTCGACGAGGCGCTGGCGGCGCACGACGAGGCCGACCGTCTCCGCCCCGGCTCCGCCGAGACCCTCTACGGTCGCGCGCTCGTCCGGAGGGACCGCGGCGACCTCGCGGGCGCCGTGGAGGACCTCGGGGCCTGCCTGCGCGCGAATCCGGACGACGCGAACGCACTCAACGAGCGGGGGGTGGCGCGAGGCCGGCTCGGCGACCGGGAGGGGGCCCTGCAGGACTACACGGCGGCGCTCTCTCGACGTCGCGATCACGCACCCGCCCTCGTGAACCGGGCCGGCGCGCGGCACGACCAGGGTGACCTGGCCGGGGCCCTTCAGGATCTCGACACCGCGATCCGGCTCCGTCCGGACTCGGCCGAGGCCCACCTAAACCGCGGCGCCGTCCGGGGTGACCTCGGCGATCTTCGGGGGGCGCTCGAGGACTTCGATCGCGCGGCGACGCTCCGCCCGACGTTCCCTGAGGCGTTCTCGAACCGGGCGAACACGCGGCGGCTGCTCGGGGACCTCGCGGGTGCGTGCCGCGACCTGGCCGAGGCGATTCGGCTCCGGCCCGAGTTCCCCTCCCCCCACCTGAATCTCGGCCTGCTCCTCCGGCAACAGGGCGAGTGGCGTGGCGCCGCCGCGGAGTTCCGCCGTTTCCTCGAGCTCGACCCGGGGAGCCCGCGCGCGGCAGACGTCCGTCGCGCGATCGCCGAGTGCGAGGAGGCGGCCGGGACGGGCGGCGGCTGACGGGGCGCCCGTGGCCCTACTTGATCACCCGCGCGCTCCCGAAGTCGGCCCGGTCCCGGATGTGGGTGTCCTCGAACTTCGGGGGGTCCGGGTCGCCGGTGTAGTCCACGACGAGCGAGAGGGTCTCGGCGCCCGAGACGTTCACCTCGATCTCGCGGGGCTTGTCCGAGCCGACCATCGGGCCGAACCGGGCCTTCTCCGTCCCGTCGAGCAGCACGCGGAAGATCACGCTCCCGCGCTCGTTCACCTCGCCCTGGAGGTCCTTCACCGAGTCGTCGAGGCCGATCGTCGCCGTGAAGAGCCGGTACCTCTTCCCGATCGCGTAGGTGATCTCGACCCAGGAGTGGGCCCCGATGCCCTTGCGGTGGACCTTGCCCCCGAGCCGGATCGAGTTCTCGCCGCGGTACGCCCGGTCGGGGAAGTAGTTCGAGCAGGTGCCGGGCGGGAAGTGGCGGGGCCGCTCGGCGGACGGGTCGCGCGCATGCTCGACGACCGGGTCGTAGAGGTTCGGGCGCTCGCGCACCCGGACCGGGACGAGGTCGGAGAGGTAGTCGAAGCGGCCGCCCGCGAAGGAGACGGAAGAGAGGCCGGAGACGGGCACCTTGAGTCGCAGTCCCGAGACCGTCTCGACGCCGAGGAGGCCGTCGCGGAAGCTCTCGATCCGGCCGCGCACGAACGAACCGTCCACGCCCTCGAGGCTCGCGGAGAGGGAGCCCGGCGGCGCGGCGGGCGGCTCGCCGATCGGGGCGACGTAGATCGCCGCGACGTCGCCGAGGGGCTTGCGGATCTCGGGGATCCCCGCGGCGGAGGCCACGACGGACGTCCCGTCGAGCCTCTCGATCGTGCCGGCGGGGGTCTGGGTGCCGTCCCTCATGAACAGGATGTCCCCGCCGGGCGGCACCCGGTCCTCGGGCGGCACGCTCCCACCGCGAGCGGGGAACCGGACCCACCGCACCTGGTCGAGCCGGACCGTGACGGTCCCGACCGACGCGGACCGGATCCGGAGCCCCTGGTCTCCCTCCGGCGCCTCGAGGGTCCCCCAGATCGTCTCGCCCGTGGAGAGGACGGCCTCGACGTCCCTCGCCCCGGCGGCGCCGGAGCCCTGGACGAGGAGCTCGACGATCGAGTCGAGGCCGAACGGCTCGAGGGTCCCGTCGGGCCGGAGCAGGACGAGCTTCGGCGGCTCGGCCCCCTGCCCCGGGGCGATCTCCCGGATCTCCCCCCGCACGCGACGCCCGTCCACGGTCACGATCTCGACGTCGGCGAACGCGGCCGGGGCGGCGGCGAGTCCGAGCGCCCCCGCGAGCGCCAGCCGGAGGATCGTGGGAGTCACAATGAGGATCGTAGGAACCCCCGAGCAGCGGCGCAACGTCTCGCCCCCCCACCCCGCGCTGGTGCCTGGCACCGGGTGCCTGGCACCGGCCCCTGCCTAAGTGACACCACACGATGCCTCGCAAGCGGCCATCTGCCAGACTGGCACTTTCAAAACGGCCTCACCCTGCGCGGTGCCTCTCTAACCAATTGCCCCTGGGGGGGTTGAGGGGGGGGCGAAGCCCCCCCCCATGGCACACGAGTTGCGCGCCCGACGGCGCGCCGCGCCCGCGTCCACCGAGTCTGGGAGGGCGCCGGCACGTCCACGCGATCCCAGAGGAGGACCCGCTCCATGGCAGCGAAGCAGCTTGCGTTCGAGGCGGAGGCCCGCGCGAAGATCCGCGAGGGCGTGGTGAAGCTCGCACGGGCCGTGAAGGCGACCCTCGGGCCGCGCGGCCGGAACGCCATTCTCGACAAGGGGTTCGGCGCGCCGACCGTCACGAAGGACGGTGTCACCGTCGCCGAGGAAGTCGAGCTTTCCGACCCCTACGAGAACATGGGCGCCCAGATGGTCCGCGAGGTCGCGAGCAAGACCTCCGACGTCGCGGGCGACGGGACCACCACGGCGACGCTGCTCGCGGAGGCGATCTTCCTCGAGGGGCTGAAGCACGTGACCGCGGGCGCAAACCCGATGGCCCTCGTGCGCGGGCTCCAGTCCGCCACGAAGAAGGTGACGGAGCGGCTCAAGGAGATGAAGCGCGACGTGGACGACAAGAACCTCGTCCAGCAGGTCGCGACGATCGCCGCGAACGGCGACGAGGATATGGGGAAGACGATCGCGAAGGCCTTCGAGGACGTGGGCAAGGACGGCGTCATCACGGTCGAGGAGGGGAAGGGCCTCGAGACCAAGGTGAACGTGAAGGAGGGGATGCTCTTCGATCGGGGCTACATCTCCCCCCACTTCGTGACCGACCAGGAGACCTTGAAGTGCGAGCTGCGGAACGCCCAGATCCTGATCTTCGAGGACAAGATCTCCGCGGTCCGCAAGCTCATCCCGCTCCTCGAGAAGATCGCCAAGGGGGGGAAGCCCCTCCTGATCATCGCCGAGGACGTCGAGGGGGAGGCCCTGGCGACGCTCGTCGTGAACAAGCTCCGCGGGATCGTGTCGTGCTGCGCGGTGAAGGCCCCGGGCTACGGCGACCGGCGCAAGGCCATGCTCGAGGACATCGCGATCCTCACGGGCGGGAAGCCCCTGTTCAAGGACCTCGGGGTGGACCTCGAGAACGTGACGCTCGCGGACCTCGGATCCGCGAAGACGGTCCGGGTCACCAGCGAGGAGACGACGATCGTCGAGGGGGCCGGCTCGCAGAAGGACATCAAGAGCCGCGTGGAACAGATCCGGCGCGAGATGGAGGACACCGACTCCGACTACGACAAGGAGAAGCTCCAGGAGCGGCTCGCCCGGCTGACGGGGGGGGTCGCCGAGATCGAGGTGGGGGCGGCGACCGAGGCCGATTTGAAGGAGCGCAAGGCGCGGGTCGAGGACGCGGTGCACGCGACGCGCGCGGCCGTGGAGGAGGGGATCCTCCCCGGCGGCGGGGTGGCGCTGCTCCGGGCGCGCAAGGTGCTCGACGACCTGAAGCTCGAGGGCGACGAGCGGTTCGCGGCGGACATCCTCCGCCGGGCGCTGGAGTCCCCGACGCGGACGATCGCCCAGAACGCCGGGCTCGACGGGGCGGTCGTCGCCCGCCGCATCCAGCTGGAGAAGAAGGACTCCTACGGCTACGACGCGCTCCGCGACCGCTACGGCGACCTGTTCGAGTTCGGGATCGTGGACCCGACGAAGGTCACGCGGACCGCGCTCGAGAACGCCGTTTCGGTGGCGGGGCTCCTGCTCACGACCGACGTCCTCGTGAGCGAGATCCCGAAGGAAGAGGACGACGAAGGTGGCGGCGGGATGCCGCCGATGTAGGCCGTTCACAGTTCACGGTTCGCAGTTCGAGGAGGGACACAGATGGCGCTCAACGTGAAGCCGCTCGACGACCGGATCCTCGTGAAGCCGCTCGAGGCCGAGGAGAAGACGGCCGGAGGGATCGTGATCCCCGACACGGCCAAGGAGAAGCCCCAGCTCGGGGTGGTCCAGGCCGTGGGGCCCGGGGCGCTCCTCAAGGACGGCAAGCGCGGCCCCATGTCCGTCGGCAAGGGCGACCGCGTCTACTTCGGGAAGTACGCCGGCGCCGACATCAAGCTCGAGGGCGACGACTTCAAGATCCTGCGGGAGTCGGACGTGTTGGCGAAGGAGGCGTAGCAAGCGTGGGCAAGCAGATCCTCTATACCGACGACGCGCGCAAGAAGATCCTCCGCGGGGTCGAGAAGCTCGCGGACGCGGTGCGCGTCACGATGGGGCCCTCGGGCAAGAGCGTCATCCTCGAGAAGACCTTCGGCTCGCCCGTCTTCTGCAACGACGGGGCGACCGTGGCCAAGGAGGTCGAACTGCCCGACCCCTTCGAGAACATGGGCGCCCGGCTGGTGAACCAGGTGGCGCAGAAGACCTCGGACGTCGCCGGGGACGGGACCAGCGCGGCGACCGTCCTCACGTGGACGATCCTGCGCGAGGGGCTCCGGTGCCTCACGCTCGGGAGCAACCCCATGCTCGTGAAGCGCGGCATAGACCTCGCGGTCGAGCGGGTCGTGGACGAGCTGCAGAAGCTCAAGAAGGACGTGAAGACCCGGAAGGATATCGCGGAGGTCGCGACGATCTCCTCCAACAACGACACGAAGATCGGCGACTTGATCGCCGAGTGCATGGAGAAGGTCGGGAAAGACGGCGTGATCCAGGTCGAGGAGGGCAAGGCCCTCGAGACCACGCGCGAGTTCGTGGACGGGCTCCAGTTCGACAAGGGCTACGTGTCACCCTACTTCATCACGAACCCGCAGGGGATGGAGGCCGTCCTCGAGAAGCCCCTGATCCTCCTCTACGACCGGAAGCTCTCCTCGCTCCGCGAGCTCATCCCGATCCTCGAGCGCGTGGCGCAGGCGGGGAAGCCCCTCCTCGTGATCGCGGAGGAGGTCGAGGGCGAGGCGCTGACGGCCCTCGTCGTGAACAAGCTGCGCGGGGTCCTCCCCTCGTGCGCGGTGAAGGCCCCCGGCTTCGGCGACCGCCGCAAGGCGATGCTCGAGGACATGGCGATCCTCACCGGCGGCCGGCTCATCTCCGAGGACGTGGGGGTGAAGATCGAAAACCTGACGCTCGACGACCTCGGGAAGGCCGAGAAGGTCGTCGTGAAGAAGGAGACCTGCACGATCGTCCAGGGCGGCGTGGACAAGAAGAAGATCGAGGCGCGCATCGCCCAGATCAAGGCGCAGATCGAGCAGACCACCTCGGACTACGACCGTGAGAAGCTCGAGGAGAGGCTCGCGAAGCTCTCGGGCGGGGTGGCGATCGTGAAGGTGGGCGCGGCGACCGAGGCGGCGCTCGCGGAGAGGAAGGGGCTCGTCGAGGACGCCGTCCACGCGACCCGCGCGGCGGTCGAGGAGGGGGTCGTCCCGGGAGGGGGCGTCGCGCTCCTCCGGTGCCGGGGCGCTCTCGACTCGCTCAAGCTCAAGGGTGATGAGGCGATCGGGGTCGAGATCGTCCGGAGGGCCGTCGAGGCCCCGTGCCGGCAGGTCTCGGAGAACGCCGGGCGCGACGGGTCGGTCGTCGTGGCCGAGATCCTCGACCGCTCGGGCGCCTTCGGCTTCAACGCGGCGACCGGCGAGTACATGGACCTCGTGAAGGCCGGCATCGTGGACCCGCTGAAGGTCGTGCGCACCTCCCTGCAGAACGCCGCCAGCATGGCCGGGCTGCTCCTCACGACGGAAGTGGCGGTGACGGAGCTCAAGGGCGGGAAGGAGAAGAAGGTCGAATCGGCGATCGCGTAGTCCGGCCCCCACGGATCGGGATGGCGGCGGAGGCGCCTCTCGGCGGCTCCGCCGCTTTGTTCCGGGGCCGGGAGTGCCGATAGTCTCCTAGAGTACGAGCATGGCGGCGGACGCGATGAAGCGGGACTACTACGAGGTGCTCGGCGTCGGGCGGGACGCCTCGCCCGACGAGGTGAAGAAGGCCTACCGCCAGAAGGCGCTGAAGTACCACCCCGACCGGAACCCGGGGGACAAGCAGGCGGAAGAGAAGTTCAAGGAGGCAGCCGAGGCGTACGAGGTGCTCTCGAACGCCGAGACCCGGGAGAAGTACGACCGGTTCGGCCACTCGGGCCTCGAGGGGGCCGGGGTCCACGGGTTCGCCTCCGCCGACGACGTCCGGCGGGCCTTCGGGGACATCTTCGACGACCTCTTCGGCGGCGGCGGCGGGATCTTCGGCGACCTCTTCGGGTTCGGCCGCGGGGGCGGGAGAGCGGCGCCTCGCCGGGGCGTCTCGCTCAAGTGCGAGGTCGCGATCGAGTTCGAGGAGATGGCCCGCGGCTGCGAGCGTACGATCGAGCTCACGCGCCACGACGTCTGCGGCGAGTGCCGCGGCTCGGGCGCCCGGCCGGGCTCGCGGCCCGTCTCGTGCCCGCAGTGCCAGGGGCGCGGTGAGGTCTTCCGGTCCCAGGGGTTCTTCAGCCTCCGGAGCACCTGCCCCCGGTGCGGCGGCGCGGGAGGGATCATCCAGGACCCGTGCAAGCGCTGCGAGGGGCGCGGCGCGGTCCCGGGCCGGAAGACCATCACGGTCCAGATTCCCCCGGGGATCGAGGACGGCGAAAGGCTCCGGGTCCCGGGTCAGGGCGACCCGGGCGAGGACGGGGCGCCCCGCGGCGACCTCTACGTGGGGATCCGTGTGAAGCCCCACCCCGTGTTCCAGCGCGAGGGGCCGCACGTCGTCTGTGAGATGCCCGTCACGGTCGCGCAGGCCGCGCTCGGGGACGAGGTCGAGGTGCCGACGCTGCGCGGGGTGGCGAAGGTGACGCTCCCGCGCGGGACGCAGAGCGGCGAGATCCTCCGGCTGCGCGGGCAGGGCATCCGCGACCTGCGTACGGGCGAAGTCGGGGACCAGCTCGTCGAGGTGATCGTGGAGGTCCCGAGGAAGCTCACCAAGCGGCAGGAGCAGCTCCTCCGCGAGCTCTCCGAGACGGAGGCCCGGCCCACGGGGGCGCGCCGGAGGGGCTTCTTCGAATCGCTCCGGAAGATGTTCCGGGATCGGATGTGACCGTGGCGGCGGAGCGGAAGCCGGGCCCGGCGCGAGCCCCGGACGCCAAGCCGGCGTCCCCGGCTCCCCCGGTCCCCGCGGGCCCGCCGCCGGCCCCGTCCGCCCCGCCTCCCCCCGCGCCGGCCTCTCCCCCTCCCGCCGAGGTGGACGAGCTCCGGAAGAAGGCCCGCGAGCGCGACGAGTTCCTCTCGCTGGCGCAGACGGTCCAGGCCGAGTACCTGAACTACAAGAAGCGGGTGGGACGCGAGAAGGAGGAGGCGCGCTTCGCGGCGCTCCGCGACCTGGCGAACGCCCTGCTCCCGCTCTTGGATGACCTCGAGCGGGCCATCGGCGCCGCGAAGACGACGGCGGCCGACGCGACGGTCCTCTCGGGGCTCGAGATGGTGCGCGGCCAGTTCGAGAAGGCGCTCGCGGCCCAGGGCGTCGCGCCGTTCTCCTCGCTCGGGGTCCCGTTCGATCCCGAGCGCCACGAGGTCATGGGGTTCGAGTCCGTCGCGGGGAGGCCCCCGGGGACGGTGGTCCGGGAACTCCGGCGCGGGTACGCCTGCGAAGGCCGGGTCATCCGCCCGGCGCGTGTGCAGGTCTCCCGGGCGCCCGAGCCGCCGCCCGCGCCGGCGCCCCCGGCGGCGGCCGGCGGGACAGCACCGTGAAAGAGCAAATGACCGACTCGCGCGGAGCGCCGGGGGTGCGGACGCGAGGCGTCGCCGACGAGGCGTACTGGCGGAGAAGTACGCCGACGGAGGCGCAACGAAGCGGACGTGCCCCCGCCGCCCGCGCGAGGAAGCGTCAGTTGGTTTTTCACGGTGCCTGAGCAGGCCGAACCGCGATAATCGGAGGGCCCCACATGCCCACCTACGAATACGAGTGCGCGGCCTGCGAGCACCGGTTCGACGAGTTCCAGATGATGTCGGATCCGACGCTCCGGAGGTGTCCGAAGTGCGGGAAGCTCCGCCTGCGCCGGCTCATCGGCGCCGGAGGCGGGCTCATCTTCAAAGGGTCGGGCTTCTACATCACCGACTACCGGAGCAAGGACTACGCGGACAAGGCGAAGGCCGAAACCCCGCCGGCGCCGTCCTCGTCCGGGGACGGCAAGCCCGAGGGCGGAGGGGACTCGGTCAAGTCCGAGTCGAAGACCGAGAAGAAGGCCGAGCCGAAGACCGAAGCGAAGCCCGCGAAGACGTCCCGGAAGAAGAAGGCGTGACGGCCGGCGAGAGCTGCCGCGCCTGCGGGAAGCCGCTCAAGCCCGGTGGGAGCGGGCTGAACCGCTTCTACCCGTTCTGCTCGGAGCTTTGCAGCCTCCGCGACCTCGGGAAGTGGGTCGAGGGCGACTACCGGATCCCCGGCCCGCCCCTGCCGCCGCCGCCGCCCCAGGGCGAGGATGAGGAGGCGTGACCGCTCCGGGCGAGTACGTGCTGCGGCGTCTCCGCGACGGGGGGCCGCCGCTGCTCCTCGACGGGGGGACGGGGGCGGAGCTTCCGAGGCGGGGGATCCGGACGCCGCCGCCGCTCTGGTCCGCGTGGGCGCTCGTCACGAGCCCGACGACGCTCCGCTCGATCGCCAAGGACTTCGCGGCGGCGGGGGCCGAGATCCTCACGGCCAACACCTTCCGATCGCACTGGAGGAACCTCCGCCTCGGTGGGCTCGGGGACCGGACGGAGGAGCTGACCGCGAAGGCGATCGCGCTCGCACGCGAGGGAGCCGGAGCGGGAGCCCCGGGGCGCGTCGTCGCGATCGCGGGCTCCCAGGCGCCGCTCGAGGACTGCTACCGGCCCGAGTGGGTGCCGAAGGACGCGGTGCTCGCCTCCGAGCACGAGCGGCAGGCTCGGGCGCTTGCGGCCGGCGGGGCCGACCTCATCCTCGTCGAGACGATGAACACGATCCGCGAATCGGTCGCGGCGACGCGGGCGGCGGTCGCGACCGGGCTCCCGGTCTTCTCGTGCGTCGTCTGCCGCGAGGGGGCGGTCCTCTTCTCGGGCGAGCGCGTGGCCGACTGGACGGCCGCCCTCCGGCCGCTCGGCGCCGCCGCCCTCGGGATCAACTGCACGCGGCTCGGGGCGATCGAGGAGGCGCTCGCGGCGCTCGCCGCGGCCGCGCCGGGGGTCCCGCTCGTCGCCTACGCGAACATCGGCGAGTCGGAGCCCGTCCTCGGCTGGGACTCGTCCGAGACGCCGCCCGAGCGCTACACCGAGGCGGCCCGCGGCTGGATCGGCCTGGGCGCCCGCGTGGTCGGCGGCTGCTGCGGCGTCTTCGCCGACCACATCGCGGCGCTGCGGGCGGTCGCGGGGCCGCCCTAGAGGTCCCGCTATCCGCTTCCGCCGGGGAGGGCTCTCCCGCGGAGCCCCATGACCAGCCCCATGACCAAGCCCCAGGCCGCGCCTGCGAATAGACAGGCGGGGAGCAGCGACAGTGGCCAGTGACGGAAGGAGACGGGGAAGTCTGAGGCGTGCGTCAGGAGCCATACGACCGCAGTCATCATGACCCACGTGAGCCCCCCGAATCCGAATACCCCGACCACGACCCATCCCATCAGCCCTGGCGCTCTGGGCACTTTCTCGCCTGTTCGGGAACGCGCGCGCCGCACCTGAAGTTCCTCAACCCTGCTGCGGATCCGCCTCACAGGCAGACACCAGATCGGCCAGGTCAGCAAGAGCAGGATCCGGGACCATACGTTCCACGAGCATGGGATTTGGCCGCCGCACTTGGGACACCCATACCCGAACCAATTCCCAAAGGCGTTTCCGTAGGACCAGATCATCCCGGGATGGAGCGT
The DNA here is from genome assembly GCA_022614695.1 of Planctomycetales bacterium. Taxonomy (GTDB): domain Bacteria; phylum Planctomycetota; class JAKEIC01; order JAKEIC01; family JAKEIC01; genus JAKEIC01. The sequence goes on along the minus strand of JAKEIC010000341.1, from coordinate 9,448 downwards.
GCCGCACTCCGGACATGGAACGTACTGCCGGGCCCAGAGCGGACGGGAACATGACCGACAGAGCAAGAGCCTCGCCGGCAGCCTCTGGCCGAGGATCAGTTCGTTGAAGGCAAGGGGGGGGAAGAGCTGCCAGAGCCACGCGAGGGGGTGGGGCCAGCTCCAGTTTCTCCAACACCTACCTCCACAAGCTGGACAGGCGGGGTCGCCGGTCCTTTCCATGAGCCCCCCGAACGTCATGCTACGAGGTCCGATGCAGACAAGCCACGGCTCCGCCCCCGCGCGCGATTGACACCGGACGTACCTGCCCGGAGAGTCCCAGACGGAGGTGAACTGTGGCCATCCGTTGTCGTCCCCACGTCCTCGTCTTCCTGGCTGTCATCGCGGCTTCTGCACCGGCTGGAAGCGCACCCATGGCAGTCCGTTCCGCCGGCGACGCGCTCGACGAGGCGCTCGCTGCGGAGGGGCTCCGGCGCGAGGACCTCGGGTGGCGGCCGCGGGGGTGGTGGTCGCGCTACCCGGCCGACATCCCCCACAAGCTCCGCCACTTCGACGACCTCCTCGCGGAGCCTCTCGCGACCGCGACGTTCGCGCGGACGGCCGCGGCGGCCCTGCGCGAGCACCTCGCGGCGGAGGCGCTCGCGAAGCGGCCCGAGAAGAGCGACGGCGCGCTGTACAAGGCGGTCCACGCCCTCGGCGTGGAGCGGCGCTTCGGCGGCTTCCGGAGCTACTCGGCGAACCTCGCGGCGAAGAAGACGCCGCTCGCCGATGCGCTGCTTGCCGTCCACGAGGCGGCCGGGCGGCCAACGCGGTTCCTCACGTTCGGGAACGACCAGCCCTATCCGCAGTACCGGAAGGAGATCGAGGCGGCTTCGGCCCCGATCCCCGCGGATGTCCGCGAGGTCCTCGGGAAACTCGTCCTCGACCTGCTCGACGCCTGGAAGTGGACCGAGCGCGCGTTCCGGAGCGTCCCCACGGAGGTGCGGCTCCGCCTCGCGCGCCGGCTCGACCTCGGCGTGGAGCTGACCGACGCGCTCGACTACTGCCCCGACCTCGACGACGTCGCCCGGACCTGGGACGAGGCGAGTCTCTGGTACGGGGGCCTGAAGTGCGTCGCCGCGCTCGACGAGGCGCGGCAGGCGCTCGCGGGCCTGAGGGAGCCGCCCACGTTCGCGTTCGACTGGCAGACGCCCCTCGGCTGGGTCCGGCTGCGCGGCGGCGGGAGGGACACCGTGGACGCGACGGGCTCGCTCCTCGTCGTGGACCTCGGCGGGGACGACACGTACGCGGGCGGGGCGGCTTCCGCGGCCGGCGTGGGGCTCTCCGCGCTCCTCGACCTCGGCGGGAACGACACGTACGGATCGCCCGCGGGGACTCCGGCGCAGGGGGCGGGCCTCTGCGGGGTCGGGGTCCTCCTCGACGCCGCGGGGGAGGACCGCTACCAGGCCGTCGAGTGCGCGCAGGGCTTCGGCCAGGCGGGGTTCGGGGCGCTGCTGGATCTCGCGGGGAAGGACGACTACCGCTGCCGCTTCTCGGCGCAGGGCTGCGGGATCCTCGGGATCGGGGTGCTCCTCGAGGGGGCGGGGAGCGACACCTACGAGATCCACTCGGACGGCCAGGGCTTCGGCGGGGCAGGCGGTGTCGGCACGCTCGGGGACCGGGCGGGGAACGACACCTACGTCGCGGTGCGCGACCCTGCCATCACCGGCCGGCCCTCCTACCACTCGGACTTGAAGGTCGCCGTGAGCAACGCGCAGGGCGTGGGCCTCGGCCGCCGCGGCGACGGGGCCGACGGCCACTCCTGGGCGGGAGGTCTTGGGTCTCTCCTCGATTCCGAGGGGGACGACATCTACACCGCCGGGAACTGGGCGATGGGGACGGGCTACTGGTTCGGGACCGGCCTCCTCCACGACGGCGCCGGGAACGACACGTACCGCGGGATGTGGTGGTCGCAGGCCTCGGTCGCCCACTTCGCGATCGGCTGCCTCGTGGACGAGTCGGGGGACGACAAGCACCTCGTGGACGCGGGCGGGAACAACTCTCTCTCGTTCGCTCACGACTTCGGGGTGACCCTCCTCCTCGACGTCGCGGGCGACGACGTCTACGAGACCCCGAACGCGGGCCTCGCGTGGAGCATCAACCGGAGCTACGCGCTGCTCCTCGACCTCGGCGGGAAGGACTCCTACCGTGCGAAGGAGGGGACGAAGCCCGGGACGGCGGTCTTCGACCCGAAGTACGTGACGCGCGGCGCGTTCACGTTCTTCGCCGACGCCTCCTCGGCGGCCGTCTTCCTCGACGCGGGGGGCGAGGACGTCTACTCGAAGGGCGGCGGGGAGAACGGGACCCGGTGGGGCGATCCGCCGAACCACCCCAGCCGCGCGGCGCGCAACTTCTCGATCGGCGCGGACGTGGAGGAGGGGACGGTCCGGCTCGAGCCGATTCCCGAGCGGAGACCGTCGGGACCTCGCTAGCTCGCCAGCCCCGGCGGGACCTGCTATCTTCCGCCCCGCGTGCCTCTCGAGCCCATCGCGATCACCGGGTGCGGGGCGGTGAGCGCGTTCGGGAACGGGGTGGAGGCCCTCTGGGCGGGCCTCGCCGGCGGCCGGTCCGCGGTCGGTCGCGTGACGCGGTTCGACGCCTCGTCGCTCTACACCCAGCTCGCGGCGGAGGTGCCGGGGCCGCTCCCGCCCGGGACCCCCGAGGAGGAGCGCGCCGTCCTCTACTTGCGCCGCGCCGTCGCCGAGGCGCTCGCCGACGCACGCGTCCCCGAGTCCGTCCCCCGCGAGCGCGTCTCCGTCGCGATCGGGACGACTCTCGGCGGGATGGCGTGGGGAGAGGCCTACTACCGGGAGGGGGGCGCCGGAGGCCCGCGGGTTGGCGAGATCCTCCCGCGACTCCACTACCACGTGCTCGCCCAGGAGACGGCCCAGCTCACGAATGCCGAGGGCGAGGTGACGACCGTCTCGGCCGCCTGCGCGTCGTCGCTCAACGCCCTCTCCCACGCGTGCCTGCGGCTCCGCGCCGGTCGCGACGACGTGGCCATCGCCGGCGGCGCCGACGCGCTCTCGGCCTTCGTCTACTCGGGCTTCTGCTCGCTCCTGGCGCTCGCCCCCGATGCGGCGCGGCCCTTCGATCGGCGCCGGAAGGGACTCGTGCTCGGCGAGGGGGCGGGGGTCCTCGTCCTTGAGAGGCTCTCGGACGCGCGGCGCCGCGGGGCCCGGGTGCGCGCACTGGTCACGGGTTGCGGGACGGCAGGCGACGCGCACCACCTGACCGGCCCCCACAAGGAGGGCGAGGGTCTGCTCCTCGCCATGCGTCGCGCGCTGGCGCAGGGAGAACAGGTCCCGGACGGCGTCGGGTACGTGAACGCGCACGGCACCTCGACGCCGTTCAACGACCGGATGGAGTACGTGGCCCTCTCGCGGCTCGGGGGCGCCGACTGGGCCCGGCGCGTCCCGGTCTCGAGCACGAAGGCCGCGACCGGCCACGCGCTCGGGGCCGCCGGCGCGATCGAGACGATCGCCTGCGTCCGAGCGCTCGAGACGGGCGTCCTCCCGCCGTCCTTGAACTTCGAGGTCCCCGACCCCGAGTGCCCCGTGGACCCGGTCCCGAACGAGGCGCGCGAGGTCCGGGGGCTCCGCGCCGCGCTGAACCTCGCGGCGGGGTTCGGCGGCCAGAACGCCGCGCTGCTCCTCGAAAGGGCGGCGGCGTGAGCGCCCCGGGACCGATGGCCTCCGAGGAGTTCCACGGGAGGATGGGCGCCGTCCACGACCACTTCGAGGGGGGGCGTCACGACGAGTCGCTCCGCGAGGCCCGGGGCTTGAAGGCGCTCCTCCTCGACGCCGAGGCCGTGGACCCGATCCAGCTCGGCTGGGCGCGCTTCTACGAGTTCAAGTCGCTCCACGCCCTCGAGCGCTGGGAGGAGGCCTGGCACCTCATCGAGTCGAACGAGCGGGTGCCCTGGATCGTCAGCTCCGTGAACGCCGCGTGGATGTTCTCTGTCGGCTCCGAGGTCGCCGCGCGCGTCGGGAATGCCGAGGGCGTCGTGAAGTGGGGCGGGAAGTGCCTGGACCTCCGCACGCAGCTCGGAGACGTCCTCGCCGCGGGCCAGTGCGCGGGGACCGTCTGCACCCTCCTCGGGTGGGTGGACCGGCAGGACCTGAACGGGCCCTTCGCCGAGCGGCTCATCGCGATCGGGAAGCAGTCGGGAGCCGAGATGGCCGTCCTCCACGGCGTCGAGAGGCTCATGGACAACTTCGCGAAGGGCCGGAGCGACGACGTGGCCCGCCGGGTCCGGGAGGAGATCCCGGCCATCCGGGCGATGGAGTCGGGCGAGTTCGCGGACGAGGCGCGGGTCGTCCGCGAGCGCTACGACAAGCTCTTCGGAGACTCCGCCGCCGCAGGGGGCTCCTCGTGAAAGGCGAGGCGTGGATCACCGGGATCGGCGTCGTCTCGGCGTGGGGCGTGGGACTCGAGGCGAACCTGCGGGCGTGGAAGGAGGGGCGTCCCCTCGAAGGGAAGCTCGACGACGCGGCGCTCGACCGCGCGCTGGCGGGGCTCCCGGACGAGAGGCTCCGGCATGCCGACCGGGTGGGGAAGCTCGCGGTGGCGGCGGCGAGGCTCGCCCTCGAGGACGCGAAGCTCCCGCCGCCCTACACGGACGTGGCGCTCTCCCTCGGCGTCGGATTTGGGACCTACGCCGTGAACGCGGCGCACCAGAAGAGGATCCTCAAGGAGGGCCTCCGCTTCGCGAGCCCGGCCGAGTTCACTCTCACGCTCCCGAACATCACGACGAGCTTCGTCTCGATGGTGTTCGGGATCCGGGGGGAGACGACGACGTTCTGCGATGGCGCGCTGGCTGGAGCGAGCGCGCTCGGGCACGCCTTGGACCTCGTGCGGAGCGGGGTGAGCCCGGTGCTGGCGGGCGCAGCGGATTGCCAGGACGAGTCGCTTCTGGCCCTCTTCGACTCCGTGGCCCACGGGCGCGCTGGGGCGGCTGATTTGGCGACCATCCTGGTGATCGAGGCTGGGCAGACGGCAGCCGCGCGGAGACACCTCGGGCGGGCCCGCTTCATCGAACAAACGTCCCACTCGGCGTGGGGACTCGATGGCGACCCAACAGGTGCACAGAGGGCCCGCAAGTTCATCAAGGTAGACATGGCGACCGCTGAGGGGTGGAACACGGTGCCTGCGGATCCTAAATGGCCGTCGGGCGAGATCCGATCCCGCCCGCGGAGCGGCGGTGGCGGCACCGGCTGTCCCTTTGAGGTCGGCCTCCTGGCTGCGGCGGGACTGCCATCGAGACCGTCATGGACCAGCGAGGCCATCACGGCCGGCCAGAGCTCTCTCCAAACCTCAATCCTGCGCTTCGGTTCGATCGGATCCCCATGACCCCCTCCTTCGCCGCCGCCTGCGCCGCGCTGTTCGGGCTCTGCGTCGGCTCGTTCCTGAACGTCGTCGTCTGGCGGCTCCCCCGCGGTCTCTCGATCGTCCGGCCCCGGTCCGCCTGCCCCGACTGCGGGGAGCCCATCTCGGCTCTCGACAACCTGCCCGTCCTCTCGTTCCTCTGGCTCCGCGGCCGCTGCCGGTACTGCTACCAGCCGATCTCGCTTCGCTACCCGCTGGTCGAGGCGACGATGGGCGCCGTCTCGGCGCTCCTCGCCCTCCGGTGGTTCCGGGCGCTCGAGCCGGGGAGCGCCGTCGTCGCGACCGTCGTCGAGGCGGCGTTCTTCGGGCTCCTCCTCGCCCTCGCGCTCATTGACCTCGACCTCCGGATCCTCCCCGACAGGCTGACTCTCCCGGGAGTCCTCGCGGGGCTCATCGGCTCGGCGGCCCACCCGTGGCTGCACCGGAACGCGATCCAGGCGACGGGCTTCGCCGTGGGCGACGCGGTCCTCGACGGGATCCTCGGCGCGGCCGGCGGGGCCGGCCTCCTCTGGGGGATCTCCTGGGCGGCCGAGAAGATCTGGAAGCGCGAGGCGATGGGGCTCGGCGACGTGAAGCTCCTCGCGCTGATCGGCGCCTGGCTCGGGCTCCTCGGCATGCTCTACGCGCTGCTCGTGGCCGTGATGGCCGGCGCGGCGATCGGGATCGTCGTCTGGATCGTCCGGCGCGACCGCTTCCTCCCGTTCGGGCCGTTCCTCGCGCTCGGCGGGGCGGCGGTGCTGCTGGCCGGCGGCTGGGTCGAGTGGGTGATCCTCACCTGGTGGCCGGGCATGGTCGCGGGGCCGATGGGCGGATGAAGGTCGTCGTCGCGGACTACGGGCTCGGGAACCTCCGCAGCGTCGCCAAGGCTCTCGCGAGGGTCGGCGGCAACGTGGTCGTCACCGAGGACCCCTCCGCGATCGCCGCTGCGCCGCGGCTGGTCCTCCCGGGCGTGGGCGCCTTCGGGGCCGGGATGGAGGGGCTCTCGCGCCGGGGGCTCGTCGAGCCGATCCGGGCCCACGTCGCGGCCGGGAAGCCCTTCCTCGGGATCTGCCTCGGCCTCCAGCTCCTCTTCGAGCGGAGCGAGGAGGCGCCGGGAGTGACCGGCCTCGGGATCGTCCCCGGCGAGGTCCGGCGCTTCGCCGGCGCGCCGTTCGAGGGTCCCGCGCGCCTCAAGGTCCCCCACGTCGGCTGGGCGCGCCTCGACCCGGGAGGGCCCGGCGACTTCGCCTACTTCGTGCACTCCTTCTACGCCGTCCCATCGGACCCCGGGATCGTCTCCGCCTGGGCGGAGTACGGGATCCGGTTCCCTGCGGCGATCTCGGTCCCCGAGCGCGGGCTCCGGGCCTTCCAGTTCCACCCCGAGAAGAGCGGGTCTGCGGGCCTCGGGTTCCTGGCGGAGTTCCTCGCCCGCCCGGATCCTCCTGGCGGCCCGGCCCCGCATGGCGGTAGACTGAAGGCGTGATCGGGCTCCGGTATGCGCTCGGCGCCGCGGGCCTCCTGCTCGCCGGGTCCCCCGCCCTCGCCGACCGCGTCACCCTCGCGAGCGGGTACCACCTCGAGGGCGCGGTCACGGTCCGGGGGAACGAGGTCGAGATCCGGCTGCCGTCGGGGCGGATCGTCCTCCCCCGGTCGCAGGTGAAGGAGATCGTCGAGGAGGAGACGCCCCTCGAGGCCTTCGAGCGCCGGCGCGGGGGGCTCGCAGACGAGGACCTCGCCGGGCGGATCGCGCTGGCCCTCTGGGCGCGGGAGAACGGGCTCGGGGCGCGGGCCGACGCGGAACTGGAGGCGGTCCTCACGCGCGACCCCGGGAACGCGGACGCGCACCGGGCGCTCGGGCACGTCGAGCACGGCGGCCGGTGGGTCACTCCCGAGGAGAGGAGCCGCCTCCTCGGTCTGGTGAAGGTGGGCGACGAGTGGCTGAACGTCGAGGAGGCCAAGCTACGGCTCGAGGAACGGCGCGTCCGGATCGAGGAGGAGCGGGCGCGGGCGGAGCGGGAGATCCTCGAGGCCCGAGCCCGCGCCGAGGAGGCCGAGGCCGACCGGCGCGAGGCCGAGGCGCAGGACGCCCGGCTCCGGCTCGCGCGCGGGCAGCCGACCTACGACACGGTCTACGACACGCAGTCCGTCGTGATCCTCCACCGGGGCTTCCCGGGACGCTGGTCCTCCGGCGGCTGCGCCCGCCCCTGCGCCCCGGTCGCGGATCCGTGCCCGGACACGGCGAGCGCGGCAGGCGTGACAGTCCGCAGCCAACGGATCCGCGTGAACCCCTACGCCTCCTACCAGGCCCTCGCCGCCGCCCGTCGCGCCGCGCAGTTCGCCCCGCACCGTGTCGTCCGGCGCGCCCTCGGCGAGCTGGACGACGACTGCGGCGACCGCTAACCCCCGCCCGGGGGGCCGCCTTCGACGGACCTGACGGCGGCCGTCGCCGCCTCCCGCACGCTCGCGTCGGGGTCCCGGGCCGCCCGGAGGAGGTCGGGAAGGGCCCGCCGCGCCGCCGGCCCGATCGCCCCGAGGACCCGGGCCGCGAGCGCGCGCGTCGGGACCGGGGCCACGGACCACCGGTACAGCTCGCGCATCTCGTCCGGGTCCGCGAACGGCTGTCCGAACCTCTCCCGCGCCTCGGCCATCTCACGCTCGGGGACCGGCTCGCCCGACCGCAGCGCCCGCAGGAGGCGGGGGACGGCGACGGCCGCCTTCGGCCCGAGCCTCACGAGCCCCTCGACAGCCGCCTTCCGGACCTCCGCGTTCCCGTCCCCGAGGGCGTCCACGAGGCCGGGGATCGCGTCCGGCCCGATCGCGGCGAGGGTCCTCGCGGCCACGAGCTGACGGGCCCGGTCCCACCTCTCGAGCTGCGCACGGAGCGCGGGGACCGCCCCGCCGGCCCCCGCGCCCGCCCCCGCGACGGCCCGTGCGGCAGCGTCGAACACCCGGTCGTTCGGGTGGGAGAGGGCACGCGCGAGGATGGCCAGGCCTTCGCTCCCGATCGCGGCGAGCGCGCGCCCCGCCGCGTCGCGGACGTCCGGGTCGGGATCCCCGAGGGCGGCGTCGAGCGCGGGGAGGGTGCCGCCGATCACCGGCGAGATCGCGCCCAGCGTCTCGGCGGCGGCGGCGCGCACCCGCGGGTCCCTGTCGCTCACGGCTCGCACCAGGGCGGCGCCCCCGGCCCCCGCCGGGGCGCCCCGCAGGCGCACCGCGGCCGAGAGACGCTCCTCAGGATCGTCGCTCGAGAGCGCCGCCTCGAGAGCCTCCGCCGCGGAGGACGGGGGACGCTCTCGCGTCGTCCCGGGGTCGCCGCTCGCCGGGGATCCCGCCCGCCTCCGCTCATGTCGCGTCCCGGGATCGGACGTCCGGGTGCCCGAGACCAGCAGGATCGGGACCGTGACCGCCAGCACGGCCAAGAGCCAGAAGAGGCCGCGCCCCGTCGCCGGGAGCCCGGAGCGGGTCTCCGCCCCGGGCGCGCGGGCGCCGCCGAGCCCCGGCCTGCCCCCGCCGGGCCACCGCTCGCCCCACGAGTCGTCCCCGAGCGGTCCCATCCCCGCGAAGGGATCGTCCCCACCGCCCCGTCCGGGCCGCGACCGGGCCACGGGCCCTATTCTAGATTGGCCGCCTGCTCCTTCACGCGGTCCACCTCGGCCTTGGCCGCGACGACCGCGCGGGCGATCTCGGGATCCGACGACTTGCTCCCGATCGTGTTCACCTCGCGGTGGATCTCCTGCGCGAGGAAGTCCATGCGCCGGCCGACGGCCCCGTCCTCGCGCAGCGCCCGCTCGAGGTCCTCGATGTGGGTCCGGAGCCGCACGCACTCCTCGGTCACGTCGGCCTTGGCGGCGAGCAAGGCGGCCTCGCGAGCGATCTCGGCCCGGGCGGCCGCGGCGTCGCGCTCCCCGAGCAGCTCCCGCACCCGCCGCTCGAGCTACGCGCGGGCCTCCTCGGGCACACGCGGGGCGCGCTCCTCGACGACCGCGAGCCACCCGCGGAGGGCCGCGGCCCGCGCGCGGAGGTCCCGCGCGAGCGCCGCCCCCTC
>JAKEIC010000340.1 GCA_022614695.1 Planctomycetales bacterium | reverse complement strand
GGGCCAGGCCTTCCGCTATCTCCCGCGGGAGTTCGAGGAGATCCGGCTCCGCCAGGGGAAGGGCCCCGTCTACCTGAAGCGGTTCCGCAAGCGGTTCCCCGCGCCCAACCGCGTGGACCGCGAGGCGATGGCCGCGTTCGCCCGGGACGGGGTGAAGGACGGGCTTCTCGAGGAGCCCGTGCAGGTCTACCGCGTCGCGATCGGGGCCGACCCGGCCTGGAGCGTCCCCTACGCCGAGCTGGGGGACCTCCTGCGCGCCACTTTCCGGTACGACGAGGAGCTGGCCGTCTACCGGGGCGCCGGGCGCCGGGGGGCGGCCAACGAGGAGGTGCTCCGCCGCGAGGGCGACGCGCTCGCGCGCCTCGGGCTCTACGAGGAGGCGGAGGCGGCGTTCCGGCGGGCCCTCGACGCGGGGAGCGGCCACGTGCCGAGCAAGCTCGGCCTCGGACGCGTGCTCCTCGCCGGCCGGCGCCCCTCCGAGGCGCAGGAGGCATTCCGGGCGGCCTCGCAGGGCGGCACGCCGACCGACACGGCCCGGGCGCTCCAGGGGCTCGGCCGGTCCCTCCTGCGGCTCGGGGACCTGGACGGGGCCCGGAAGGCCCTCTCCCGCGGACGCGAGCTGGCCCCGGCCGACCCCGCGGTGCGCGGCTTGGACGGCGGTCCGCTCGGGCGGGAGCTGGCGTCGGACCACGCGGCCGCGGAGCTCTCGGCCGGCGACGCCGGCAAGGCGATCGAGGGTTTCCTCCAGGTGCTCGAGCTGACGGAGCCCCCGAAGCCGCCCGCCCCTCCGGCGACCCCCACGGGCGAGCCGCCGAAGGAGGCCGCGTCCCCGGCCGCCGCCCCGCCGCCGCTCGCCCCCGACTACGACCCCTTCCGCTCGCGGGTCCTGACGGACCTGGGCCTCGCGCTCACGCAGGCGAAGCGGTATCCCGAGGGCCGCGAGACGTTCCGCCAGGCCGCGGGCCTCGACCCGACGGCGGCCGCCCCCTGGGTCGGGCTCGGCGCGCTCGAGGAGGGCGAGAGGCGCTGGTCCGACGCCCGCGCGTCCTACGCGAGGGCGATCGAGGTGGACCCGGCCGATCCGTCCGGCCACTTCGCGCTCGGTCAGCTGCTGCTGCGGGCCGGCTCGGCGGCCGAGGCGCAGGAGGCGCTCCTCGAGGCGGTGAAGCTCGACCCCGACCTCCCCGACGCGCTCTCGCTCCTCGGCCACGTGGCGCTCGCGCAGGACCGTTCGGGCGACGCGGCCCGCTACTTCTCCCGCGCCCTCGACGGGCTCGACGTCCCCGCGCTCTGGGCCTCCCTCGGCGTGGCGCGGCTCCGGACGGGCGACCTCGACGGCGCGAAGCAGGCCTTCGACGAGGCGCTCCGCCGCGACCGGGACCAGACGACGGCCAAGGAGGGCGTGGCGTGGCTCCTCTACATGCAGGCGAAGGGGCGCCGCGACCGGGAGGACTCGGCCGTCGAGCGGCTGAAGAAGATGGCGGGCGCGAGCCCCTACTCGGCCGACGCGCTCGCCCGGATCGCCGACGCTCGCGGCAAGCAGCAGTGGCGGGACGACTTCGAGAGGCCCGACGGCGAGCTCGTGCGCAACCGCTGGGGGGAGCAGGACGACCGCGGCGTCGCCGTGCGGGTCACCGGCGGCCGCGTCCGGTTCGAAGGGACGCAGAAGCGGGGGGACGACACGAGCCTGCTCCGGCCCGTCTCCCCCGAGGTGTTCGTCTCGATCGAGGCCACCCTCCTCGCCGAGCCCGCGCAGCTGGCCGACGCGCGGCTCGAGCTGGCCTCCACCGTCGCGGGAAGCGAGGACCCGCTCGGCGGGATCTTCGTCGGGAAGAGCCGGACCGGGAAGGTCGTCTGGGGGACATGGGACCCGCGCGAGAAGCGCTGGGCCGAGAAGGGGACGGCGAGCGAGTGGCCCGCGGGAGAGGGGGGCAAGCCGGCCCTCGTCCGGCTCGCCATCGAGAGGCTCGCCGAGGGCGGCCGGCCGACCGACCGCTACCGGATCTCCGTCCGGGGAGAGGCGATCGTGCCGGCCCTCGACCCGGGCTTCCGTCTCGGCGGGACCTCCCGGGCCGGGCTCTCCGCCTCGGCCGACATAGACACCACGTTCTCGTTCGAAGCCGACGACGTCCGCATCGTGGAGAGGAAGGGATGATGAAGCGCCGGGGATTCACCCTCGTCGAGCTGCTCGTGGTCCTCTCGATCATCGCGGTGCTCGCGGGGCTCATATTCCCGACGCTCCTGTCGGGCCGCAGGCGCGCCCGCGTGGCCGAGACGGCGAGCCTCGTCACCACCGTGGGCGACGCGATGAGCGCGTTCGAGGGCCACTACGGGAACTTCCCCCCCTCCGACTTCGCGACCCTGAAGAAGCTCCGGGCTCCCGGGGGGAGCGGGGACTGGGGGAAGTTGAAGTCTCCCGGGAACGACACGAACGAGGGGAGCGAGTGCCTCGTCGCGTGCCTCTCCTCGAAGACCGGCGGGATGGAGCCGGTGCCGTGGAAGGAGGACCAGGTCGAGAACGGCGACAAGGACGCCTACGGCCCGAGCGGCGCCCCGAACTGGTCGCTCGGCGACGAGGCGTTCGAGCTGGTGGACTCGTGGGGGAACCCCGTCGTCTACTTCCACTGGCAGGCCTACGGCCAGAAGCAGCGCTACACGACGGTGGACGGCCGCGTGATCGAGGTCGGCGCCCGCAAGAGCGAGAAGTTCAAGGGCGCGTGGGTGAACCCGCGCACCTATCAGATCTGGAGCCTCGGTCCGGACGGGGAGAATGGGACCGACGACGACATCGGGAACTGGTAAGCGAATCTCGCTCGCGCGAGATTCGCTAAGGGGCCGCCTTGCGGCGCGCCATTAGCAATTCTCCGGCGGCGCGGTCCATGCCTGGCCGCCGGAGATTCGCTGGCTTCACCCTCCTGGAACTGCTGATCGTCACCTCGATCATCGCGATGGTGGCCGGGATGAGCCTCGCGTTCCTCTCGCGGGTGGGGCGCAGCCTCGCCGTCACGACGTTCCGCGGGCAGGTGAACGCGGTCATCCGCGCCGCTCGCAACACCGCGATCACGGAGAACGGGCCGGTCACGGTCGTCGTGGACCCCGAGGAGCGGGAGATCTCCGCGGTCGTCCGGCGGACGGTCGGGTTCATGCAGTTCGAGCCGGGGCGCGAGTCCGAGGGGGCCTTCGGCCTCGCGGCCTCGTTCCACGGCGAGACCGAGAGCACCTGGGGGAAGATCGGCGGGGCGCTCCGGCTGGGTCGGGGGGCGAACCTGGACCTCGGGACGGAGCCCTTCGACTTCGTCGAGGGCGGGGCCCTCGACGTCTGGCTGATGCCCGACCCGCAGGGGCGCGGGGGGATCGTCGCCTCGAAGGGCCAGGCCTACGGGCTCGAGGTCCTCGGGGACGGGATCGTGGCGGGGTTCTTCCGGCTGGAGGGCAAGCAGCAGGTCGAGTCGCCCGAGCCCATCACGCCCGGCCGCTGGACTCACGTGGAGCTCGCCTACGACACCGAGGCTCTGCGGCTCCTCCTCGACGGGCGCGAGGTCGCGACCTGGCGCCCGAAGCCCGGCGAGGCTCCGCCGCGCCCGGCGCCCGACGCGTCGAGCCCCCTCCGCGTGGGGGACCCGAGGCGCCCGTTCGCGGGGCGCGTGGACCAGTTCCGCGTCTCCGAGGTCTTCCGCGAGGAGCCCCATCGTGCGCCCGCGGGCGTCGAGATCGTCGGGAGCGCGACGACCGCGCGCCGGATCACGTTCCTCGGGTCCGGCGGGCTCGACCCCCGCCGCCACTTCCGGCCCGAGAGAATCACCCTGCGCTCGACGATCACCGGGAAGGTCGAGACCGTGGACGTGGGGCTCACG
>JAKEIC010000339.1 GCA_022614695.1 Planctomycetales bacterium | reverse complement strand
GGGTCCCTCGGCGCGGGCTTCCTCCTCGTCCCCGCGTGGGGGACCCGCGCGACGGTCGTCGGAGCGGTCCTCGTCGCGTGCGCGGCGGGGGGGATCGGCGCGGCGCTCCCGGGGGCCGCGCCGCGGCTCCTGAGAGGGGCGACTCTCCTCGCGTGCGCGGGGACCGCCGCCGTCGCCCTCGCGTCCCCGGCGTGGGACCCGTCGGTCCTCACGAGCGCGCCTTATCTCCGGACGGTCGCGGGCCCGGCGGGACCGCGGCCCCCTCGCTTCCGGCGCTCGGGCGACATCGTCTTCGCGCGCGACGGGCTCTGCTGTTACGTGGCGGTGGTCCGGAGCGACTCCGGGGAGCTGTACCTCCAGGTGAACGGGAAGACCGACGCCTCGACCGACCCCGCGGACGTCTCGACGCAACTCCTCCTCGGGCACCTGCCGTGCCTCTTCCACCCGGCCCCGCGCCGCGCGTTCGTCCTGGGACTCGGGAGCGGCGCCACGACCGCCGCGATCCTCCGGCACGGCGTCGAGGAGGTCGTCGTCGTGGAGATCGAGCCGGCCGTCCGCGAGGCGGCGCGCCTGTTCGAGTCTCTCCACGGCGAAGCCGGCCGCGCCCTCGAGGACCCGCGCGTCCGTCACGTCCTCGAGGACGGCCGGCACGCCCTCGCCGCCGGCGACTCCCGCTACGACGTGATCGTCTCCGAGCCGAGCAATCCCTGGCTCGCGGGTGTCTCGAGCCTCTTCACCGAGGAGTTCTACGCCCTCTGCCGCTCGCGCCTCGCGCCGGGCGGGGTCTTCTGCGGATGGCTCCCCCTCTACGACCTCACGCCCGACGACGCCCGCATCGCGTTCGGCGCCGTCCGGTCGGCCTTCCCCCACGTCTGGGTCTTCGTCCCGAACGGCGAGGCGGACGCCCTGCTGGTCGCGTCGGAGACGGCGCTGGCGGCGGAGAACGTGGTCGCGGGCGCCGCGAGCCGGCCGGGAATCGCCGAGGAGCTGAGGCGGGCGCGTCTCGCGGACGGCGAGGATCTCCTGTCCTGGAATGCCCTATCGGGAGACTCCTTGGACGGATTCGTCGAAAGCGCGGAGAGGAACACAGACGACCGCCCGGTCCTCGAGTTCCGGATCCCCTGGACCGTCCGCCGAGGGCGTGCGGGCCCCGTGCTCGCGGCGATCGCGGATCGGTCCGGCAACGGGCGCTTCCGGGAGAGGTTCCGGAAGCCCGGGTCCCGCTGACACCGCCCTCCTTGCCCGCGGCCCCGCGGCGCCTTAACATCGTCCTCGTGAGCGAGAAGCGCCGCGCGCTGCTCCTGGGCCTGGGCCTCGACGGCAAGGACGGCCACGTCCGGATCACGAAGGGGGAGGACTTCGCCCTCTTCGGCGGATCCGAGAAGACGCACGCCAAGATGCAGGAGAAGGCCGTCGAGTTCGCCGACGAGCTCAAGAAGCGCGGGAAGAGCCTCTCCGACGCCTCCCGCGCAGAGATCCGGGAGATCGCGGACAAGATCGGCCTCAACCCTCCGCGCCGCCGCGCGCGGGCGCGGTAAGCAGGCGCCGCCCGTGGCGGCTCCCCAGCCGCCGACCTCGACTGGGCGAGCACTCGGCTTTCGGGAGGGCCTTGTCATCCTCGGCGCCCTCTGGGCGCGACGGGCCCTGAGATTCCGGGAGAGGCTCCGCGAATCGGGAAAGGGGATCGCGAGGCTCGCCCGGTGGTTCCCGCTGCTCCTGATGGTCCTGAGCGCCGTGGTGGCTGCGGCCTTGCTGGGCCCCGTGGGAACGGGCGGCTCACCAGCCTCAGAGCCGTTCTGGAGATGGGGGGCCGCCGCACTCCTCATCCAGTCTCTCGCCATGGCCCCCTTTGTCGCACCGGCGCTTCCGCCGGCAGGGATCTCATTCCTGCTCGCAGCCCCGGTGCCGCCTCGCGCAGTAGTCGCCTTCCTTGCCATTCGCGGCCTATTGGGTGGACTTCTCCTTATCCCGATGCTCTGGGCGGTTGAACTGACCCTCCGGCCGCCAACGGTGGGACGACTCCTCTCACTGGCGCTCGGCGGCCTTGCTCTGGCATCCACCGTGCAGGCGACGCTCGTCGCCTTCCATGCCGTGGCCTGCCGGACGGGCTACGCGAGAATCGCCGCCGTCACCGGGCGGGGTCGGGGGTCCGCGCGGATCTCCTCCGCCCTCGCACTCCTCCTCCTGGCCATCGGAATGGCATCGGTCATGGCCGCGGTGATGGCGTGGATGGACTCCGTCCTGGCAGGCCGATTCGGTACGCCGACCCGGGAGCCGGCGATTGGGCCTCTCCTCGGAGCCTGTCGCGTCGTCGCGGAGGCTCTCGGGTCGGTCATTCCCGGAGCGAGAACGCTCGGCAGGGCGCTCTCGGCGGAAGCGCCAGGCCTCGCCCATGGGGCAGCCTGGACCTTGGCGGCACTCACGAACGGCACAGCTGTTCTCGTCGCCCCGTGGCTCAGCACCGAGCGGATGATCACGCAAAGTGTCCGGGTTGCAAGCCGGAAGTACTGGCCCATCGGTGGCCAGCCCTCCCGGGCCCGTTCGCTACGAGCGTTCGGGACGGGCGCCACGGCCCTGATCTGGAAATCCCTCTCGGAAGCGCGACGGCGGCCATGGAGGCGGGGACGGATTGCACTGACGCTCCTGTTCGCCTGCTTCGGCGTGGCCAGCGGCCTGCTCCTCGGCTCTCTGGGACGGCTAGGGAGCGGCAGCGTGCCCGTCGCCGTCGACGCCGCCCTGCTTCTGATGCTCGCGACCGTCGGCCTCGAGTTCGGCCTCATGAAGGGGGGGCTCGGGGGACTCGGCCTTGGCAGTGAGATCGTGCACGTCTCGTGGCTCCTGCGGTATCCTGTGCAGCCCGCTCAATCGCTCGGAGTTCTCCTGGGCACGAGTTGTGCCTCGTCACTCGTGCCGATACTGCTGGTGATGCTCCCGACTCTCGTCCTGGGTGGCACCGCTCGGGCTCCGGCAGCCTGCTTGCTCGCATCCAGCGTGTCCCTGGTCCTGTCCTTCCGGCTCGCGCAGGCGGTCCTGTGGCTGCGGTGGCCTTCGGTGGCCCGGACGGCACGCGAGGCGATGGTGATCCCGACCCTCGGGGCCTGGGTGCTGCTCGCTGGCGCCGACGTAGGCGCGGGGATCGCTCTCCGTGCGTCCGGAGCGCCGCTGGAGCTGGCCTTCGCTCTGGCGGGCCTCCCCTCTGCAGCGGCCATCGGGATCTTCTGGCCCGTGGCCCTACGGCTCTTCAGGCGTCTCGAGGCGGCGTGAGCCCCTGTCCGGCGCGGCGCTCCAGGTGCGCCCGGACGAGATCCAGGCGCGAGAGGATCCCCACCACGCGGCGCGGGGCGTCGGAGGCGACGACGATGAGGCGTTTCACGGCCTCGCGGCGCAGAGTCGCCGCGGCTGCAGCGACCGGGGCCTCGGGGGTCGTCGTGAGAGCGCGCGCCTCGGCCACGGCCGAGAGCGGCGTGTCGAGCGGGAGGCGCGCGTCGAGGGCCCGGTAGACGTTCGTCCTCGTGACGATCCCGGAGAGCAGGCCGCTCCCGTCGAGGACGGGAAGGCAGCCGCGGCGCTCGCCGAGGATCGCGCGGAGGGCGTCCCCGAGGGTCGCCGTCCCGGGGATCGTCACGGCGGGGGCCGACATCACCCGGCCCACGGTCAACCTCCCCACCGTCGCCTCGAGGTCGGGCGGGAGCGGCGCGGACCCGCCCGCCTCCTCCATCCGACGGACCGAGTCCTCGATGGCGCGGCGGAGCGGCGCCAGGGTCCCGGCGAGCGCCGAGAAGTCGAGCCGCGAGACCGTCAGCAGGTCCACCGCCGTCGCCGCGCGCGCCGTCGCCGAGTGGGGCTCGCGCCGCACGAGGGCCCTCTCGCCGAAGTGCTCGCCCGCGCCGAGGAGCGCCACCCGCTCGTCGGCGCCGTCGCGGGCGCGCGTGATCTCCACCGTCCCCCGCTCGACCACGTAGAAGGTCTCCGAGGGCTCCCCCGCCCGGAAGATCGGCTCGCCCGGCTCGTAGTGGGCACGGCCGACGCGCTCGCTCCGGCGCACGTCCAGCTCGACAAGGTCCCGCGGGAAGACGAGGTCCAGCGTCCAGTCGAAGGCGACTCGGGCCCTCCGGTCTATCCCGGGGAGCTTCAGGAGATACACCGTCCGCCAGAGCCACCACGCGAGGATCCCCCCGAACCGGAGGCCGAAGAGCTGCGCCACACCGGTCCTGTGGCCGAGCGAGGCGAGCTGGCCGCGTCCGCCGTAGGAGAAGGCCTCCGGCGGCTCCCCCGCGATCCCTCGCAGGATGTTCTCGGCGGCGAGCTCCCCCTCGCGGACCGCGAACTGCGCCATCTCGGGAGCGAACCCGCCCCCGAGCGTGGGGGCCGCCGCGCAGTCCCCGGCGGCCCAGAGCCCCTCGAAGCCCGGCACGCGGAGGGTCGCCTCGACCGCCACGCGCCGGCCGACGCGCGGGAGGGGGAGTCCCTCGAGCAGCGGGTGGACCGCGTTCCCGACCGTCGTGACGATCGTCCCCGCCGCGATCTCGGTCCCGTCGTCGAGTCGGAGGCCCCCGGCCTTCGCGGCGAGGACGCCCCTCCCGAGGAGCACCTCGATCCCGCGCGCGCGGAGCCTCTCGAGCGCGAAGGCCGAGAGCCTCGGGTCGAGCTGCGGGAGGACGCGATCGTCGCGCTGCACGACGACGACGCGCGGGGCAGGAGGACCTCCGGCCAGCCGCGGGTAGCTCCGGATCGCCAGCCCGAGGAAGTCCCGGACCTGGCCGGCCACCTCGACCCCGCTGAAGCCCGCTCCCACGACGGCGAACGTGAGGAGCCGCGCCCGCTCCTCGGGTCCCTCGACCACCGAGGCCTCCTCCAGCCTCCGGACCACGCGGCTCCGGATGGCCATCGCGTCGCCGAGTGTCCGGAGAGGAAGCCCGTGCTCGGCGAGCCCCGGCACCCCCGTGAGGTCCGAGGCGAGGCCTGGCGCGAGGACGAGGTGGTCGGCCTCGAGATCGGGGACGGCGCTCCCCGCCCGGGTGAGGAACCGGACGCGCCGCGCCCCGGGATCGAGACTCTCGGCCTCGCACTGCCGCACGTCGGTCCCGGGGAGCAGCCGGCGGAGCGCCGAGACCACGTGCCGCGGCTCGACCGAGCCCCCGATGACGTCGGCGAGCAGCGGCTGGAACGTGAAGTAGTTCTCCCCCGCGACGAGGACCAGGTGGACCGGCCGCCCGGCCCACTCCCCGCGCCCGCCCCGCGCCCGGGTCCGGCGTTCGAGCCGCGCCGCGCACGCGAGCCCGGCGAACCCGCCGCCGAGGATGACGATGCGGACCGGTCCGGCCACGGGGCTAGCGTACCCCGGCTATAGGATGAGCATCGCGTCCCCGTAGGAGCAAAACCGGTACCCCTCCACTATCGCCGCGCGATAAGCGGCGAGGAGCCGCTCAGCGCCAGCGAAGGCGGCCGTCAGGCGGAGCGGCCCCCCGTCCGGGAGGTGGAAGTTCGTGAGGAGCGCGTCCACGGCGCGGAAACCGTGTCCGGGGGCGATCACGTTGTCGGCGAGCCCCTCCCGGGGCTCGATGCGGCCGGACGGCGCCGCCGCCCACTCGAGGGAGCGGACGGTCGTGGTGCCGACGGCCACCACGCGGCCCCCGCGCGTGCGGCAGGCTGCCACGGCTTCCGCCGTCTCCCGCGGGACCCGACAGCGCTCGGGCTCGGGCCCCCCCACCCCCGGCGCCCGCTCGGGGGCGAACGTGCCCGGGCCGACGTGGAGGATGACCTCGGCGGTCGCGATCCCGCCCGCGCGGCAGCGCGCGAGGAGATCGGGCGTGAAGTGGAGCCCCGCCGTGGGCGCCGCGACGGCGCCCGGCTCACGGGCGAAGACGGTCTGGTAGCGCTCCCGGTCCGCCGCGGCGTCCGGGTCCCCCTCGCCGGGCCGCTTGATGTAGGGCGGGAGCGGCGCGCGGCCGTGGCGCTCGCAGAGCCCGGCAAGGTCGGCTGCGCCTGCGTCCATGCGCCACCGGCCGCCTCCCCGGTGCTCGACGAGGCGGAGCGCCGTCCCCTCGGGAAGCGAGAGCGCCTCGCCCGGGGCGAGCCGCCCGCCGGCCTCCGCGTAGCACTCCCAGGGCTCCCCCGCGCTCCGCGGGGGGATCAGGAGCAGCTTCACGCGCCCGCCCGTCGAGCGCGCCCCGGCGAGCCGGACCGGGATCACCCGCGTCGCGTTCAGGACCAGGAGGTCTCCGGCGCGAAGGAGCGCCGGCAGGTCCCGGACGACCCGGTGCGCGATCGCGCCGGTGGCCCGCTCGAGCACGAGGAGCCGGGCCGAGTCCCGCGGCTCGGCGGGCCTCTGCGCGATCCGGTCGGAGGGAACGAGGCCGCGGAAAGGGGAGAGGTCCAGGACCAGCTCCATGTCGTGCCGATGGAGACCCGGTGCGTAGTGGTCGCGCGTCACCCTCGTCGTCCGGAACCCGAAGCGCTCGAAGAACGCGACGGTGTGCTGGCTCGTGTCGAGGGTGACCCGGGCGACCGAGGGGCGGTCCCGGACCCAGCCGAGCCTCTCTTCGAAGAG
>JAKEIC010000338.1 GCA_022614695.1 Planctomycetales bacterium | reverse complement strand
TTGCCGCCGAGCGCCGCGATCTCCTCGCACGTCATGCCGACCTCCCCCTCGTGGAGGAAGATCGGCAGATCAGCGCCGGACCTTTATCGGAGTAGGACTAGTCGCCCCGTCTGGCGGATCCAGCGCGGAGAAGGACAAGTTCCTCCTCGATGGCCCTGCGGTCCGGCCAGTCCGGAGGCGCGAGCTGGAGAGTCCGTTCGAAGTCCGCGGCCGCCCCGCCGGGGTCTCCGAGTCGCTGCTTGGCGACTCCACGATTGCTCCAGACCTGGGGCGCGTCCGGCTCCAGCTCGATCGCGCGCGTGTAGTCGCGGATGGCCTCGGCCAGTTCTCCGAGGTGAAGCTTCGCGTTGCCCCGGTTGAAGTAGTGCGACGCATATCCCGGCTCAAGCTCGATGGCGCGGTCGAAGTCTCGTACCGCCCCCGAAAGATCGCCGAGAAACTGCTTCGCGGTCCCCCGGTTGTTCCAGGCGGACCCGTAGGACGGCTCGCGTGCGATGGCGCGGTCGAAGTCCTGGAGAGCTCCCGAAGCGTCACCTGTCTGGAGCCTCACCACACCCCGGTTGTAAACGATCCTCGAGTCTTCGGGAGCCATCTCGACGGCCGCTTGGACGTCACGCAACCCGTCCGCGGTCAAGCCGAGCGCCAGTTTTGCATGGCCACGATGCGACAGGGCGGTCGCGAGCCTCGGATCCAGCGCGAGGGCCCGATCGAAGTCCCGGACCGCCTCGGCGTGGTCCCCGAGATCGAGCTTGGTGTTGGCGCGATTGACCCACGCGGGCGCCAACCGGGGGTCGGACTCGATGGCCCGATCCAGGTCGGCAAGCGCTTGCTGGCGGTCTCCAAGGTTTCGCTTCATGCTGCCCCGATTGCTCAACGCCACGGCATACCGCGGGTTCATCTCGATGGCGCGATCGAAGTCCCGGATCGCACCGGCCGGGTCTCCCGATCTGCTTCGAGCGATGCCGCGCCAATTGAAGAGCCAAGCGAATGGGATGCCGGCCTCCAGAGCCGCGTCGTAGTGGCGCACGGCGGAGCGAGGGTCGCCTCCCGGGTCCTCGGTCTCGAGCTGCGCCAGAAGCACGCGGGCCTCCCAGCCACCGGCCTCCGAGAGGACCTCGCGCGCCTTCGCCCAGTCCCGTGCGAAGCACAGGAGTGCACCGCGGGCGATGCTTCCCACGCGGCCCGGTGCGTCCAGCACCGCCTGAAAGTGCGGGATCGCCTCATCGGTTGCAAGCCCGCCGGCCTTCAGGCGAAACGAGGCTTCCAACCCGAGGAGGAGGCGGGACAGGGGGCTCTCGGTCGTCCCGCTCGGGATCCTGCTCCACTCGGCCCTCGCGAGATCATCTTGGCCCGACGCCCACAACAGCCGCCCGCGCTGGAGACCAAGGTCGTGGCGGTCCGGGGCGCGTTCCAGCGCCTCGCGCAAGCATTCGGCGGCTCTTCGAGGTTCGGCCGCGGCGAGGGCGGCCGCCCTGGCCTCCAGGGCCTCGATCCCGGGCGAGCCCGCGCGCGCGTCCGGCTTCGGAGGCCTGTCGCCGGCCCGATTCGGGTACGAGCCGACCACAAGTCCGGTGACAGCCGCTGCAGCCACGATCCCCGCGGCGGCCGCGCGGTGCCGATGAGGAGCCCGCGCCGCCAGTCGCTCCCCCCGAAGCACTCGATCGAGGTCCTCGCCCAACGCCGCCGCGTCGGGGTAGCGGTGGCGCCCGCGCTTCGTCAGGCACGCCCGGACGACGCGCTCGACGGACTCGGGTACATCCCCTCGGATACCCTGAAGCCGCGGCGGCTCACGGGTGAGAACCGCTGCGATGACGGCCGCGGGTGTCCCTCCTCCGAAAGCGACACGCCCCGCGAGCATCTCGTAGAGGACGCACCCGAGGCTCCAGACGTCGGTCGCGGGCGTGAGGGCGGACACCTCGCCGCGCGCCTGCTCGGGGGACATGTAGGCCGGGGTGCCGAGGGCCTCGCCGGTCTTCGTGAGTCTCGAGCCGGTCGCGACGGACTTCGCGAGCCCGAAGTCGGCGAGGAACGCGCTCACCGCTGGCCCTCCCGGGCCGCCAGCGCGGCGCGGGCCTCGGCGAGCGAGCGCTCGACCGAACTGCGGTGCGCCCAGGTCGCGGGCGCGAGGGCGAGGGCCTTCGCGAAGTCCGCCGCCGCCGACGCAGGGTCGCGGCGTTGCAAGTGGGCCAGCCCGCGACTCGCGAGCGCCTCGGGAAGCCGCGGGTCCAACTCCAGGGCGCGGTCGTAGTCGGCGATGGCCCCCGCGAGGTCCCCCTGCGCCTGCCGGGCGGTGCCTCGGTTGCTCCAGACCGCCGCGTCCCGCGGGTCCAGCTCCAGGGCCCGGTCGTGGTCGGCGCGGGCCCCCGCGAGGTCGCCCTGCGCCTGCCGGGCGAAGCCGCGGTTGCTCCAGGCCGCCGCGTACCGCGGGTCCAGCTCCAGGGCGCGGTCGCAGTCGGCGATCGCCCCCGCGAGGTCGCCCTGCGCCTGCCGGACCGCGCCGCGGCTGTTCCAGGCCACCGCGAGCCGCGGGTCCAGCTCCAGGGCGCGGTCGAAGTCGGCGAGGGCCCCCGCGAGGTCCCTCCGCGCCTGCCGGGCGTTCGCGCGGTTGTACCAGGCCGCCGCGTCCCGCGGATCGAGCTCCAGGGCGCGGCCGTAGTCGGAGGTGGCCCCCGCGAGGTCGCCCCGCTCCTGCCGGGCGGCGCCGCGGTTGCTCCAGGCCGTCGCGTCCCGCGGGTCCAGCTCCAGGGCGCGGTCGTAGTCGGCGAGGGCCCCCGCGAGGTCGCCCTGCGCCTGCCGGGCCGCGCCGCGGCCGTTGAAGGCCGCCGCGTACTGCGGGTCTAGGTCCAGGGCGCGTTCGAAGTCCGCAATCGCCCCGGGCAAGTCCTCCTGCAGGTACCTCGCGTGCCCGCGTTCAAAGAAGGTGTGCGCCAAGGGAGGCCCCGTCTCCAAGGCCGCCGTGAACTCCCGGATCGCCTCTTCCTGCTCCTCGGACCCCCCTCTCCCCTCGTGGTGCCGTAGAAGCCCCCGCACGATCCTCGCGTCCCACCGGTCCCCCGCCGCTCGCGCCTCCTTCTCCCCCTCGTCCCAATCGTCCCGCCCGTAGGCGAGGATCGCTCGCGCCAGGGCGCCCGCCGGTCCCTCGCTTCCGGAAGCCGCCGCCCGCAAGTCCTCCCCGGGGGCCCCGATCCCCTCCACCTTGGCCTGCAACCCCATCCATCGGGCGAGTCCGCGCCCGCCGCGCGCCCCGAGGTTCCCGGGGTCCCGCTCGAGGATCCGCCCGTACTCCGCCTCCGCCTTCCGCCAGAGCCCGGCCTCCCGCAGGCACTCCGCCAGCTCGAAGCAGAGCCCCGCGTCGTCGGGTTGGGCCGCGAGCACCGTCGCGAGAGCGTCCGCCGCGGCGGCGGGAGACAAGGGCCGGAGAGCCCGGGCCTTCCGGAGCGCCGAGGCGTGCGGGTCCTCGGCGGCCGCGGCGGGAACGGCCGCCTCTCGTTCCCCCGGCGGCCCGAGCGCGGCGGCGGCGAAGGCGGCGGCGGCCGCGAGCGCGCCGGCGACGAGCGCTGCCCGCCGTCCCGCCCCCGGGAGGCTCGCCCGCGGGCGCTCGCCCCGGAGCAGACGGTCCAGGTCGGCCCGGAGCCCCGCGGCGTCGGGAGTGCGATCCCGCGCCCGCTTCGCCAGAGCCACGCGCACCACCCGCTCCACGGTCTCGGGGATGTCGCCACCGAGGACGCGGAGCCGCGCCGGCTCGCGGGCCAGAACCCCGGCGATCACGGCCGCCGGAGTCTCGCCCTCGAATGCCGTGTGGCCGGCCAGCATCTCGTAGAGGACGCAGCCGAGGCTCCGGACGTCCGTCGCCGGCGTGAGCGAGGAGACCTCCCCCCGCGCCTGCTCGGGGGACATGTAGGCCGGGGTGCCGAAGGCCTGGCCGGTCTTCGTGAGCTTCGAGCCCGTCACGACGGACTTCGCGAGGCCGAAGTCGGCGAGGAAGGCGCTCACCGCCCGCGCTCCCGGGTCGCCAGGGCCGCGCGGGCACGCGCCAGGTGCGCCTCGACCGTCCGCCGGTGCGGCCACGCCTCCGGCGCGACGTCGAGTGCCGTTTCGTAGTCCGCGATCTCTCCCGCCAGGTCTCCGCGGGTCCCCCTGACCGCCCCGCGGTTTGCGAGCGCCAGCGGGCACCGGGGATCCCGGCCGATAGCCTGGTCGAAGTCGGCTACGGCTCCCTCGAGGTCGCCGAGGTCCCGCTTCGCGAGGCCGCGGTTGTTGAAGGCCACGGCGAGCCCCGGGTCCAATTCGATCGCCCGATCGAAGTCGGCGATCGCGCCCTTGAGATCCGCGAGCGCCCGCCTCACGTTGCCCCGATCGCCGAACGCGGTCGCGCTCCTGAGCCCCAACTCGATCGCCCGGTCGAGGTCCACCCGCGCGCCTGCGAAGTCCCCACGCTTCAACTTCGCCGAGCCCCGACTCCCGAAGGCCATCGCGTACCCGGGGTCGAGGGAGATCGCCAGGTCGTAATCGGCGATGGCTCGCAAGTAGTCCCCGAGGGCACGTCTCGCCAGGCCGCGGGCATAGGGCCACTTCGCCATGCTCCCGTCGAGTTCGATCGCCCGACCGAGGTCCGCCACCGCCCCATCGAGATCCCCGGACTCTCGCTTCGCGTTCCCGCGGTTGCCGAGCGCCTTCGGGTCACTCGGGTCCAGCTCCACCGCGCGGTCTAGGTCGGCGATCGCCCCCGCGAGGTCCCCGAGGGACTTCCTCGCGGCGCCACAGCTGTTGTACGCCCACGGAAAGGCAATCCCCGCGCGGAACGCCGCCTCATACTCCCGAACGGCCCTGGAGCAGTCTCCATCCGAGTCCAGGCTCTCGACGTAGCCTCGCAGGAGGGCCGCCTCCCACCCGGGAACGTCGCGAAGCACCTCGCGCGCATCCGCCCACAATCCGCGGGCTGCAGCGACGGCGCCCCTCGCGAGTGGCCCCTCACGGCCGCTCGTCGGCGCGAGCCCGGCGAGGTCGTCGAGAGCTGCGTTCCCGTCCAATCGGAAAGTCGCCTCCAGACCGCGGTAGAGACGGGCGGAAGCACCTTCGGGTGCCCCGGCCGGGATCCGGGTCCACTCCTCGCGCGCCTCCCTCCCCTGCCCGGCCGCCCAGAGCATCAGCCCTCGCTCGAGTCGGAGGTCGGCCCGGGACGGCTCGGCTGCGAGCGCCTCCCCGAGGAGTCTCGCCGCCTGGCGGGGGTCCGCCTGCCGCAGGGACCGGGCCTTGTCGGCGAGGACCCCGGCGTGCGACCGCGCCGCCGGCACGGGGGCAGGCGCGGGCCTTTCCTCGCGGGGTCCGAGGGCGAGCGCGGCCAAAGCCGCCGCGACGCCGGAGATCGCGGCCGCCACGGCCTTCCGGCCTCGCGACCACGGGACCCCCGCCCGCAGCCTGTCCCCCCGGAGCGCTCGGTCCAGGTCGTCGCGCAGGGCGAGAGCGTCCGGATAGCGGTCGCGGGCGCGCTTGCCGAGACAGACCTGGACCACGCGCTCGACCTCCCGGGGCATGTCGCCCCGCAGCGAGGAGAGCAGCGGCGCCTCCTCGAGCAGGACCTTCCCCACGACCGCGGCCGTCCGGTCGCCCTCGAAAGGCGGCCGCCTACCCAGCATCTCGTAGAGGACGCAGCCGAGGCTCCAGACGTCGGTGCCCGGCGTGAGCGAGGACACCTCGCCGCGGGCCTGCTCGGGGGACATGTAGGCCGGGGTGCCGAGGGCCTGGCCGGTCCGCGTGAGCCTCGAACCGGTCTCCGCGAGCTTCGCCAGGCCGAAGTCGGCGAGGAAGGCGCTCACCGCCCGCGCTCCCGGGCCCCGAGCGCCTCGCCCCGAGCCTGCCGAAGGGCCGCGCGGGTGAGGGCGAGGTTCCGCTCCGACTCCGCGCGATGCGGCCAGTCGCTCGGGGCGACCTGGAGGGCGGCCTCGAGGTCCGCCTCGGCGCCCACGAGGTCTCCCGACGAATAGCGCGCTCGGGCCCTGTTGACGCGCAACTCGGGCGACCGGGGATCGAGCGCGAGCGCGGCGTCGAGGTCCGCGATCGCCCCTCGCAGATCCCCCCTCGCCGCCCTGGCGACGGCGCGGTTGCCGAGCGCCTCCCGGTACCGCGGATCCACGGCGAGGGCAGCATTCCAGTCGGCGATCGCTCCCTCCAGGTCGCCCGAGGCGCGCCGGGCGTCGCCACGATGATTGAGCGCCCGCTTGGAGCCGGCGTTCGAGACGATGGCCGCGTCGAGATCCGCGAGGGCTCCCGGGAGGTCTCCCATCGCGCGCCTCGCGTTGGCGCGGTTCACGAGGGCGTCCTCGTACCCGGGATCCAGGGCGACCGCGTCGGCCAGGTCCGCCAGGCCGCCCGTGAGATCGCCCAGGGAGGCCCTCGCCGCGCCCCGGCCGCAGAG
>JAKEIC010000337.1 GCA_022614695.1 Planctomycetales bacterium | reverse complement strand
GGGGCGGGGGGGGGCCCCCGCACACGGATGAAACGAAGCGAACTAATACCATCCGATCAGTGCGAGA
The DNA here is from genome assembly GCA_022614695.1 of Planctomycetales bacterium. Taxonomy (GTDB): domain Bacteria; phylum Planctomycetota; class JAKEIC01; order JAKEIC01; family JAKEIC01; genus JAKEIC01. The sequence continues at coordinate 39,680 of JAKEIC010000337.1, read as the reverse complement.
TCAACAAGATGCAGCATCAGGACCGCCGGGATCAGGCGGCCTGCAACTTCCTTTCGAAGTCGTCGGCCGAGCCCAGGCCGGCGAGTGACCCCCCAAGTCGCCGGCCGACGATGCCCCCTATCTCTAGACGTCGCGATTCGCACGGGGCCCTGTCCGCGCGAATCGTGGCGTCTAGAGCGCCTTCACCGTCACCATCGTGATGTCGTCGCTCTGGGGCGCGGTGTCCTGGTGCTTCTCCACCTCGGTCACGACGTAGTCGAGGAGCTTCTTCGAGTCGAGGAACGAGGCGTCGCGCACGAGCCCGATCAGGCGCTCCTCCCCGAAGACCTCCTCCGCCGGGTTGAGCGCCTCGACGACGCCGTCCGTGTAGAAGACGATGCGGTCCTGGGGGGTCAGCTCGAGGGTCGCCTCCCGGATCACCTCCTCGAACTTGGGGATCGGGACGAGCCCGAGCGGGGTCCCCGACGGGGGCAAGAGCTCCGCCCGCCGGGTCCCCTTGCGGTAGAGGACCGGGGGGTTGTGGCCCGCGAGCGAGTAGGTGAGCGTCCGCTTCGCGGGGTCCAGGATCGCGTAGACCGCCGTGACGAACATCCCGTGCGGCAGCTCCTTCGAGAGGTACCGGTTCACGCGGACGAGGGCCTCCTGCGCCGATCGGCACCAGTGGGCGGCCATCCGGAGGATCCCGCGCATCATGACCATCCCCATCGCCCCGGAGACGCCCTTCCCCGACACGTCGGCGATCGCGATGCCGTAGGTGCCGTCCCCGAGGGGGAGGACGTCGTAGTAGTCGCCTCCCACCTCGCGGCTCGCGCGGTAGAACGCCCCGATGTCGTAGCCCTCGATCGCGGGGACCGAGTCGGGGAGGAGCTTCTCCTGGATCTCGCGCGCGCGGTCCAGGTCCGCCGTGTTCTGGCTCCGGCCCTCGACGTGCTCGCGGATGAGCGCGCGGGTGGCCTGGGGGGTGAAGGAGGAGACCGCCGCGAGGAGGTCGGGGGGCTGGAAGGGCTTCTTCAGGAACTTCTGCCGGGGGTAGGTCCGGACCTCGAACTCCTCGCGGAACTTATCGTGGAACGTGGCGATCACGAGGGGGATCTTCGGCCCGTCGCTCGTGAGCGAGCGGATCACGTCGAGCCCGTGCATGCCCGGGAGCTTCAGCTCGAGCACCATCATGTCGGCCGTCTGCTCCCGCGCGGCCTTGAGCGCGAGCGCCCCGTCCGAGAAGGCGAGGGTCCGGTAGCCCTCGGAGGCCAGGAACTTCTGGTAGGCGGCGAGCACCTCGGCGTCGGGGTCGAGCAGCACCACGAGGGCCTTCGCCCGGAAGAGCCCCTTCACGTCGGCAGCCTCCGCGGCGGGCACCTCCTCGGCGAGCCGCCGGACCCGCTCCTCCCCGAGCGCGTGGGCCATCGAGGCGACGTGCGCTTCGCACTCCTCCCACGAGAGCCCCCGATCCCGGAGGCGCTTCGCGACCAGCTCCGAGAGCTTCACCAGCTCGTCCTCCCCGGCCGCCATCGTCCCGAGCCGCTTCGAGAGGAGCTCCGGCGACGCGTCGCGACGGAGGTCCCCCTCGAGGAGCGCGGCCCGGAGCTCCGCCGAGAAGCCGGTGAAGAGCTTCGCGTAGTCCTCCTCCCGGAGTTCCTTCATGTCCTTGCCGAAGAGCCCCTGGAGGAAGTCGGGCGGCAGGTAGAAGAGGACCCGGGTGAGGCGGTCCCGGAGGTCCTCGAACGTGACGCCGTCCTGCCGGGACGCGAGGTCGGCAGAGATGTTCTCGACGCACTTGGCGAGGGTCGGCCGCGCGGTCTCGGCGCCCTGGGTGCGGACCATGTCCTCGACGGCTCGCTTGATGAGCGTCGCGACCGAGCCGGGGTTGGTCTGGAGGAGCCGCATCAGCTCCTTGCCCTCGGCGGTCCCCGCGAAGGCCTGGTCGGCCGTGAGGTGGCCGAGGAGGGAGGCGTCCCCGGCGCTCTCCCCGGCCGCCGCCTTGTCCACGATGGCCTCGTCGCCGGCGACCATCTTGTAGGCGATGTCGTTCACCCGGAAGTGCGGGACCTGCCCCCACTCCCGGTAGGGGAGGTCGGGATGCGCCTCGGGGTTCCGCGTCGCGAAGAGCCGGATGAACCCCACCAGCTCGGGCTCGTCGGCGCCGTGGGAGAGGATCAGGCTCTCGACCCCGCGGTCGCTGAAGAGCCCGAAGAGCTGGGAGACGCCGATCGAGACGTCCCGCACCGCCACGTTCCCGAGGTAAAGGTCGCCGCCGCGGGCCCCGATGGTGAGCCGCGGGAGCTTCTCGGCCATCTTCACGTAGAGGCCGAAGGACTCGACGAGCCCGTCCTTCAGGAGCGGGTGGCCCATCGGGTAGAGGCGCGCGAGCCGGATCGCCTTGTTGAACGAGACGAGGAAGCGGAGCGCCGCGGCCTCGCCGCTCTCGGGGGCGAACTGGGCCTGGACCAGCTTCCCGGTGAGCCCGCCGCCGGGCTTCACCAGGCGCTTCGTGCCGCCCGGGGAAGCGCCGCCCGGGGGAGCGGCCGGCGGCGGCGCGGCCGGGGGGCCCTCGGGAGGCGGTCCGGCGCCCGGGCGCTCGAGGCGTCGGGTGCCATCGGGGACCTTGGGGCCGGGAGCGCCGTCTGCCACGGGGGGGGATACTACTCCCGCCCCAGCGGACGGGTCATCAGGTCGCGCACGGCCGCGCGAGGGTCCTTCCCCTCGTAGAGGACCCGGTAGACCTCCTCGCTGATCGGCGCCGGGACCCGCCGGCGCCGCGCGAGCTCCCGCACCGCCTTCACAGTGAAGGCCCCCTCGGGGACCTGGGCCATCCCGGCGAGGACCTCGGGGAGGCTCTTCCCCCCGCCGATCGCCTCGCCGATCGCCCGATTGCGGCCGTGCCGCGAGGTGCAGGTCGTCACGAGGTCGCCGAGGCCCGCGAGCCCCGTGAAGGTCTCCCGGCGGGCCCCGAGCGCGCGCCCGATCGCGGCGATCTCGACCAGGCCGCGCGTGATGAGCGCCGCCTTCGTGTTGTCGCCGTACCCGAGCCCGTCGCAGATCCCGGCCGCGACCGCGATGACGTTCTTGACCGCCCCGCCCAGCTCGAGGCCGGCGAGGTCGGCGTTGGTGTAGACGCGGAAGGCGTCCCCCGAGAGCAGGCGCTGGATCCGGCTCGCGAGCCCCCGCGAGGCCGACGCGACCGCGACCGTGGTGGGGAGCCCCCGGGCCACCTCGATCGCGTGCGAGGGCCCGGAGAGCACCGCGATCGGGACCCGCCGGCCCAGCTCCGCGCGGAGGATCTCGGACGGTCGGGCCAGCGTCTCCTGCTCGAGCCCCTTCGTGAGCGAGAGGACCGGCGTCCGCTTCGGCCGCAGGTGCGGCGCGATCTTCCGGGCGACGGAGCGAAGGAACGGGGTGGGGACGGCCGAGACGAGGAGGTCCGCGTCCGCGACCGCCGCCGCGTCCGCGGTGTAGGCGATCCCCTCGGGGATCTCGATCCCCGGGAGGAAGCGCGGATTCTGCCGGGTGCGCCGCTGCTCCTCGACGTAGTCGGGGAACGCCCCCCAGATCGTGACGCTCCGGCCGCGCGCGTGCGCGAGGAGCGCCACCGCCGTCCCCCAGCCCCCGTCCCCGAGCACGCCGACGCGGGCGAAGGCCGACACGAGCCCTAGGGAACGGTCCCAATGCGGGGCTCGGTCCCCCGCCGGAGCCGGGCGATGTTCGCCCGGTGGCGCCAGAGGATGATCGCGCAGACCCCGAGCCCGACGATCGTGGCGAGCGTCCCCGGTCCGAAGGCCCAACCCGGGTCGCGGAGGATCCGGACCGCGGGGAAGACGGCGGTGGCGCAGAGCGACGCGACCGAGACGAAGCGCGTGAGGAGGACCGCCCCGAGCCAGGCGCCGCCCGCCACGGCCGTCGAGGTCGGGTCGAGGACGAGGAACACGCCCGCCGCGACCGCGACCCCCTTCCCGCCGTGGAACTTGAGCCACACCGGGAAGAGGTGGCCGACGATCGCGCCGATCCCGGCCGTGACCGCCGCGGTGGGGGTGGAGGGCGCCGCGACCTCCTTCAGGAACAGCACCGGCGCGGCCCCCTTGCACGCGTCGAGTCCGAGGACCAGGAGGAAGATGATGAGCCAGCCCAGGGGACGCCCGCCGGAGAGCACTCGGGCGGCGTTCGTCGCGCCCACGTTCCTCGAGCCGCTCTCGCGGAGGTCCGCCCCGCAGAGGAGCCAGGCGACGAGGAGCCCGAAGGGGATCGCCCCGAGCAGGTAGGCGCCGCCCGCGGCGAGCACGGAGATCAGGGTGTCGGACACGAGGGTCTCCGGACCCCGTCATTCTACGACCCGGGAGGGAGCGCTCAAGGCTGGTCCGATCCGAGATTCACCACCAAGGCCCCAAGGCGGCAGGAAGGACACCACCCGAGTACGGAGGCAAGGAACTTGGATAGGGGGGGGAGAATGCCCACCCTCCGTTGGTGCCTCGGTGGTGAAAGACTCGTGCGGGTCCGCCTACGCCTTCGCCGGAGCCGGCGCGGGGGCGCCCTCCTTCGGCTCCTCTTTCCTCTCCCAGAGCAGCAGCATCGGGCTCGCGACGTAGATCGAGGAGTAGGTCCCGACGAGCACGCCCACGAACATCGCGAAGGAGAACCCGCGGATCACCTGCGGCCCGACGAGGATGAGCGCGAGCAGCGCGAGGAGGGACGTGCCGCCCGTGAGGAGCGTCCGCGAGAGGGTCTGGTTCGCCGAGAGGTCGATGAGCGGCCGGAGCGGGAGGTCGGGCCGGAGCCTCAGGTTCTCCCGGATCCGGTCGAAGACCACGATCTTGTCGTTGAGCGAGTAGCCGATGATCGTGAGGAAGGCGGCGAGCATCGGGAGGTCCATCTTCGCCTCGAGGAGGCCCATCTCGTCCACGAGAGCGCACGCCCCGAGCGAGAAGAGCACGTCGTGGGCGATGGCGACGACGGCCGCGATCCCGAACCGGGCCCGGAAGACGAGGTCGCGCAGGAGCGAGAGCAGCCCCCCCATCTGCTCCGCGGGCGTCGGGGCGACGCCCCCCCGGAACCGCGCGGCGATGTAGACGATGATCGCCAGGAGCGAGAGGATCAGCGCCCACGCCCCCCGCCTCCGCAGCTCCGAGGCCACGACCGGGCTGATCTTGGTCGCCTGGGGGAAGGGGTTCGAGAGGACGAGCCCGGCCGTGCCGAGCTTCTCCCGGAACGCCTTGCGGTACGCCTCGAGGGCCTGGCCCTCGGCCTCCGCCGGGGCGATCTCGCGGCCCGTCTGGACGATCACCAGGTTCCTCGCCGGGCCGACGGGCGGCTCTCCCGCCGCCCGCTCGACCGCGATCCGGTCCACCTTGAAGCCGAGCCCCAGCCCCAGCTCCCCCACGGCCTCCTTCGCGACCGAGGCGATCTTCTCCGGCTCCACGGGCTCTCGGAGGCTCACCGGCTGCCGGAGCGTCGCGGTGAGGAGGAACGCGTCGCTGCCCGCGACGAGGGCGGGCTTCGCCGGCTCGAGCCCGGCGTCCTCGAGCTCGGCCTGCACGCGCACCGCCTGCTCCGCGAGCCGGGCCTTCACCGCCGCCTCGTTCTCCCCGACCGCGAAGGGGGTGACGGGCACCGAGGCCATGACCCTCGGGACCTTGTCCTTCCCCTGGTCCTCGCGAAGGACCTCCACGGTGGCGCCCTTCCAGTCGTGCTTCTGGACGATTTTCTCGACCGCTCGGGTGAATGTGCGCACGGAGACGGGGCTCTTCAACGCGTAGACCTGGGTCCAGCGGTACCCCTCCGGTCGCGTCTCCGGGTCGCCGAAGCCCGGCGGCGTCAGCTCCGCCTTGAAGATCTCCTGCAGGTCGCTGCGGACCGCCTCGAGGTCGGGGATGTTCGAGGTCCGCACCTGGAACTCGGTCGAGGCGCCCCCGGCCGAGGCGAGGTTCCGGTAGACCGACTGGACCTCGGCGTCGGCGTAGGGGTAGACCTTCTCGCCCGAGATCACGACGACCTGCGACGTGAGCCTCTCCCGCACGGCCGCGATCTCGAGGGGAGCCCGCGTCTCGATCTGCACGAGCACGCCGCTCTGGAAGTCGAGGCCGAGGTTGCGTTCCGCGCGCGCGACGAAGAGCGCGAGCCCCGCGGCGATGCAGAGAAAGCTCCCGGCGAGACACGCCCCGAACCAGCGGACGAACCCGAGGCTCGGGACCCCGACCAGGTCGAGCATCCGGATCTTCGTGAAGACCCGCTTCTCCACGAGCCAGAGGAAGAGGACGCGGGTCGGGAGCAGCGCCACCATCATGCTCGCGAAGATCCCGATCATGAGGGTGATCGCGAACCCCTGCACGGGCCCCTCGCCCACGAAGTAGAGGATGAACGCCGTGAGGATGGTGGTCAGGTTCGAGTCCAGGATCGTGGCGGTCGCGCGGTCGAAACCCTCGCGCGCCGCGTCCACGGCGGAGCGGCCCGCCTTCAGCTCCTCGCGAATGCGCTCGTAGATCAGGATGTTGGCGTCCACGCTCATCCCGAGCGTGAGGATGAGCCCTGCGAAGCCGGGGAGAGTGAGGGTCGCCCCGAACCAGGCCATCGCCCCGAGGATCAGGCAGACGCTGGCCGTCATGCCGAGAACGGCGAGGAGTCCGGGGCCGAGGTAGTAGAGGAGCATCCCCGCGACGGTGATCCCGAGCGCGATCAGCCCGGCGAGCGTCCCGGCCCGGATCGAGTCCTCCCCGAGCCCCGGGCCGATCACGTTCTCGCTCTCGAGCCGGAGCGCCACCGGCATCTGGCCCGTGTTCAGGATGGTCGCGAGGTCCTTCGCCTCCTCGAACTTGAAGCCGGCCATCCCGCCGCCCTCGATCATCCAGTGCTCGCCGAGCTTGTCCTTGATCGTCGGGGCGGAGACGACCTTCCCGTCCAGGATGATCGCCATGGGCTCGCCGATGTGCTTGCCCGTCATGTCCTCGAACCGGTCCACCCACTGGCGCTTCGTCACGCAGGAGACGATGTAGGCCCCGAGCTTCCCGCGACCGACCTCCGAGCTCTTGATGCTCTCGCCCGTGATCCCCCACGGGTCGTTCACGAGGACCAGCTCGTGGCTTCCCTCCCCGCCCCCCCGCTTCTGGAACGGGAGCCACTTGTAGTCCCGGGGCTCCTGCGGGTAGGAGAAGTTCTTCTTCAGGTCGTTCCCCGCCACGATGCGCAGCTCGAGCCGGCCCGAGGAGCCGATGAGGTCGCGGACCCGCCTCGCCTCCGTCTCGTCCATGCCCGGCAGCTCCACCCGGATCCGGGGGGGCTCCGTGGTGGTCCTCCGGACCGGGATCTCCTTCAGCCCGAATATGTCCACGCGCTTCTGGATGATCTGCACGATGCGGTCCAGGTGGCCGGGGTCCGACTGGAGCCTCCGGCGCTCCTCCGGGTCGGGGACCGTGCTGTAGTCGGGCTCGAAGAGGAGCTCCGCGCCTCCCTGGAGGTCGAGCCCGAGCGCGATCCGCCGGTTCTTCGCGAACGGCTTGTCGCCCGGGGCCATGAGGTAGAGCGACCCCGCCACGAGGAGCCCGGTCGCTCCGAGGATCCATCCGGTCGCACTGGACGCTGCCATCGGCTCTCCTTGGGTTCTGTCCCGCTCCTGGTCCCGTTCCCGGCCCGAGGGCACCCCGGGCCCGGCGGCGACGGCGCCCCCGCGGCGCCGTCAACAGAGTCGAGGACGGGATCTCAGCGCAGCGCGGCGCCGGTGCCCGGCTGCTGCGGGTCGGCGAGGAGGATCGGGACGGCTCGCGCCGCGGGGCGCGGGGCGGTCCTGGCGGAAAGCGTGCGACATGACGCTGCCGAAGGGGATCCCGCGGCGGGTCCCGTCGGAAGAGCCGTCGTGAGGGAGCGGAAGCTCGCCGGGGCCTCGGGGACCGGGACTGCGGGTTCGCCGGCGCCGGAGTCGCGAGCCGGCGAGGGGAAGGTCGGGGAGTCGTTCGTCGTCTCGCGGTCGTCGTCTTGCGCCGCGGCCGCGGGCGAGCGGGAGAGGACGAACGACAGTCCGCAAACGAGGACCGACGTGAAAACGGTCGGGATCGTGTCGCGGAGCCTCATGTCCTGTCCTTGCCAACGGGCGCCGGCTCGGCGGGTTCATCCGCCTTCCCGTTCCCGCCCTCCGCACCGTCCTTGTCGCCGAGGATGGTCGAGACCGCGCTCCTGAGGACCGTCATCCGCACGTCCTTCCTCTCGTCCACGAGGAGGAGGATCTGGTCTCCCCGGTTCCCGGCCACGGTCCCGACGATGCCGCCGCTCGTGACCACGCGGTCGCCCTTCTTGAGGGCGGCGAGCTGGGCCTGGCGGTCTCGCTCCTTCCTCTGCTGCGGGCGGATCAGGAGGAAGTAGAAGATGACGAACGTGAGGACGAGCGGCGGGAGCATCCCGATGAAGGCGCCCCCGCCCGACGGGTCGCCGCCGCCGGGGCCGGACATGAGCAAGACGTGCGGAAAGGCGGGACTCACGGCGGCGGGATTATAGCCGAGGTCCCCACCTACCGCTTGTTCCTTGACATCGGGAGACTCGCCCCTAGCATGTCCGCGCCTGTCCAGGGCTCGGGAAGGCTTGGCCTCCACCGAGAACTCTGTGCACCTGAGTGTCCGCGACGCCGCCCGGATCCTGAACGTCTCCGAGAAGACGATCTACCGCTGGGTCCAGCAGGGGGCTCTCCCGGCCTACAAGGTGAACGAGCAGTACCGCTTCCACAGGGCGGAGCTGCTCGAGTGGGCGACCGCCAAGCGGCTGAACGTCTCGCCCGAGATCGTGGAGGAGCCTCACACTCCGGGTTCGGCGCTCCCCACCCTCGCCGCCGCGCTCGAGGCCGGCGGGATCGCATACCGGGTGGGCGGGACGGACAAGGACACCGTCCTGAAAGCCGTGGTCCGCGAGCTGCGCCTCCCCGAGGAGGTAGACCGGGAGTTCCTCCTCCGGGTCCTCCTCGCCCGCGAGGCCCTCGGCTCGACCGCCGTGGGAGACGGGATCGCCATCCCCCACGTCCGGAATCCCATCGTGCTCCACGTGCCGAGACCCGCGGTGACGCTCTGCTTCTTAGAGAAGCCCGTCGAGTTCGGCGCCCTGGACCGGAAGCCCGTCCACACGCTCTTCACGCTCGTCTCGCCGACCGTGCGCGCGCACCTCCACCTGATCTCGCGGCTCGCCTACGTGCTTCGAGACCCCGCGGCGAAGGAGGCGGTCCTCCGGCAGGAGTCGCGGGAGACGATCCTCGAGCGCGTACGGCGGGCCGAGGGGTCCCTGGTCGCATCCGCCCCGACGGGGACGCACGGGTAGCCCTTGACCCTCCTGCTCGTCGCGCTCGCGATCCTCGGGGCGTCCGGGGTCGCCGCGCTCGCGGCGGGGCGGCGGCCTCGCCTCGCGACCGCGCTCGGCGCGGGCGGGACGGCCCTCGCGTGCGGCCTCGGTCTATTCCCGGCGGCCGCGGCGCTCGCGGGCGGCCCGCCGGAGCATGTCCGGGCCGCCTGGGACATGCCTTACGGGTCCCTCGATCTGGAGCTCGACGCCCTCTCGGCCTTCTTCCTCCTCCCGATCTTCCTTCTCGGCGGGCTCGCGGCGGTGTACGGCGCGGGATACCTCAGGCCTCACGCGGGCCGGCGAAACCTGGGACTCTCCTGGCTCTTCTACGACGCCCTCGTGGGGAGCCTCGTCCTGGTCGTGCTGGCCCGGAACGGCGTGCTCTTCCTCCTCGCCTGGGAAGCGATGGCGCTCTCCTCCTTCTTCCTCGTCACGTTCGAGGACCACCGCGAGGAGGTCCGCGAGGCGGGCTGGACCTACCTCGTGGCGACCCACCTCGGGACGGCGTTCCTCCTCGCCCTCTTCCTCCTCCTCGGCCGGGAGGCGGGCTCGCTCGACTTCCGGGATTTCGGGGCGCACGGGCCGCCGGCGCACGCGGGGGCCCTCTTCCTGCTCGCCGTGGTCGGGTTCGGCGCGAAGGCCGGGTTCCTCCCGCTCCACGTCTGGCTCCCCGAGGCGCATCCGGCGGCCCCGAGCCACGTCTCGGCCCTGCTCTCGGGCGTGATGATCAAGACGGGGATCTACGGGCTCGCGCGGACGCTCACCTGGCTCGGGCCCCCGCCCGCGTGGTGGGGGTGGCTCCTCGTGGGCGTGGGGCTCAGCTCGGGGATCCTCGGCGTCCTCTTCGCGCTCGCGCAGCACGACCTGAAGCGGCTGCTCGCCTACCACAGCGTCGAGAACATCGGGATCATCACCCTCGGCCTCGGCGTGGGCGTCCTCGGCCTCGCCTCGGGAGCCCCCCTCGTTGCCGCGCTCGGTTTCGCGGGCGGGCTCCTCCACGTCCTGAACCACGCCCTCTTCAAGGGGCTCCTCTTCCTCGGGGCCGGCGCGGTCCTCCACGCGACGGGGACTCGGGAGATGGACCGGCTCGGGGGGCTCTTCCGCCGGATGCCCCGGACGGGGACGTCGTTCCTCGTGGGGGCCGCCGCGATCTCGGGCCTCCCGCCGCTCAACGGCTTCGCGAGCGAGTTCCTCATATTCCTCGGGGCCCTCACGGGCGCGTTGAGCCTCCCTCTCGCCGGGGCGACGACCTGCCTCGCCGCCCTCGCGGGCCTGGCCCTCATCGGCGGACTCGCGGCCGCGTGCTTCACGAAGGCCTTCGGAGCCGTGTTCCTCGGCGAGCCGCGGACCGGGGAGACCGCCGGGGCCCGGGACCCGGGTCCCGCGATGGGAATCCCCATGGCTGTCCTCGCCGCAGCTTGCATCGTGGTGGGCCTGCTCGCGCCGGCGGGGGCCGGGGCGATCGGGTCCGCGGTCGCGGCGCTCGTCCCGGGCGCGCACGGGCTCCCCGAGCACGTCCAGACGGGCTGCGCGGCGCTCTCGGCCGCCACGGCCGTCGGGGGAGTCTTCCTCGCCGCGGCCGCGGGCGTCGCGTTGCTGCGCCGGGCCGTGCTCCGGGGCCGTCCCGTCGCCTCGTCGGTCACGTGGGACTGCGGCTACGCGCGGCCGACGGCGCGGATGCAGTACACGTCCAGCTCCTTCGCCGCGCCCCTCGTCGAGATGTTCCGGGGGCTCCTGCGAACGCGCCTGCGGCTCGAGGCCACGGCGGGACGCTTCCCGGGGAGGGCCTCGCTCGCGACCGAGACCCCGGACGTCTGCCGCGAGGGCCTCTTCGCCCCCGCGTTCCGTGGGGTCGCGCGGCTCCTCGGCTCCCTCCGCTGGCTCCAGCAAGGGAGCGTCCACGTCTACGTCCTCTACATCGCGGCGACCCTCGTCGCGTTGCTCGTCTGGAGGCTCGCCTAGATGGACCCCGCGCGCCTCCTCCCGCTCGCCTTCGCGCTCGGGCTCGCCCCCCTCCTGCTCGGGGTCGTGAACCGGACGAAGGCCATCGTCGCCGGGCGCCGGGGGGCCCCGTTCACGCAACCCTACCGGGACATCGGGAAGCTCCTGCGCAAGGGCGCGGTCTACAGCGGGACGACGACCTGGCTCTTCCGCGCGGGGCCGGTGGGGGGCCTCGCAGCGACGCTCGCGGCCGTGACGCTCACCCCGCTCGGGGGTGCCCCCGCGACGGTCTCCTTCCCGGGCGACCTCGTCCTCTTCGCAGGCCTCCTCGCCCTCGCGCGGTTCCTTACGGTCCTCGCCGCGCTCGACACGGGATCGGCCTTCGAGGGGATGGGAGCGAGCCGCGAGGTCCAGTTCTCGGCGCTCGCGGAGCCGGCGCTCCTCGTGGCGCTCGCGGCGCTGGCGCGGGCGACCGGGGGCCTCTCGCTCACGGACATCGCGGGAGGTCTCGGCGCGGCCGCGTGGGCCGAGTCGGGGCCCTCGCTACTCCTCGCGGCCCTCGCGCTCGGGGCGGTGCTGCTCGCCGAGAACGCGCGGATCCCCGTGGACGACCCGAACACCCACCTCGAGCTGACGATGGTCCACGAGGTCATGGTCCTCGACCACGGCGGGCCGGACCTCGCGCTCGTGCTCTACGGGAGCGCGCTCAAGCTCTGGGCCTTCGGGGCCCTGCTCGTCGCCGCGGCGCTCCCGGTCCGCACGGGATCCGCGCTCCCCGACGCCGCGGCCGGCGTGGGGGGGCTGTTCGCGTCCGCCGTCCTCGTCGGGGTCGTCGAGTCCACGATGGCGCGCCTCCGGCTCGTGCGAGTGCCCCAGTTCCTCGTCGGGGCGGGGGCGCTCGCCGCGCTCGCCTTCGTGCTCGTGGGGAAGTGACGCGATGACGTCCGGCGCCGATGCCGTGCTCGCGGGGGTCGCCGTCACGAACTTCTGGCTCCTCGGCGCGAGCCGCCTCGGGCACTCGATCCGGGTGACGGCGGCCCAAGGGATCCTCCTCGGGTTCCTGCCCCTGCTCGCCGCCGGGGCCGACGGCGGGGCTCTCTCGCTGCGGGTCCTGGCCCTCGTGGCCGCCAGCGTCCTCCTGAAGGGACTCCTCTTCCCACGCCTGCTCTTCCGCGGGATCCGCGAGGCGAGCATCCGCCGCGAGATCGAGCCCTATGTCGGCTTCACGACCTCGCTCGTCCTCGGTCTCGTCCTCCTCGCCGTCTCTCTCGGGATCGGCACCCGCCTGCCGCTCCCGCACCGCCCGGTCTCGACCCTCGCGGTCCCGATCGCCCTCTTCACGATGCTCTCGGGGCTCTTCCTGATCGTGAGCCGGCGGAAGGCGCTCACCCAGGTCCTCGGCTACCTCGTGCTCGAGGACGGCATCTATGCGTTCGGGGTGCTCGCCGTGGGGGAGATCCCGCTCCTCGTCGAGTTCGGGGTGCTCCTCGACGCCTTCGTCGCGGTTTTCGCGATGGGCATCGCCATCCACCGGATCCATCGCGAGTTCGACCACATTGACGCGGACCGCTTGAAGGTCCTCCGGGGATAAGGGCCCGTGGACGCCGGCACCTGGCTCTGGGCGATCCTCCTCCTCCCGGCCCCTGCCGCGGGGCTCGCCGCCCTCCTCCGGTCCCCCGCGGCCGTCCTCCGCGCGGCGTGCGCGGGGGTCCTCGCGACGGCCGCGGTCGCGTGGGTGGCCTCCGCGCGGGTCCTCTCCGCCGGTGCGCTCCGTGCCGGAGGGGGGTGGCTCTCCCTCGACGCGCTCTCCGCCTTCCACCTCTCGGTCCTCACGCTCATCTACGCTCTCAGCTCCCTCTTCGCCCTCGTCTACTTCGGCGAGGAGATCCGCGCCGGGACCCTGCGCCTGCGAGCCGCCCGGCGCTTCGCCGCGCTGTGGCTCGGGTCGCTCGCGGCGATGAGCCTCGTGCTCGTCTCGGAGAACCTCGGCCTCATGTGGGTGGGGATCGAGGCCACGACGATCTCGACGGCGTTCCTCATCTGCGTGCACCCGGAGGCGCGCTCGCTCGAGGCGACGTGGAAGTACCTCCTCATCTGCTCCGTCGGAGTCGCCTTCGCCTTCATGGGGACGCTCCTCCTCGCCGCGTCCACGGAGAGGGTCCCGCTCGGCGGAGGGGGGACGCTCGGCTGGGGACGGCTCCTCGAGTCGGCCGCCTCGCTCGACCCCGGGACGGTGAAGGCGGGCTTCCTCTTCCTCCTCGTGGGCTACGGGACGAAGGTGGGCCTCGCCCCCCTCCACGGCTGGCTCCCCGACGCGCACAGCCAGGCCCCCGCCCCGGTCTCGGCCATCTTCTCCGGGTTCATGCTGAACACGGCGCTCTACTGCATCCTGCGGACCCTGCCCATCGCGGAGGCTGCCACGGGCCGCGTGGGCTGGGCCTCGGACCTCCTCCTCGGGTTCGGGGGCCTCTCCGTGGTCGTCGCGGCGGCGTTCATCGTGACTCAGCACGACCTGAAGCGCCTCCTCGCCTACCACAGCGTCGAGCACCTCGGGATCATCGCGCTGGGGGCAGGGCTCGGCAGGGCCGGGGTCTTCGCGGCCCTCCTCCACACCCTGAATCACGCGCTCTGCAAGGCCCTCGGCTTCTTCTGCGCCGGGCGGCTCGGGCAGCTCTACGGGACCCACGACATGCGCCAGATCGCGGGGAGCCTCCGCGGGGCGCCCGCCTGGGGGGGCGGACTCCTCGCGAGCTTCCTCGCCCTCATCGGGGCCGCCCCGTTCGCGATCTTCCTCTCGGAGCTGCTCATCCTGCGGGCGGCCATCGAGCGCGGGTCGGTCCTCGCCGCCCTCGCCTTCCTCGCCGGAGCCGGGATCGTCTTCGCGGGGGCCCTCCGGCATGCCATCGCGATGGCGTGGGGCGACCTCCCCGCCGGCGCGCGGCGGGAGGCCCCGAGCCCGCTCTCGGCTGCGCTCGTCCTCGGCCCCCTCGCGGCCCTGCTCCTGCTCGGGATCTGGGTGCCGGGTCCCCTCCGGGAGGCCCTCGAGTCGGCTGCGGACCTCGTGGAGGCGCCCCGGTGATCGCGGCGCCTGTCACGGCCGTCCCGAACGGGGGGAGCGTCCCCGTCGCGGAGGTCCCGGACCTGCCGCTCCCGGCCTTCCGCCAGGCGGTGATCCGGGAGGTGGGGGAGGGCGCCCGGCTCGCCGCGCTCTTCGGCTGGCCTGCGGAGAGTCGCGTCCGTCTGCTCGCCGTGCTGGCGCGGCCGGCCGAGGGCGACCTGGGCCTTGTCCAGACGGATCCCGGGGAGTCGTACCCGGCCCTCACACCTGATTGCGCGGCGGCCCACCTCTTCGAGCGCGAGATCGCGGAGCAGTGGAAGATCCGGCCGGAGGGGCATCCGTGGTTGAAGCCGGTCCGGTCCCCGGCGAGCGACACGGACTTCTTCCGGGTCGAGGGCGAGGAGGTCCACGAGGTGGCGGTGGGACCCGTCCATGCGGGGGTGATCGAGCCCGGCCACTTCCGCTTCCAGTGCCACGGGGAGAAGGTCCTCCACCTCGAGATCTCGCTCGGCTACCAGCACCGCGGGGTGGAGAGGGCGCTCGTCGGCGGGCCCGGCCCGCGCACGATCCCCCTGGTCGAGACCCTCGCGGGCGACACGACGATCGGCCACGCGACCGCCTACGCCGAGGTGGTCGAGGCGCTCTCGGGCTCCTCGCCGCCCCCGCGCGCGCTGGCCCTGCGGGGCGTGGCCCTCGAGCTCGAGCGGCTCGCGAACCACACGGGGGACCTCGGCGCGCTCGCGAACGACGTGGGCTACCTTCCCACGGCCTCGTTCTGCGGGCGCCTCCGGGGGGACTACCTGAACCTCACCGCTCTGCTCTGCGGGAGCCGGTTCGGACGCGGGATGGTCCGGCCCGGGGGCGTCGGCTTCGACGTGGAGCCGGAGCGGGCCGCCACGTTCGGGACCCGGATCGAGGCGGCGCTCCGGGACACCCTCCAGGCGGCGAACCTGCTCTGGGGGACCTCCTCCGTGCGGGCGCGGTTCGAGGAGACCGGGCGGGTCTCCGCCGAGGACGCGAGGGCGCTCGGGCTCGTCGGCCCCGCGGCCCGGGCCTGCGGCCTGGACGTGGACTCGCGCCTCGAGTTCCCCTCCGGGATCTGGTGCTTCGCGCAGGTGCCGATCTCCACCTGGCCGACGGGGGACGTCTTCGCGCGGGCCTACGTGCGCTTCCTCGAGCTCCAGGGCTCCGTCCGGTTCGCCGCGGGCGAGGCGCGCTCGCTCCCCTCGGGCCCCGTCCGCGTCCCCGTGGGCCGGCTCGCGCCCGAGCGCGTCGCCGTCTCCCTGGTCGAAGGCTGGCGCGGGGAGATCTGCCACGTCGCGATCACGGACCGTCAGGGCCGCTTCGCCCGCTACAAGGTCGTGGACCCTTCCTTCCACAACTGGTTCGGGCTCGCGATGGCGCTCCGGGACCAGCCGATCTCGGACTTCCCGCTCTGCAACAAGAGCTTCAACCTGTCGTACTGCGGGCACGATCTATGAGGAGAGTTCACGGTCCGCGGGGAGGGCGCCGATGCTGAGAGTGCTGCTCGCCCGGCTCCGGCAGGGGCACCGGACGATCGCGTTCCCGGCGGGGGATCCGCCGGCTCTCTCGGACCGCTTCCGGGGGAGGCCGGTCGCCGACCCCGGGAAGTGCGCCGAGGGGTGCCGCGACTGCGCCGAGGCGTGCCCGACCCGGGCGATCCGCGTCGAGGAGGCGCCCAAGAGGGTGACCCTGGACCTCGGCCGCTGCCTCTTCTGCACCGACTGCGTCGAGGCCTGCCCGGAGGGGGCGATCCGCTACACGCAGGACTTCCGGCTCGCGACGCGGAGCCGGGAGGACCTCCTCGTCTCGGGGGAGGCGCTCCGGCTGGCGGGAGCCCTCGAGGAGAAGACTCGCCGCCTCTTCGGCCGGTCGCTCAAGCTGCGGCAGGTCTCCGCGGGGGGGTGCAACGCCTGCGAGGCCGACGTGAATGTCCTGGGGACGGTCGTCTTCGACCTCGGGCGGTTCGGGATCCAGTTCGTCGCGTCGCCGCGCCACGCCGACGGTCTCCTGGTCACCGGCCCCGTGACGCGCAACATGCAGCTCGCCCTGCGGAAGACGTGGGAGGCCGTCCCGCCGCCCAAGATCGTGATCGCGGTCGGCGCGTGCGCCATCTCGGGCGGCCCCTACGTGGACCACCCCGAGCAGACCGACGGCGCGGCCGCCACGGTCCCCGTGGACCTCTTCGTCCCCGGCTGCCCTCCGCACCCGCTCACGATCCTGGACGGGCTCTTGCGGCTCCTCGGGCGCCTCGAGGATCCCCGCGCCCGAAGGCCGTCGCCCGCCGCGCCGTGATCCGCAGCCTCGCACTCGCCGCGCTCGCACTCGCCGCGCCGCAGGATCCGGCCGCCGGTCCCGAGCGCGTCCTCGAGTCGGCGCACTACCGGCTCGTCGCGGTCGGGGACCTGCCCGAGGCCGAGGGCTACCTGAAGCTCGCCGAGGCGCTCCACGAGAGGCTCACGGCCCACTTCGGGGTCGCGCCCCGCGGTCCCGGGAAGCTCGAGATCCGGTTCTGGGCGACGGTCGAGGGCTACAAGTCGGGCGCCTCGGCCGAGGGGGTGCCCGCGGCGCTCCTCGAGGCGGGCGGCGTCTACTGGACCGGCACGCGCCGCGCCTACTTCTGGAGGCAGCCCTCGCCCTACGGGACCCGCCACCTCTTCCTCCACGAGCTGACCCACCAGTTCCACTATCTCGCCGTCATGGACAACTCCGCCCGAGCCCCCGCCTGGTACTGCGAGGGGCTGGCCGAGCACTTCGCCTGGCACCGGTGGGACGGGGAGAAGCTCGAGTGCGGCCAATCGGACGTGCTCGCGCTCGAGCAGAGGATCCCGCAGGTGGTCGAGAAGGCCCGGCGGGGGGAGTACGACCTCGCCGCCATCCTCTCGGGCCGGGAGCGCGCCGACTACGGCTCGGCCTGGGCCGCGGTCCACTTCCTCCTCTCCGGGCCCGACCGGGCCCTCACCGCGCGCTTCCGCGCCGAGGAGAGGCGGCTCTGGCTCGGGAAGAAGGGCGACGTTGCCGCGGCGATCCTGGGCCCCCGCCCGGCCGCGGCGAGCGAGGCGGCCCGGAGGTTCCTCTCCGGACTCGCGACGACGTGGAAGATCGAGTGGATCGCCTGGGACGCGGTCGGCCGCGACGTCGTGGGCGAGTCGCAGACGGTGGCGATCGTCCGGACCCGGAGGGAGCACGCGGCCCCCGTCGCGATCGAGGCGACGGCCGAGGCCGAGCGCGGGAGGGCGGGGCTGGTGGCGGGGTTCCGGAGCACGGACGAGTTCCTCGCGATGGACGCGGGCCCGGACGGCGCCGTCCGGCTCCTGCGGCGGCGGGCCGGGAAGTGGGAGGTGCTCGCGTCGGCTCGTGTCGCGCGCGGGGCCTCCCGCCGCCTCCGCCTCGAGGTCGCCGCGGACGGCCGGCTGGCGGCCTCCGTGGAAGGCAAGGAGGTCGCGTCGGCCCGCCTCGAGCCCGGGGCCGCCGCGGGACCCGTGGGGCTCCTCGTGGACGGCGGCCGGTGCCGCTTCTCCGACTTCCGACTCCCGGAGAGCCCGCGGTAGCGCGATCCGGGCCGGTTCGCTAATCTCCGAGCCTTCGTCGGGAGGTGCCGGATGCCGAGCGGCGTCGTCTACTCGTGGAAGGGCTACGTCTGGTTCCTCGAGAATGCGACCTGCCCCACGGCGGACCGGAAGGCGATCCCCCCGACGGCGGTCCGGGTCGTCTCGTTCGGGCCCGGTTTCACCCCCGAGGTCGAGGGTCTCCTCCCGCCGCTGCGGGACGCGGCAGTCCCTGACGCGAAGCGGGACGAGCCGGCGCCCTCGCTCGTGCACGCGATCGAGGGCAAGACCGAGAAACGCTCGATCCTCCGCTCCGGGAGCAAGACCCAGCGCGCGGCGGCGGTCCACTTCGCGGTGGTTCGGTCGCTCGTCCCGTGCGACCGGCCGGCCCCGTCCCCCACCGCCCCCGCCGCGCCCCCCCCCCCGCCGCCCCCCGATGAGCCTCCGCTGGATGAGTCGGGGCTGCCGCGGATGTTCCGCTAGGCGAGGAGCCTCGTCAGGGTCACCGCAAGAAGCTGCGCCCGGAAGGGGAGGCTCGCCGGGTCGGCCCACTCCTCGGCCGTGTGGTAGCCGCCGCCCACGATCCCGAGCCCGTCGAGGGTCGGGACTCCGAGGGCCGAGGCGAAGCTCGCGTCGGAGCCGCCCGAGGTCTCCTCGGCCTCGATCTCGCGCCCGAGGCCGCGGGCGGCTCCACGGACGAGGGCCAGGAGCTTGCGGCTGGCCGGGGTCAGGACGAGAGGCGGGCGCGAGAGGCCCGGCACGAGCGAGACCCGGGCGCCGGCGTGCGCGGGCTTGGGCGAGGCGAACGCAGGACGGGACTTCGACTCCTCCGCGGGGCTCCGGAAGCGCACGTCCACGTCCGCCTCGGCCCGGTCCGGGACGATGTTCTTCTTGGCCGGCGAGACCCGCACGTCGCCCCCGACCGAGACGGTGAGCCCGTCGCGGGGACGGGAGAGCCCGCGGAGTCGCAGGACCTGGTGGGAGAGCTCCTCGAGCGCGTTGACTCCGTCCTCGGGGTTCACCCCGGCGTGGGCGGCTTTCCCTTCGCAGACGAGGCGATAGAGCGCGTAGCCCCAGCGGCGCGAGACGACGGCCCCGGAAGGCCGCCCGGCCTCGAGTCCGAGCGCGAAGTCGGCCGCGCGCGCCTCGCGCTCGGCGAGCGCCCGCGAGGTAGGGCTCGACCACTCCTCGTCGGACGTGACGAGGACGGTCACGGTCCCGCGCGCGTGCCCCCGGCCCGCGTCGAGCGCCGCGAGGGCCGCAATGAGGACCGCGAGCCCTCCCTTCATGTCGGCGACCCCCGGGCCGCGGAACCGTCCCCCCTCCTCGCGGAACCCTCGGAAGGGGTGGTCCGGCTCGAAGACCGTGTCCACGTGCCCGATGAGGAGGACCCGCGGGGAGCCCTCGCCCCGCCGCGCCAGGAGGTGCTCCCGGCTCCCCTGCGGGCTCTCGCCGGGCACCCACTCGACGCGGAGCCCGATCGCCGAGAGCTCGTGCGCGAGGAGCCGCGCCGCCTCCCGCACGCCGGCGACGTTGGCCGTCCCCGAGTTCGTCTCGACGAGCGTGCGGAGGAGCCTCCTCGCCCCCACCGCCCGCTCCGCCGCAAGGTCGGCGAGGCGCCTCTCGTCAGGCCTGAGTTCCGCCACGGCGCCGGAGTCTACCGCGGCCGGCGCGCAGGGGGCGTCGCGCCCGTGCTCGTCCTCGTGCTCGTCCTTGCGCCCGGCCTTCCGTATCCCTCGCCGCGTCCCCGTGTCGCCGCGTCCCCGCGTCGAGCTATCCCATCGGGCTCGGCGGCGGCATGAACGGGGTGCCCTTCGGAGGCAGCTCCCCCATCCTGCGGAGCTTCCGCCGGATCATCCACTGCTCGCCCATGCCGATGAGGGTGCTCGTCATGACGTAGAGCCCCGCCCCGGCCGCGACGTTGTAGTAGAGGAGCCCGAACACGGCCGTCATCCACTTCATCATCCCCATCTGCTGGCGCATCTGCTCCGTCATCTGCTCACTCGCCGGCTGCACGATCTTCTGCTGGAGCTGGATGAGCACGATCCAGAGGATCGGGAGCGCGTTCAGGTGGGTGATCCCGCAGAAGCCCCCGCCGAGCGGGGCGAGCCGGTCGGGCTGCGAGAGGTCGGTGATCCAGAGGAAGCGCGCGTGGCGGAGCTCGACCGACGTGAGGAAGGTCGAGTAGAGCGCGACGAAGATCGGGAACTGGACGAGGAGCATCGCGCACCCCCCGAGCGGGGGGGCCAGCTTGTGCTCGCGCATCAGCTCCCGCTGCTTCTGGAGCTGCTTCGCCGGGTCCTTGATCTGCTTCTTGATCGCCTCGAGCTTCGGCTGGATCTCCTGCACCCGCTTGCCGTAGCGGGTGAAGGTGAGCGACTGGCGGTACATGAGCGGGTGGAGGCAGCCACGGACGAGGATCGTGAGGAGGATGATGGCGATCCCGTAGTTCCCCGCGAGCGAGCGGAAGAACTTGAGCGTCGCGAGCATGCCCTGCGCGATCCAGTCGAACATGCCCGCGGCGCGGAGCGAGTCGAGCCCCTCGGCCTCGAGCAGCTCCCGGGTCTTGGGGCAGACGACGAGCTTGTACTCGTGCTCGACCGCCCCCCCCGGCGGCAGGCTCGCTTCGCGCGTCCTCACGGCGACGGCGAGGGAGTTACCGCCCGCGCGGCCCACGAGCCGGCGCAGGTCGGCGGGGGGCGTCCCCGGCGGGGCCCTCTCCCGCTCGAGGGCGATCGCGGAGGGGGGGAAGACAGGGCCCACGACGACCTCGCGCACGAACGGACCGGCCGGCACCAGCGCCGCGACGAAGTAGGCGTTGGTCTCGCCGACGAAACGGAGCGACGCGCCCGACTCGATGGGCACGATCCTCTCGCCCTGGGGCACGCCCCGCGGCTCGTACCGCTCGTCGTGGGGCCGCCCGGCCTGGGGCAGGTACTGGAGCCCGGCCGTGAGGACGGGCGGGACGCCCCCGCAGAAGGGGAGGATCGGCGGGTAGGCGAGCTCGGGCGTCATCCCCGCGGGCGCCTCGAGCTCGTAGGCGACCGTGCGGGGCTTCGAGTCGGCGTTCTCCAGCCGGACCCGGATCCCGATCTCGTAGGCCCCGGGTTCGGCCACCCCGCCGGTCTTCGGCGCGGCGAAGCGCTTCTCGACCCGGATGCCCGTGCCCGTGCGGAAGGCGAAGGCCGCCTCGCCGGGCGCCGTCTCGAGAGTCTCCCAGGCCGCCTGGAAGAGGTCCGGCTCGTTCGGGTCGAGGAGCCGCAGCCGCCCGGGCGGCCGCCCCTCCTCGATCGGGGCGAGGAGGTCGTGGGGACCGGTCTGGTCGGGGTTCCGGAACCTCGGGAGCGTCACGCGCAGGAGCGCGGCGCCACGGTTCGTCGCCCGGATGTCGAGGGACTCCCCCGGCAGATCCACGGTCCTCTCTTCGAGGACCTCGGTCCTCGGGAACCGGGGCGGGGCGGGAGCCGGCGGCGTCCCCCCGTCGGGCGGGGGCCCGACCGGTGCCTTCGCCTCGCCCGGCGCCGGACCGGGCACGGTCGTGGTCGGGGGACCGACCTCCGGCGCCTTCCCTTCGGTCCCGGCTCCCTTCGGGGGAGGGGGTGCGATCGCGGGCATCGCGACCTGGAACCAGACGATCCAGACGACGGCGCAGAGGCCGAGCGCGGCCGCGAATCTCCAGTCCATGGGCTAGGGCACCCTCGCCGCGTCGCCGCCGTGCCCTGAGCCCGTCGAAGGGCGTCGCTGCCACGCCCCGAGCCCGCCGAGGGGTGTCGCCGCGTCGAGCACCGGGGCGCTCAGCGCCCCTCGCGCAGCCGGTCGGCGAGGTACTCGGGCAGCCCCTTCGAGTTCCGGATCTTCTGCATCGTCGCCTCGAAGTCGTAGGGGATCCGGTGCCACTCGACCGTCTCGCCATCGAAGGTCACGTAGGAGGCCCGGTTGTCCCCGTCGCGGGGCTGGCCGACGGAGCCGATGTTGATGAGGGTCTTCCGGGCGTTCAGCTTCCACTGGTTCTGGATCATCGAGGTGTGGAAGAACTGGAAGTCGTCGGTGAAGACCCCGGGGACGTGGGTGTGGCCGACGAAGCAGACGTGAGGGATCTGGGCGAAGATCTCCTCCATCTTCTCGCGGTTGTTCACGTCGCGGGGCATCACGTACTCGCGCGTGGGGATCCGGGGCGAGCCGTGGACGTAGAGGACGTCGCCCCGGACGACCTTCTTGCGCAGGTCCCCGAGGAAGTTCCACATCGCGTGGTTCTCGGCGACGTCCTTGTCGGCGAGGTTCAGCTGGTCGCGCGTCCAGTCCACCGCCTGCCGCGCCTTCTGGTTGAAGTCCTCGGCGAGGAAGAGCACGGCCTCCTCGTGGTTCCCGAGCAGGTTGAAGGAGAAGCCCTTGGCGATGTCAATGCTCTCCCTCGGGTTGGGCCCGTAGCCGATGATGTCGCCGAGGCACAGGATCTCGTCCACGTGGCGCTTCTCGATGTCGGCGAGGACCTCGTGGAGGGCCTCGAGGTTGCTGTGGAGGTCGGAGATGATCGCGACGTGGCCCATCAGGCGCTCCGGGCCGCGAGCCGCGGGTCCTCGACCTTCCCGCCGCAGCCCGGACAGGAGAGGACCCGGCCGTCATAGGCGCGGGCCTTCCCGCACTTGGGGCACGTCTTGTCGGCGTCGTCAATGAGCATGTTCGGGATGCCGTCCTCGACCGCGTACCGGAGGCCGCACTCCGGCCTCGTGCAGACGAGCTTCTCGCCGTCCTCCCGCACGGGGGTCAGGCAGTGGGGGCACGCCAGGATGTCGAGGAGATCCTTGTCGAGCCCCACGCCGACCTCCGATCGGGCGACCCTAACACGGCCCGCGGGAAAGTTCAAGGACGGCCGGAGGATGCGGGGAGCAGCCCCCGCTCGACGAAGCTGACGTAACCGGCGCTCCCGAGGACCAGGTGGTCCACCACGGGGATCGAGAGGAGCCGGCCGGCCTCGGCGAGCCGCCGCGTGAGCGCCACGTCCTCGGGCGAGGGCTCTGGGTCGCCGCTCGGGTGGTTGTGCGCGAGCACGATCCCCGCCGCGGCCTCGCGGATCGCCTCCCGGAACACGTCGCGGGGGTGCACGAGGCTCGCGTCCAGGGTCCCCCGGGAGATCGGGCGCTCCGCCGTGACGCGGTTCCGCGTGTCGAGGAGGAGGACGAGGAAGGTCTCCTGCGACTGGCGGCGCAGGCGGGGCGCGACGTGCCGGTAGGCGTCGGCCGGGTGGAAGAGCCTAGGCGGGTCCGCCGCGGGGGCCCCGTCCAGGCGTCGCGCCAGCTCCAGCGCGGCGAGGATCCGGGCCGCGCGGGCGGGGCCCACGCCCCGGGAGGCCGAGAGCTCCTTCGGCGAGAGGCTCGCGAGCCCGGCGAGGGAACCCGCCGAGGCGAGGAGCCGGCGGGCCGCGTCGAGCGCCGTCTCCCCGGGGGTCCCCTCGCCGATCACGAGCGCCAGCAGCTCCCCCTCGGCGAGCGCCTCCGGACCGAGCGCGAGCAGGCCTCTCGCGGGGTCTCTCGGAGGCCGGCAACTCCTTCAGGATCGGCCGCTTCCTTGCCGCCGAGGCTCGGGGACCCACGGCCGTCATTCTATGGCGAGGGGAATCGCCCGGTACAATTCCCCGGCCGATGGCGGAGAAGTTCGAGCCGGCCGACGCCTTCTGGAAGGCCCACCAGCACCTCAACAAGGCCTCGTTCGTCCGGGCCTACCCGCACCCATTCCTCGCAGAATCGGAAGGACCTCCGCAGGCCGCGGTCGAGGACCGCGACTTCCAGACCGTGACGAGCGGGAGCGCCGAGGACCGGGCCCGGTTCCGCCGCACCCTCCAGATCACGCTCAAGTCCCGGATCATCCCGCTCGTGAAGGACCGGACGCAGGCCTTCCACGACAAGATCACCGTGGGGCGCACGCCGAACAACGACATCGTCGTGAAGCACGGGTCGGTCTCGAAGTTCCACGCCTACTTCCTCGTGGACCCGAGGACGTTCAACCACACCCTCGTGGACGCGGGCTCGACGAACGGCACCTTCGTGAACGACGTCCGGCTCACGGCGCTCTCGCGGCGCGAGCTCAAGAACGGCGACGCCATCTCGTTCGGGGGGGACCTCGACTACCTCTTCCTCTACTCGAGCGACCTCTTCTCCCGGCTCCAGATCCTGATGAAGTTCGCGAAGTGATCCCCCCCCGAGGAGCGCACGGAGAGCCGACCGCCGACCGGGAGACGTTCCTCCGCCGCGCGGACCGCATCGCCGGGAGGCTCGGCGAGCACGTGGAGGAGCTGCGCGGGGCGTTCGCGGCGGCGCGGACCGCAGGCTCCGCCTCGGGACGGGGAGAGGCGATCGCGCTCGAGGAGTTCGCCTCCCGCCAGGAGCCTCTCGCCCGGCGGCTCCTCGACCTGGACCGCGGGCTCCCCGTGCCGCCGACCGAGTGCCTCGCCGAGGAGTCCGCCCTCCTCCTCGCCCTCCAGACCGCGGCCAACGCGGTCCTCCAGCTCGTCCCGGACGAGGAGGGCGGGACCCGGAAACCCCTGAACGCCGCCTCTTTCGCCCTCTCGCTCGACAAGAGCCTGCGGCACCTCGAGACCTACCGGCAACTCCGCGCCGCCGCCCCGCCCCCGCCGGCGGCCCCGCGCTAGAGAGCAGTCACCGGGTCCCCCACCCGCACCTCGCCGCCCTCGATCACCCTTGCCGTGACGCCGCGGCGGCCCCGGCTCGCCTCCTGGAGGCCGGGCCGGATCGAGTCCATGAAGGCGCACGGCTCGCAGGGCCCGGTGATCTCGAGGAGCGCCGGACCGACGCGCAGCCGGGCCCCCGCGGGCAGCGCCTGCACCGCGATCCCCTCCGTGGTCACGTTCTCCCGGATCTGGCCGGGGCGGACTTCCAGCGCGTCGAGGGTCTCCCGGTCGGCGAGGAGGACCTGCCGGCGGCTCCGCGCGCGGGCGTGCCGGTCGCCCTCGAGGCCGCGATCCGCGACCAGACGAGCCGACACGGCCGGCTGCATGGGCACGCGTGGCGCCACGCACAGGTGGATCGCCGCGACCCGGCCGGGGGGAGGAGGAGCGCTCGCCACGAGGCCGGAGCATACAATCCGCGCCGCCGTGGAGCCTCCCACCTGGTCGGAGCTGTACCGGGCGCGGAGGGCCGTGCGGGAGCGGTGGCCCGACCCGTTCCGGCTGCCTCTCGTGAAGAGCGCCGCCCGGGCCATCGCGGCCGCGGCGCCGCCGAGCGGCACCCTGCTGGACGTCGGCTCGGGGGAGGGGGAGCTGCGGGAGGCTCTGGCCCGCCACGCGCCGGGCGTCCGCTACCGGTCGCTCGACCCGGACCGCGGCAGCCGGGCCGACGCCCGGGACCTTTCCGAGGTCCGGGAGCCCGTGGAAGCCGTCGCGCTCCTCGAGGTGATCGAGCACCTGCCCCTGGGGGAGGGGCTCGACCTCCTCCGGAGGATCGCGCGGATCCTCCGTCCGGGCGGCCTCCTGTTCGTCTCGACCCCCAACGTCTTCATGCCGGGCCGCTACCTCCGCGACGCGACTCACAGGACCCCCTACGCCTACGACGAGCTGGGCGGCGTGATCTCGCTCGCGGGCTACGCCGTCGAGTCGCTCCAGAGGACCTACAACGCCCCCGCCGTGTGGCGGGCGCTCCGACTCTGGGTGGCGGCGCCGCTCCACCGCTACCTCGGCGTGGACTTCGCGCCTTCGGTGCTGGCCGTCGCCCGCCGCTCCCCGTGAACCGTGAACTGCCGTGAGAGTCCTCGCCCTCACCGACGACCCTGGGGACCCGAGCGCGCGCTACCGGCTCGTCCAGTTCGCGCCGGCCGCGGCCCGGGACGGCGTGGCGATCGAGGTGGTCCGGCTCCCGCGCCGGACGCCGGAGCGCGCCCGACTCTTCGGCGCGCTCCCGCCGCACGACCTCGTGGTGCTCCACCGGGTCCTCCTCGCGGCGGGCGAGACCCGGCAGCTCCGGCGCGCGGCGGGCCGGCTCGCCTACGACGTGGACGACGCGCTCCCGTTCCGGCCGACAGCCGAGGGGGCGGGGAGGAGCAGCCGACGCTCGGCCCGGTTCCGGAGGCTCTGCGAGGCGGCCGACCTCGTCGTCGCGGGGAACGAGTGGATCGCCTCCCTCGCGCGGCCCGACGCCCGTGCCGTCGCCGTCGTCCCGACCGCCGTGGACCTCGCGCGCTATCCGGCCGGGCCGGCGGGCGGCGACGGGCGGGCTCTGGTCTGGATCGGCCAGCCCGCGACGGCCCCCTACCTCGCGGCGATCGCGCGAGCGCTCGGCCGGGTCGCGCGCGAGCGGCCGGGGACCCGGCTCCGGGTCATCGGGGCCGGCGACGCCCCGCTCGTCCCGGGCCTCGAGGTGGAGGCCCGCACCTGGGCGGAGGCGACCGAGGTCAAGGATCTCCGGACGGCCGACGTCGGGCTCGCGCCGCTCCCGGACGACCCCTGGACCCGCGGGAAGTGCGGGCTCCGGCTCCTCCAGTACCTCGCCGCGTCCCTCCCGGCGGTCGCGTCGCCGGTCGGGGTCCAGTCCGGGATCGTGCGGGACCGTGAGACGGGGCGTCTCGCGGCGTCCGAGGACGAGTGGGCGGCGGCGCTCGGCGACCTCCTCGGCGACCCCGAGGCGCGGCGGCGACTCGGAGCCGCGGGGCGGGCGCTCGTCGAGGAGCGCTACTCGGTCGCGGCCGTGTGGCCGCAGGTGCGCGCCGCCTGGACCGGGGCGGCGGAAGGGAGGGGGTGACGTGGCCCCCGCGCCCTTCCGGCCGCTTGCGCCCCGCGTCCTCGACCTCCTGCGCGACGCCGTCGGGGAGAGCCACGTCCTCACCGACCCGGCGAGCCTCGAGCGGTGCGCGAGGGACGAGACCGAGGACCTGCGCGCCCTCCCCGAGGCGGTCGTCCGGCCGCGCTCGGCCGCCGAGGTCTCGGCCGTCCTCCGCCTCGCGAACGAGCACCGGTTCCCGGTCGTGCCTCGCGGCGGCGGGACGGGACTCTCAGGTGCGGCCGTGCCGCACCTCGGCGGCGTCGTCCTCGCGCTCGAGAGGATGGACCGGATCCTCGAGGTGGACGAGGAGAGCCTCTTCGCCGTGGTCGAGCCCGGGGTCGTGACGCAGACGCTGCAGGAGGAGGTCGAGAAGCGCGGCCTCTACTACCCGCCCGACCCGGCGAGCCGCGGCTCCTGCCACATCGGGGGAAACCTCGCCCACAACGCGGGGGGGCCGCACGCGGTGAAGTACGGCGTCACGCGGGACTGGGTGACGGGGCTCGAGGCGGTCCTGCCCACCGGGGAGATCGTCGCGCCGGGGGGGAAGCTCCTGAAGAACGTGACGGGCTACGACCTCGTGCGGCTCCTCGTCGGGTCGGAGGGCACGCTCGGCGTGATCACGCGCGCGACGCTGCGGCTGATCCCCCTCCCGCGCTTCCGCCGGCTCCTCCTCGCCCCGTTCGCGGACGTGGCGGCCGCCGCCGCGACGGTGGCGGCCGTCTTCCGCGCGGGAGTCGTCCCGAGCGCCGTCGAGTTCATGGAGCGAGCCGCGCTGCGCGCGGCTGAGGGGCACCTGGGGAGGAGCTTCCCCGGGTCGGACGCCGCCGCCGTCCTCCTGCTCGAGGTGGACGGGTACGCCGAGGCCGAGGTCGAGAGGCAGGCGGGGGTCGTGGGCGAGACGGCCCTCGCGGGGGGCGCTACCGACGTGCTGCTTGCCGAGACTCCCGAGAAGCAGCGCGACTGCTGGGCGATCCGGCGCTGCATCTCCGAGGCGGTGAAGAAGTCCTCGGTCTACCGCGAGGTGGACATCTCGGTCCCGCGGGCTCGGCTCCCCGAGGCTCTCTCGGCGATCGCGCGCGTGACGGAGCGCCACGGGATCCCGGCGATCACCTACGGCCATGCCGGCGACGGGAACCTGCACGTGAACCTCCTGCGCCGGGACCTCGGCGAGGCGACATGGGGCGCGCGGCTGCCGCTCGCGATCCGCGACCTCCTCCGGGACGTCGTGGCCCTCGGGGGCACCCTCACGGGGGAGCACGGGGTGGGGCTCGTGCAGGTGCCCTGGGTGGCGAGCGTGCTCCCGGCCGCCGAGATCGAGGCGTACCGGCGCGTGAAGCGCGCGCTCGATCCGAACGGGATCCTGAATCCGGGGAAGAAGTGGCCAGCGGCGGCGCCGGAAGTTGATCCCCGGACGTGGGGAGACTAGTCTCCCCGCCCATGCCTTCCAACGGAGTCGTGGTCCTCGCCGCCCTGGCGGGCGCGGCGGTCGGGGCGGGCGCGGTCCTGGCTCTCAAGTCGGGCCCGGCAGCCGGCGCTCCGGCGACGCTCGAGGCGCCTCCGGCGCCGGCCCCGAGGCCGCCCGGGGCCGGGACCGCGACGGCGGACGGCGGCGCCGGCACGCCCGCGCCGGGCGCCGCTACCGCCGCGCACACGCCCCCACCCGAGTGGGAGACCCGCCGCGCGGCCCTCGAGAAGGAGAACCGCGCGCTCTTGGAGGAGGTCACGTCGCTCAAGGCGCGCGTCGAGGCGTCGGCGACCGCCACGACGACGCCTCCTGCGGGTAGGGCCGAGGGGGGCGCGGGGGCGAAGACCCTCCGCTTCGGGCTCCCGGAGACTACCCCGACCTTTGACAAGGCCGACTGGGGGGGCCTCGCCGGACACATGATGTCCATGCACAAGGTGATCCCCGGACTGATGCAGGAGATGGCGTCTGGGAAGGACCCCTCCCCCGCGACGATCGCCGCCATCCAGAAGGACAACATGCCGCTGGCGATCTTCGCGGTCGGGGCCGCCGCGGAGCTGCCCGGCACCGGCCCGAACGGGGCCTTCACGCACCCGGCCGTCATCGCGAACCTCGTCCGGGCCGCCCTCGCCGCGGCCGGCGACCCGCTCACGGCCGAGGAGGAGACCTCCATCCGGGCGCTCGGGAACGCCTGGGCGAGCGAGATGGAGCGGTTCGGGACCTCCTACGGCCCGGGGACCCCCGCGCTCCAGAAGCTCGTGGACGAGGTGGACGCCAAGATCCGCTTCCTCAGGGCGCTCAAGGAGTCGCTTTCGCCGAGCCAGCAGGCGCTCCTCTTCAACCCATCCACCGAGGGACGGGTGCAGATGGACCTCCTCTCGCCAGGGCTGGTGTACGTGATGAGGGTGCCGGTGCACGCGAAGGACCGTGACGCCCTCGAGAAGCTCCTCGTGAAGCAGCTCTTCGAGAGCGCCGGCCTCGCGGAGACCGACCCGGCCCCCTACGACTGGGTCGGCCGGCGGTGGCTCGACGCGCTGCCCGCGTCCCTGCAGAAGCTCCCCCTCCGCTCCCCGGACGTCCTCTTCCCGCACGTGGATCGGGTGCAGGCCGCGGCCCGGGCCGAGCTCGCCGCGGTCGAGGCGATCCTCGCCCTCAGGCAGCTCCCGGCCGAGAAGGCGAAGGAGCTCCTCAATCTCACGACGGTCCTGACTCCGCAGCTGGTGGAGTAGGCGGCGCCTCCTCGGGGGCGGCGGACCCGGCTCCGTTCGGGGGCCCCTCCCGCAGCGCCCGGCCGTAGACGAGCCAGCCGAACCCGTTCGCCGCGAGCGCGAGGGGGAAGGGCGCGAGGCAAATCCCGAGGAATAGCCACTCACCGGCCAACCCGGATGAGACTGCCGGTGACCACGTACCCCTCGCCCACTCCGTCAGACGCCAGAGACCGCTCCCGAGAGTCGGGAGGCTCCCGACCAGGCCTCCGGCGGCGCCGATCTTCATGCCCCGGGCAACCCGCTCCCCTCGATCTCCCGGCCCGGAGCGGTTATGGCTCGTGGCGATGATGAGCAAGACGCAGCCCGCGAGGACGGGCACCCCGTAAGCGCACGCCGCGACGCCGCGCTCGCGCCTCGAGGTGCGGGGGCCGTCCGAGTCGAGGGCATCCCCAAAGACCGACACGGCGAAGATGCCCAGCAGCTGGAGGCAGCCGATCGCCAGGACAACCAGGTTCACGAGCGTGCAGGCGTCCGCGATCCTGCCCGGGGCCGGGGCATTCGGAGGGGAAGCCTCCGGCGCGCCGCCCCTCATGTTCTCTTCCCCAACACCTTCGCCACGTAGCGCGCCAGGACGTCGGCCTCGACGTTCACGGGCGTGCCTTCCTTCCAGTCGCGCGCGGTCGTGAGGTCGAGGGTCGTCGGGATGAGGGCCACCGAGAGCCAGTCCACGCCCGAGGAGACCACCGTGAGGCTGACGCCGTCGAGCGCGACCGAGCCCTTCGGGGCGACGAGCTTCGCGAGGGGCCGGGGGATCTTCACCCGCGCGACGATCCCCTCGTCCCGGTCGAGGCGCAGCACCTTCCCCACCGCGTCCACGTGGCCCATGACGAGGTGGCCCGAGAGTGGGTCCCCGGCCCGCAGCGCGGGCTCGAGATTCACTCGGTCGCCCTTGCCGAGGTCGCCGAGGGTCGTCTTCGAGATCGTCTCGGGGACCACGTCGAAGACGGCGAGGCCGTCCTTCTCCGTCGCGACGGTGAGACAGACGCCGCTCACGCAGACCGAGTCGCCCCGCGCGGGCCTCCCGATAGCGCCCACCTCGAGGACCAGTCGCCGCCCCGCGGGGGTGTCGCGCGCGCCGCGGATGACCCCGGTGCCTCGGACGATGCCGGTGAACAGGATCGGCCTCCCTTGACTTGCGGCGGCCCCCCGCGACAATGCCGCCCCGATTCTGGCCGGGGGACGGCCCCCGTCAACCGGGCGGAGGAGATTCCGTGGTGGCGGAGGCACGTCGCCTCCGGGTAGACGTCCTCACACTCTTCCCGGAGGTATTCGGTCCGTTCCTCGGCTCGTCCATCCTGGGAATAGCCCGGGAGAAGGGAATCCTCGAGGTCCATTGCCACGACATCCGGGCCTGGTCCCGCGACAAGCACCGGCGCGTGGACGACCGTCCGTACGGGGGGGGCCCCGGGATGGTGCTGCGGCCGGAGCCGGTCGTCGAGGCGACGGAGGCGGTCCAGGCCATGGAGGCGGAGCCGGGGGAGCTGATCCTCCTGACCCCGCAGGGCGAGAGATACACGCAGGCGATCGCGCGGGAGCTGGCGGCGAGGAAGAGGCTCGTGATGATCTGCGGCCACTACGAGGGCGTGGACGAACGCGTGAGGCTGCTCCTCAAGCCGCGGGAGATCTCCGTGGGGGACTACGTCCTGACGGGCGGCGAGCCGGCCGCCGTGGCGATCGTGGACTCGGTGACGCGGCTCCTCCCCGGGGTCCTGGGCGACCCGGAGTCGGGCGCCGCCGACTCCTTCCAGTCGGGGCTCCTCCAGGGGCCGCAGTACACGCGGCCGGCCGAGTACCGGGGGCTCGGGGTCCCGGAGGTCCTGAAGGGCGGCGACCACCAGGCCGTGGCCGCGTGGCGCGCCGCGGAGGCCCGCCGGCGCACGGCCGAGCGGCGGCCGGACCTCGGCGCCCGGACCGGAGGAAGCCCCGGGGACCGGGCGACGTCCGGCGGGGAGGAGGGGGCGAGTCCCCCCGAGACGAGGTGATCGCCATGGCCATGAAACACCCCGAGCAGGGCCTCGCCGACACGCGGAAGCCGAAGCTGCCGGCCTACGAGGTCGGCGACACCGTGGACGTGCACGTGAAGATCCGCGAGGGCGACAAGGAGCGGATCCAGGTGTTCACGGGGACGGTCATCCGCGAGCGCGGCGCGGGGCTCTCGAAGACCTTCACCGTGCGCCGGGTCGTTCAGGGAGAGGGCGTCGAGCGGATCTTCCCGATCCACGCTCCCACGGTCTCGGCCGTCAAGGTCATCCGGAAGGGGAAGGTCCGGCGGGCGAAGCTCCACTACCTGCGCGACCGCGTCGGGAAGTCCACGCGCCTCCGCGAGCGGCTCGGCGTCCGGATCCCGGGCGAGGACGAGCCCGTTCCCGAGGGGGCTCCGGCCGCCCCGGAGGCTCCGGCCGGCGCGGCCCCGCCCACGGGCGCGGCTCCGGCGGCCGCGGCGCCCGCTCCGGCGCCGGCGGGGACGAAGCCGCCGGCCGCCGAGGCGAAGGCCCCGGCTCCCGCCGCCGCCAAGGCCCCCGAGAAGCCGGCCGAGAAGCCCGCCCCGCCGGCCGCGCCCGCGAAGAAGTAAGGGTTCGTGTCGCGGGCGCGCCAGGCCCTCGGGAGGGCGGGCGAGGATGCGGCCACTTCGCGCCTCGAGCGGGAGGGATACCGGATCCTCGCCCGGAACTACGAGTGCCTCCGCGGGGAGGTGGACATCGTCGCGCGGGAGGGCGACACCCTCTGCTTCGTCGAGGTGAAGGCGAGGGCGTCGGCGAGCCACGGGGACCCGCTCGAGAAGGTCACCCCGGCGAAGCGCCGCCAGGTCGAGCGCGCCGCCCTCGACTTCATCACGCGCCGCCGGCTGGGCGACGCGACGTGCCGGTTCGACGTGGTGGGAGTGATGTACCGGGGCGGCGGGGAGCCGGAGACGGTGCTCGTGCGGGACGCGTGGAGGGTTGGGGAATAGCCGGCGGGAACCGATAATCCCCGAGCGGGAGAGGAGCCGGATGGCGGGAAAGGGATACCGGGTCGCGATCGTGGGGGCGACGGGGGCTGTCGGGCAGGAGTTCCTGGCAGTCCTCGAGCAGAGGAAGTTCCCCGTCCGGGACCTGCGCCTGTTCGCCTCGGCGCGCTCCGCCGGGCGGAAGGTCCGCTTCGCCGGGGCGGAGGTGTCGGTCGAGGAGGCCGGCCCGGGAGTATTCCGCGGGATCGAGCTGGCGCTCTTCTCGGCGGGCGCGAGCGTCTCGCGCACCCTCGGCCCCGCGGCGCGGGACGCCGGCGCGCTCGTCGTGGACAACTCGTCGGCCTTCCGGATGGACCCGGAGGTCCCGCTCGTCGTCCCCGAGGTGAACCCCGAGGCCCTCGCGGAGGCGAAGGGCCTCGTCGCGAACCCCAACTGCACGACGATCATGCTCGTGGTCCCGCTCGCGCCGCTCCACCGCGCCGTGCGCTGCCGCGAGGTCGTCCTTTCGTCCTACCAGGCCGTCTCGGGGACCGGGGCGAAGGCGATCGCCGAGCTGGAGGCGCAGGTCCGGGCCTGGGCCGGGGGGAAGCCGGCCCCGGCTCCGTCCGTCTACCCGAAGCCGATCGCGTTCAACGTCCTCCCCCGCGTCGGCTCGATGGACGCCGGGAGCGGCGAGAGCGAGGAGGAGCGGAAGGTCGCCCTCGAGACGCGGAAGATCCTCGGCGACCCGACGATCCAGGTGGCCGCCACGTGCGTCCGGGTGCCCGTCTGGCGGGCGCACTCGGAGTCCGTCACCGTCTTCCCCGAGAAGCCGCTCGATCCCCCGACCGCCCGGAAGCTCCTCGCCAAGGCGCCCGGCGTCCGCCTCCTCCCCGAGGAGGACACCTGGGGCCCCACCCCCCAGGAGGCGGCAGGCCAGGACGACGTCCTCGTCGGCCGCATCCGGACCGCCCGCGCCGACCGCCCCGCTCTCTCCTTCTTCTGCGCCGGCGACCAGCTCCGGAAGGGCGCCGCGCTGAACGCGGTGCAGATTGCGGAACGAGTCCTCTCCGGCAGGCCGTGATGCCGGGGGAGTCGCCCGGAGGAGAGGCGCCCGCGCCGGGCCCTCGCGCACGCCGGATCGTCATCGGGATCGCGATCGTCTCCGCGGCCGTCGGGGCCGGATCCGCGGCCGCGGGGGGCGCGGCCGGGCTCTCCCGATCCTCTGTGTGGTTCGTCCTGTTCACATTCGTATGGCTCATCGCCGTCCTGGGCACCTTCACGGAGCGGGCGTCCCGCATCTGGCGCCTCTCTGCGCTGGGCGGAGCAGGACTCGCGCTCGCGCATTCCCTGACCTGGAGCCTCCTCTGGAGAGGCCCGATCCTGCCGCTCATCGTCGCGCCTATCCTCGGCGCGGCCTGCGGCGCGATCGTCGGGGGTCTCTGGGGACTCTCCAAGAGTCTCCTCAATCTCTGGCCCCTCCTGGGAGTACTCGCGGGAGGAGCGACGATCCTCCTCTGGGGCTGGGTCTGGTTGGTCCTCCTGGTCATGGCGATGCTTTCCCCCCCATTCCAGGATCGGGGCTTCGACCCCGTGGTTTGGCGGGCGGAGGCGCAGACGACGAATCGCGACAGCCCCCGCGGGTCCATGGTCGGGGAGATCCTCGAGCGCGTCGTGAAGCCCGGCATGGCCCGGACCGAGGTCCGATCGCTGCTCGGCGCCCCCGACTGGGAGTCGCCTTCTCCGGACGAGGACCACTGGAGGATCGGGATGTGGACGGGATTCCGCATGGACGAGGACACGCTCCGGGTCCGATACACGCTGGCGGACAGGGTCCGCGACGCGGACATCGTCCAGCACTGACGCCGCCGGGAGCCGCCTACCGACCCGTCGGCGGAGCCGCGTCCAGCCACCGCAGGAACGTCCGCAGCCGCCAGGAGTGCTGGAGGCGGGCGCTCTCCTCGGGGAGGGCCGCCGCGGCGTCGAGGGCCTCGAGGAGGAGCCGGCGCGCGTCGTCGCGCCGGCCCTCGCGCTCGGCGAGCCGCGCGAGGTTCTCGCGCGCGAAGATCGAGCCCCGGCTCTCGGCGAGCGACCTCTCGAACGAGGCGCGCGCACCCGCCAGGTCCCCCTCGCCGAACTGGATGAGCCCGAGGTTGTTCCAGAGCTCCGACCGGAGGTCCGTCGGGTCGGGGACGGGAGGCGCCTCGCTCCCCGCGTCCTCGACCGCGCGACGGCAGGTCTCGAGCGCGTCCGGGATCCGTCCGTCGTTCCAGGCCTCCACGGCGAGGCTCCCGAGCACGCGCGCCCGGGCCCTTCCCGGGCCGAGCGAGTCCCGGAGCGCGGCGAGAATCGCGCGTCCCTCGTCCCGGGCGCTTCGCTTCACCAGCTCGAGGGCCGTGAGCCACGCGACCCGGTACGAGAAGTCCTCCTCGGTCGCCCCTCCCGACACCCGGATCGCCTCCACGTGCACCCGCGCCGCGTCGCCGTGGCGACCCCGGTCGGCGAGGAGCTGGGCCGCGCGGCGGAGGATCGCGGCCGCATCCCCCCGGATCTCCCCATGCTCCTGGCGCCGCGCGAGCAGGGCGAGCGCCGAGCGCGCGAATTCCCCCGCGAGCGACGCGATTCCCTCGGGCGGCGCCCCCGGTGCGAGCCGGACCTCGTAGCAGCTCCGCCAGGCGAGCCGCACGTCCCGGACGAGGTCCGACGGCGCGTCGGCCGGTAGATCGGCGAGGAGCGCGGCGTAGAGCGGCGCCGCCCCGGCGGGGTCCTCGAGGAGGAGAGTCGTGTCGGCGAGGCGCTTCCTCGCGAGGAGGTCGCCGGGGGCCCTCTCGACGTCCTGGCGCGCCGCGGCGAGGGCCCGCGCCCCGGCCTCCGCCGCGCCGGCCTTGTAGACGCGGGCCGTCGCTTCGTCCGGGGCCCCCCCCGCGAGGAGCCGGCGGACCTGCGCGAGCGCGACGAACGTCGCCGGGTCGGCCGCCCCCCGGTCCACGGCCCGCGCGAGCGCGTCCTCGGCCGCGGCCGCGCCCGCCCGGTCCTCCGTCGGCCCCGCGAGCCGCAGCCGCGCCCGCCCGAGCAGCGAGAGGAGAGCCGGGTCCCCCGGCGAGGTCGCGAGCGCCCGCTCCGCCGCCGCGGCGGCCTCGGCCGGCCTTCCCGATGCGAGGAGCCCCGCGGCGTCCTCGGCGGGGTCCTGGCCGCGCGCGATCCCTGCCGCTGCGGCGACGAGGAAGCCCGCGAGCGACGATGCGTAGCCCATGGCCGGGAGATGAGGATAGCGACGGCTCAAGGACAGCGACAACTGGCCCGGAGGCCGCCCGGGGGTAGAATCCCCCGTCCAGGAGGGGTTCCGACGCGACGAGTCTGGAACGTCGCCGGCGCCGGGATGGCCCTCCTTGCCGCGACGGCCGGTTGCGCCGCCCCGGAGGCGACCCTGCGGATCGTGACGACGGCCCGGTCGAGGACCGAATGGAGGGAGACCGTGCTCCTGAACCCTCGCGGGGACCGGGCCCGGCTGCCCCCTGAGGCGCTGGAGGCGGTCGTCCGGCTCGAGACTTCGGAACTCACGATCGAGGAGGAGATCGGCGGGGGGGCGGGCGGCGAAGTGCGCGTGGAGGCGACGGGGGGGACGGGAGCCGGGACTGTCGTCGTCCGCGCAGGAGACGAGGTCGTCTGGACCGGGGAGGGGCTCACCTCGGCCCGCGTCTCCTGGACCCGGGTCGAGGAAGGCGACGCGCCGCCGGCCCGCCGCGAGGTGCCGATCCCTGCCGACACGGAGACGTTCCCCGTAGACGCGGAAGTCCGCCCCTCGACGCGCCGGATCGCTGACGGCGTCATGACCCTCTCGGACTTCCGGACGACGGTGGAGGTCGTGGGGCCCGGCGCCTCGGGCTTCGAGTTCGTCCCCTCGGAGGCGCCGAGCGAGGGCCGGGTCCGGGGCGCCGTCAGGAGGAGACGATGAGCCTCCAGGTGAGGTGCGCCTGCGGCTACGTCGGCGAGGGCACGCGCCGGGAGGGGCAGGATCTCACCTGCCCCCAGTGCG
The DNA here is from genome assembly GCA_022614695.1 of Planctomycetales bacterium. Classification (GTDB taxonomy): domain Bacteria; phylum Planctomycetota; class JAKEIC01; order JAKEIC01; family JAKEIC01; genus JAKEIC01. Next base: position 3,355 of record JAKEIC010000337.1, on the reverse strand, counting down.
GGAGCCCCCTACGCCAGACCGGATCCGTGACATCGGCCAACGTGCTGGCCGAGGTCACGGGCGGGCGGCTCTCGATCCGCTTCCACTCGAAAAAGGTCACCCTCGTCGAGAGCGAGCAGCTCATCCGCATCGCCTTCGAGGACCACGCAGACGTGGCGCGCGTGCTCGTGGACCTGAAGGGGGTCGAGTATCTCGGCTCCTCCGCGGTCTCGGCGCTCGTGCGACTGGCGATCGAGCGCAAGCTCCGCCTGGTCCAGACGAACGAGAAGATCGTGAAGACCCTCCAGGCGATGGGCCTCGTCTCGTACTTCGAGTTCCACCCGACGATGACGGACGCGCTGAAGGACTTCTAGTCCGGACCAGCCCTCCCTCGGCTATCGGCCCGCCCTTCGGATCAGGTCCCGGAACTGCGGCGCGAAGTCGGTGCCCCCGAGGTCGGCGCGGATCTGCTCGAGGTTCGCGAGGATCTCCCTCGCCTTCGCGGCCTCGCCGACCCGGAGGAGGAGGTCGCACTGCCAGAGCTTGCCCTGCCACCAGTCGGGCGTGAACCGGCGCCCGTCCAGCAGTCGCAGGAGGGAGGCGCAGAGAACGAGCGCCTCGTCCCACCGGCCGACGCGACGCACCGCCTCGACGGAGCGCGAGAGGATGCGGACCGATTTCGGGTGCCGCGCCCGGAGCGCATCGAGCACGGGGATCGCCCGCCTCCACGCCGCCTCGGCGTCGGCGGCGCGGCCCTCCCGGTCCTGGAGCCGCCCCAGCCGGGAGAGGGCGTCCGTGAGGGCCTCCTCGACGCGGTCCCGCCCGGCGTCGTCGAGGCCGAGCGCGGTCGCGCGGGTCCGAAGCTCCTCGTAGTGCCCGGCGGCCGCCTCCAGGAACCGCGCCTCATCCGGAAGGGCCACGAGCCTCGCCGCGACCGCGAGGAGAGTGTCCCGGTCCCGGCTCCCGGCGTCGTCCCGGAGCCACTCGTGGTAGACCCAGCCGGACCGGCGCCGCATGGGCGCGGCCTCCGCGCCACGGCCCTCGCGCTCGGCCCGGTCCGCCTCGGACTCGAGGAGCTTGCCGACGAGGAGCCGCGCGGCGGGGAGTCCCCTCGCCCCCGGCACCGCGGCCGCCATCTCGGCGAGCCTCCCCTCGGCCTCCGCGACCCGACCGAGCCCCGCCAGGGCGCGCACCTCGAGCCGGAAGGCCTCCCCCGCCGTCTCCACGCGCCCCGCGGCCGCTTCCTCGGCGGGAAGCCCCTCGACGAGGGCGAGGACGTCCGGCCACTCGGCCCGTCCCTCCGAGATGCGGGCGAGAGTCCGGCGGGCCCGCCCCCGCGCCGCCGCCCTCTCCGCAATCCGCTCCGCGCCCGCGTCGGAGGGTAGGGCCACCCCGGTCGAGGCCAGGAATTCCCGGAGCCGCGCCTCTGCCCGAGCCAGGAGGCCCGCCGACGCGACGCCGGCCTTCTCGGCGGCGCGCGCGAGGCACGAGCCGGCACGCTCGAGTGCGCTCTCTCGGCGCGTCGAGTCGGCCGGCACCCTCTCGTAGGCATCCGCAGCCTCGAGGAGGCGCCCCTCGACTTCGAGGTCGCGCGCCTCGAGGAAGGCGAGGTCCCGGGCCCTCGCCGCGTCGGGGAAGTCGGCCAGCAACCGCCGACGGGCCTCCCGGAGCCGCTCGCGGGCCTCGGGGTCGCGTCCGCGGCGGGCGGCCTCGTGGAAGGCCCGGTAGGCGCCGAACGCGCACTCGGCGGCGAGCAGGTCGTCCTTCCGTCCCGCAGCGCCCCGCGTGTAGGCCAGCCCCGACTCGTCGAACCGCTCCAGCCCCGTGTAGCAGTCCCCGACCTCCTTCCAGAGCAGGACCCCGTAGCGGCGCGCCTCCTCGGGGGTGCGGATCGCGGCCGCCGCCTCCTGGAAGACCCCGATGGCCTCGACGAGACGCTCCGGCCGGGCCGCCCCCTCCGCCTTGAGCATCTGCCCGCGCAGCAACCTCACGCGGACTCCGGAGGAGGGGTCCCGCTCGGACCAGAGCGCCAGCCGCCTCGTCGCCCGGCCGCGGAGGAACGGCGCCGGCGCCTCGATCACCGCGAGCGCATCGGCGACCGCCTCGGCGTGCTCCTCGAGCGCCGAGCGCGCCTCCCCGCGGGCGAGGCGGGCCTCCTGGCCGGAGCGGGTCGAGAGGTGCCGCGGGTACTCGCGCTCCATGCGGGCGACCGCGGCGACGGCGTCGGCGGGCCGGGAGGCCTGGACGTAGGACTCGGCCAGCCGCGCGTAGGCGGCGAGCCGCAACTCCTCGAAGTCGGACTCCGCCGGCAGGCCGAGGACGGCGCGGAAGGCCGCTTCCGCGTCGGCGAACTTCCCGAGCTCCGCGTGGGCCCGGCCCTCCAGCAGGAGCCCCCACTGCCCGACGAGCCGCTCCCCGAATTCCCAGGAGAACTCCCGGACCGTCGCGAGGGCGGCCCCGAGGAGCGCCTCGCGCTCCGTCGCCGGCGCCGACGCCCCGGCCCGCACCCGCGCCTCGCCCTCGAGGAGCCAGGCGCGCACGAGCGCGTCCTCGGTCGCCTCCGGGCACCGGGCCCGGTCAACGGCTCCGGTGGCGGGGTCCTTGGCCGCCTCGAAGCGGGGTCGAAGCGCCACCACCGCCTCCTGGAGGAGGCGACCGGCCTTCTCCCACGCGCCCCTCGCCGAGGCGAGCGCGGCGCGCGCCTCCTCGACCGCGCCCAGGCGGTCGGCAGCCTCCGCGAGGGCCGCCCCCTTCTCGAGCAGGAGCTCGGCGTAGGCGAGCCGTCCCTCGGGCGCTGGCGGGGCTCCGGGCCTCGCGAGCACCTCCTCGTAGCGCCGTAGCGCCTCGTCGTAGAGGGCCGACTGCCTCTCGGGGTCCCGCTCGCCCGTCGCGCGGGCCTTCGCGATCCCGAGGAGCCCGAGCTCCGCCGCGTCCCGCTCGGCCGGGCCGCTCCGCGGGTCGGCGAGCACGCGCCGGTAGAGCTCCTCGGCGAGGCCGGCGATCCGCCGCCGGGCGAGAGCCCCGGCGAGTTCCAGGTCCCCCGACTGCGCGCGCGCCGTCCCCGCCACCACCGCCAGGACCGCCACAAGGCCCGCCCTCGCGAGATTCGGCATGTCGTCCCCCCGACGCCCTCGGGCGACGCGAGCGGCCGGGGGAGCCGCCGGGCCGGGGCGTTCACAATACAGTTAACTCCCCGGGCGCCCCGTGTCAAGCCGCGGAGGACCCGTCTAGCGCTTCTTCGCCGCCTTCGCGGCCGACTTCGCCGCGTCGAGGGCCTCGGAGAGGAGCTTGTTCTTGGCGACCTGGGCCTCGGGCGAGCGCGGGTAGCGCTTGACGACGTGGCGCAGGAGTTCGGCCCCGAAGTTCCGCTCGTCCC
>JAKEIC010000336.1 GCA_022614695.1 Planctomycetales bacterium | reverse complement strand
GCCGCGCACCCGGAGTTCGGCGCGAGCCGAGGCGTCGGTCGCGGAAGCCCTCAGGCTCCGGCGCACCGAGCCGAGGGAAGCGGCGAGGCGGCTCGGCCACGCCCTGGAGGACGAGCCCGCTCGCTGGGACTGGAGGCTGCTGCGGGGGCTCCTCCTCTGGGCGACGGGCTCGGGGCCGGAGGCGCGCGGGGAATGGGCGAGGATTCCGGCGTCCGCGGAGGAGTGGGGAACGGCGCGCCTCTACCTGGGGCTCGAGTCCATGTTCCGCCTGGAAGGGGAAGTCCTCCAGTTCGAGGAGGCGGCGCCAGAACTCGAGGCGGCCGGACGCGCGGGTGGCTGGCCGGGCCGGCTCGCGGAGGCGGCGTTGCTCGTCGTGCGCCGGCACTGGAGCCGCGCCCGGGAGGTGCTGCGGGAAATCCCGGGCTGGGAGGCGGCCCTGTTCCGGGGCTACGTCGAGGGCCAGGGCCCGGCCGGGGACAAGGAAGCCGCCGCCCGCGAGTACGGCAGGGCGCTCGGCGAGGGGATCCCGTTCGCGTGGGTCTACAACAACCGCGGCCGCGCCCGGCGGGTGCTCGGCGACCTTTCCGGCGCTCTCGAGGACTTCGATGCCGCCCTCCGTCTCGACCCCGGACTCCCCGACGCCCTCAACAACCGGGGCGCCGCCCGCCGGGCCATGGGCGATCTCGCCGGGGCGCTCTCCGACCACGACGCGGCGCTCCGGATCCGTCCGGCCGACCCGGTGGCGCTGAACCACCGCGGCGTCACGCGAAGAGCCCTGCGGGACGCCGCCGGAGCGATCTCGGACTTCGACGCCTCCCTGCGGCTGCGGCCGGACTACGTCGAGGCTCTGAACAACCGCGCCCTGGCGAGACAGGAGTTGCGCGACCTCCCAGGGGCCCTCCGTGACTACGATGCGGCGCTGCAGCTCCGGCCGGACGACCCGCTGACCCACTACAACCGGGGTCTCGCGCGCCGGGCGATCGGGGACATCCCGGGTGCGATCTCGGACTACGACGCGACTCTGCGGTTGCGGCCGGACCACGCCGAGGCTCTCAACAACCGCGGCAACGCGCGGCGCGACCTCGGAGACCTATCCGGGGCGCTCTCGGACCTGGATGCGGCCCACCGGCTCCGGCCGGACGACCCGCTGGCCCTCAACAACCGTGGCATCGTGCGGGGCGCCCTCCGGGACCTCGCCGGGGCGGTCTCGGACTTCGAGGCGGCTCTGCGGCTCCGGCCGGACTACGCCGAGGCCCACGCGAACCTCGGGCTCGCCCGCCGCGCGCTCGGGGACACCTCGGCCGCGGCCGCCTCCTTCCGGGAGTTCCTCCGCCTCGCCCCGGGGGACCCCCGCGCCGGCGAGATTCGTCGCCGACTGGCGGAGTGCGAGGATGGGGGCGACCCGGGGAGGCGCAGCCGGTGAGGCGGCCCCCCTCTTGCGTCGAACCGGCCGCCTTCCTCGCCGACTTCGGCCTCGCGAAGCTCGCCGCGACCGGTTCGAAGCTCACGCGGACCGGCGAGGCCCTCGGGACCCCGGCCTACATGTCCCCCGAGCAGGCGCGGGGCGAGGTGGCTGCGCTCACTCCCGCGACGGATGTCTGGAGCCTCGGGTGCGTCCTGTACGAGATGCTCGCCGGGAAGCGGGCGTTCGAGGGGGAGTCCGACGCGGCGGTCGTCGGGCAGGTGCTGCTGCGGGAGCCGCCGGCGATCCGGAGGCTGCGGCCCGAGGTCTCGCGGGCTGTCGAGCGGGTCGTGCGCGTCTGTCTCGGCAAGCGGGCGGGGGACCGGTACCGGAACGGCGGGGCTCTAGGGGAAGACCTGGAGAGGGTCCTCGAGGGGAAGGGTCCGCGTGCGGGGCTCCCTGGGGCTCGCCGGCGCGCGTTGGCGGCTCTCGGAGCCGCGGGCGCGCTGGCGCTCCTGGCGGCGGCACTCGGCGCGCGCGGGGACGAGGGCGGCGAGGCGGCGGAGGCCGAACCGGCCCCTCCCGCGTCCCCGGAGAGGGGACGGGTCGAGGCGCTGGCAGCCCATGCCGCCGCGCTGAGACCCTCCGCTCCGCGGCGGGCGGCCGCCATCCTCGAGGAGGCGCTGGCGCTCGCCCCGCACCGCCATGACCTTCGCCTCGAGAGGGGTCTGATGCTCTGGGCATCGGGGGACATCGTCTCCGCGCAGGCGGAGTGGGGGACCGTGCAACGTGAGGCGCAAAGAGCCCTGCAGTTCCGGGCCACCCTGTACTTGGGACTGGAGGCCCTCTTCCGACTCGAAGATGACCGCTACCGCTGGGACCAGGCACGGCCACACCTGCAGAAGCTCGTCGAGTACCCCGGGCGCGAGGGCCAGCTGGCGCGCGCGGCACTCTGCGTGGTCCGGGGGGACTTCTCTCGGGCGCGCGAAACGTCTCAAGGGCTCGACGGATGGGAGGCCGCCTTCCTACGCGCGTTGATCGAAGGTTCGGATCCGGCAAGCGATCGGCAAAAGGCGATCCGCCTCCACAGCGACGCCCTGAGCACTGGAATCGCATTCGCGTGGGGCTATTACGGCCGTGGCCTGGCAAGGCAACGTCTCGAGGACCGTGCCGGGGCGATCCAGGACTACACGACGGCGCTCAGCCTGGACCCGCAGCTCAAGCGCGCGCTCTGGAACCGGGGCACCATGAGGTTCCACGATCGGGACTACGAGGGCGCGATCTCGGACTACAACACCGCGCTCGCCCTCGATCCGGCAGACAGCCAGATCCTCAACAGCCGTGGCATCGCCAAGCAGGCGTCCCGCGACCTCCCGGGGGCTCTCCGGGACTACGACGCCGCGCTGGCCGGGAGTCCGCGACTTGTGGAGGCGCTGGCGAATCGGGGTGCCGTGCGGCTCATGCAGGGTGACGCGACGGGGGCCATGCGGGACTTGGATGCCGCGCTCGAGTTGAATCCAGGGCTGGAGGTGGCGCGCCTGAATCGCGCGACGCTTAGGTATCGGCTCGGGGACTTCCCGGGTGCGATCGGGGACCACGACGCCTTGCTCGCCGGGAACCCGCGCGTCATGGAGGCCTTGCTGGGCCGCGGAGCCGCGAAGTGTGCGGTGGAGGACTTTGCCGGCGCGATCCGGGATCTCGACGCTGCCCTCGACTTGGCCCCCCGGCATGCGACGGCCCTCCTGAACCGTGGCTATGCGAAACGGAGCTTGGGCGACTTCGCCGGCGCGATCGAAGACCTGACCGCGTCCATCGGCCTGGACCCCGGGTCACCCGAGGCCCATGCCAATCTCGGCTTCGCGCGCAACGCCCTCGATGAACCGACCCAGGCGGTCGCCGACTTCGAGAGGGCGCTCGAGCTCTCGCCGCCCGCCTGGAAGCATCGCGCCGATGTCCAGCGAGCCCTCGCACGCGCCCGGGCGGCCCTTCGGGAGGCTCAGGGCGAGGCGCTCGGGGCCCGGGAGGGCGGCCGGTGAGCGCCTTCCTCGCCGACTTCGGCCTCGCGAAGTCCGTCGCGACGGGCTCGAAGCTCACGAAGACCGGCGAGGCCCTCGGGACGCCGGCGTACATGTCCCCGGAGCAGGCGCGAGGGGAGGTGTCCTCGCTCACGCCTGCGACGGACGTCTGGAGCCTCGGGTGCGTCCTCTACGAGATGCTCGCGGGGCGGCGGCCGTTCGAGGGGGAGACCGACGCGGCGGTGGTGGGGCAGGTGCTCCTGCGGGAGCCGCCCCGGCTCAGGGCCCTCCGGCCGGACCTGCCCCCGGGGCTCGAGCGGCTCCTGCGCGCGGCGATGGAGAAGAGGTGGGCGCAGGCGCGGGAGGCGCTGCGCGCCGAGCCCGGCTGGGAGGCGGCGCTCCCGCGAGGCTACGTGGAGGGTGAGGACGCCGAGGGAGACAAGGGGGCCGCCGTCCGCGAGTACAACCGGGGACTCGACGGAGGCATGCCGTTCGCCTGGGCTCTCTCCAACCGCGGCCTCGCGCGGGAGGCCCAGGGCGACCTGTCCGGGGCGATCGAGGACTTCGGGAATGCCCTCGAGGCCGCGGCTCCGGACTGGTCGCACCGGAATGCCGTTGCGGGTGCCCTCGCCCGCGTCCGCGCAGCGCGCGAGGCGCAAGAGCGACGAGAGGGCGGGCGCTGATGCGCGGCCCGGCCGCCGATCGAGTCGCGCTACCTTGCCTGCCCGTTGGGCGCGGCCTGGGCACCGGCGGCATCTCCCGGAACGAGCCGTGCCAGTGGATCCACTTCCAGGCGTCGCCGACCTTGCGGGCGACGAGGGTGCCGCGGAAGTCGCGAGGAGGACGCCAAGGAGCACACGGCCGCACTCAGCGCGCCAGCTCGACGACCCGCAGGCCCTCGGCGCGCGCGGCGCGGGCCTGATCGGCGTCGGCGGTCACGAGGCGGAGCCGCGACCGACCCGCCTCGCGTGCGAGCTGCAGGGCCGCCGCCAGGTGGACGCCATCGGCGCCGCGCAGGGAGTGGCGCTCGATCAGGCGCTCGGCCGACTCCGCCTGCTCGTCCTCGAGCGGGACGAGGCGGAACCGCCGGGTCTGCCGGTCGAGGAGCCCCAGCAGCTGATCCCGCAGGACGCGGTCGGCGCCCAGCCGACGCACGATCGCGCTACGCGCTTCCGGCCTGAGGAGGAGGGAACCGACGTGGGCCTCGCGGCCTACGAGCAGGTTCTTCGCGCGCGCGTGGTCCGCCTCCCCGGGGAGGTAGGCCTTCACGAGCCCGCTCGTGTCCCAGAAGATCATCGCCGGTCGCGGAGCACCCGCTCCGCGAGGCCGCGGATCCTGGTCGCGGGCGGGGTGTACGGGGGGATGGGCCCGTGCTCCTTGCAGACGATCTTCCCCTCCGCCTCGAGCCGTCGGAGGATCCGCTCCTCTCGGGAAAGCCGGGAGGGCGGCTCCGTGCTGCGGATGAGCTGGGCCACTTTCCGCCCCCGACGGGTGATGAAGACCCGCTTCCCTGCCTCGACCGCCCGCAGGGCCGTGCCGATCTTCGCCTGGGCCTGGCGGACGCTGAGGACGAGCTCACGCATATGCGAAAAGAATATGCGATCCGTCCCGGCCGGTCAATCCCGGACGGGGAACGGAGCCTCGTCGTCGCGGGCGACTCACGGGTTGATCGCGGCCGGAGAGCGGGCGTAGAGTCGGAAGCCCATGGGAGGGCCGGGCGACGGGCGGGGAGCGGGCGGAGGCCGCGCCTTCCTCGCCGACTTCGGCCTCGCGAAGCTCGCCGCGACGGGCAGCCGGCTCACGCGGACCGGCGAGGCCCTCGGGACCCCGGCCTACATGTCCCCCG
>JAKEIC010000335.1 GCA_022614695.1 Planctomycetales bacterium | reverse complement strand
GAGGGAGACTCTGGTCGAATGGAGCGGGGCCCCGCTCTCCGGGCAGGACCGCCCGGACGCGGATTGGGACTTGCGGAATGTCCTCAGCCGTGCGCTCGTCGCGCAGGGGAATCTCGAGTTCCGGGACCGTACTAGGGGACGTGCATAAGATATAAGATGATGGGGACGTCTATGCATTGATGCGTGGGAGCCGTGTCGGTACTCCCCTCCCCATACCTCGACGTCCGCGGCTCGACTTCGCTGGCTCCCTCCATCACGCGGACCACGCGGACCTGATCTCCGCGTCGGACCCCTTGACACCCGGGAGCGAAGTTCGTATCTTCTTGGGTATCCAAGAAGCCAGTATCGAAGGCTTATAGAACTCTGATTCCCGGCTCCCTCACGAAGGAGAAAGACCCATGACGCCGACCACTGCCCCCGGACTCGACGATCAGTGCGGCGATCTCACGTCCGAGGATCTCGCGCAGCGGGTCCTCGTCGCGTCGGCGGCATCGCGTCGGGCGGAGGCACTCGCGGGCGCGGCGCTCGAGCGCCTGGCGGAGGGGCCGCCGAAGAGGGCTCGTGAGGAGGAGCGTCTCGACTGGTCCCTTGCGCACGCCTGCCCGCCGACCCTCACCGGGTTCGCCGAGGTACACACGGGGCTCTCCCCCCGAGATGCGGCCGCGGCCCGCGGGCTCTCGCGAGCCCTCGGGGCGGTCCCGCAGATCGATGAGGCGGCGCGGGAAGGAGTGCTCCGCCCGACGGGACTTCGCCTCCTGGCGCGCCTCTCGAAGTCCACGCACCCGGAGAAGGTCCGCGAGTGGCTCCTGGTCGCGCGGCGGATGGCCAGCGACCCTGCCGGCTATCACCGGCTGCTCGCCGCGGCCGAGGACGGCGAGGGCCCCCGCGACGTGGACCGGGACACGGGCGCCATCCGGGACGGGCCGATCCCCGGCGGCTGGCGGATCTCCGCGGCTGCGGCCTTCGACGCCCCCGGCCATTCGAACTGGTGCCGCGCGAGGTCGCTCCTGACCGGCCGCGCGGCGGAGGTCCTCTCTCCCGACGAGGTCGTCGAGAGGATCGCGGAGCGTCTGGCCCGGGAGCCGGACCCGGAGAGCCTCGCCGCGATCCGCCGCCCCCTCGAGTGGCACGTGGACCCGATCCGGCAGGTGGCGTGGCTCCAGACCGGCGCCGGCAGGTTGCGTGTCCCGATCTCCGCCGTCCCGCCCCCGGGCCCGAACGTCCGAGTCCACGTCCTCAAGGCCAGCGGCGAGCCTGTCCCCTTCACCGCCGAGGACCTCCTCGCCGCCTTCCCGGAGCTCCGGAACCCGCCCGTTCCCGCCTGCCCTGAGCGAGGCGAGCCGTGCGAGCCGAGTCGAATGGTTCCCGAACCCGTCCTGCCCCCTCCCCCTCCCGCTCCCGACGCCACCGTGCCCCTCTCCCTTCTCGAGGAGATCCCTGACTCCGGCCCCCTCCCCTCGCACTGGCCGCCTCGGGTCGTGCGGCTCCTCGCCGCCTCCTCCGGCCGCTGCGTCCACGCCCTGCGCTACGTCCAGGTCGAGGCGATCACGGAACTCGTCGAGCGCGCGAGCGGCGGCTCGCCGGATTCGGCGGCGGCGCTGGCAGGCCCACGCGCCTCGATGGAGCTCTCCGACCGCGACATGGACGAGGCCGCCCGCGTCGGCCGCCGCCTCCGGGACCTCCCGCGGCTACGCGAGGCGTTCGCCTCCGGCCGCGCCTCCTACACGAAGGTTCGCGCCGCGGTCCGGAAGGCGATTCCGCTCACCGATGCCAGGTGGGCCGACCTCTGCCGCCGCCTCGACACCGAGGGGGTCGAGGCCTTCGCCGCCGCGACGCCCTACGGCCAGTTCCCTCCCCTCGTCCCCGAGGGCTGGGACCCTCTCCTCCCCGAGGGCTTCCTCGTCCGCGAGAGGATTCGCGTGACCCTCCGCGGCACGAAGGGCGAGGCCTTCGCCCGCCTCCGCGGGGCCCTGGACCGACTCGCGGGTCGCGCACTGTCGTCAGGCGAGGCCCTCGGCCTGCTCGCCGGCTGGTTCCTCAATCTCGAGGCCCCGCGGGTCCGGGACGTCGTCATCTACCAGCGATCGCCCGAGTCACGGGTCCCTGGCCAGGCCGCGGCCCTGATCGCCCCGGCCCTGCGCCCGATGCTGGACCTGGGCGACCGCCTCGAGGCGGCGTTCCCGCACCTGCGGGTGATCCTGCGTGACCCCGACCGGGCGCGGCGGAGCCTCGAGAGGATCCGCCGGGCCGAGGAGCGGGCGCGCCTCAGGGACAAGAGCGACCCCACGAAGGTCGAGCGCGACCTCGTCCGCTGGCGCGACGGGGACGTCTGCATCGTCCCCGGCTGCAGGAACTCGCTCGTCGTGCAGTACGACCACGGCCACCCCGTCTCGCTCGGGGGCCGGGCCGACATCCGTTGGGACCACCGCCTGTGCGGCCCCTGCAACCGCGCACGGTTCCTGGGCGAAATCGAGCTCCTCACGCCTGCCCTGAGCGAACGAAGCGAGTCGAATGGGATGCCCGACGGTACGGTCCGCGTGACGGACCGCGATGGCGTCCCCCTCGGCTCGGGTGAGCCGCTCGGGATCG
>JAKEIC010000334.1 GCA_022614695.1 Planctomycetales bacterium | reverse complement strand
GCGCCCGCGGCCTCGCTACGAGGCCGTCAGGTCCTCCTTCTTCTCCCGGTACTTCGCGATGTTGGCGAGGTACTCCTCGCGGAGCTTCGAGAGCCGCTCGAGCTGACGGAGCGCCTCTCGGCGGCCGAGGAGGCCGAGCGCCGCGGCGACGGGGCCGGGGCGCGCACGCTCTGCGAGGAGGTCCTCGTGATGGCGGGGGTCCTCACGCGTGAGATGTCCCGCGCCGTGGGGCGGGACCCCGCGGGGCCCCGCACCGCCCCGGCGCTCGCCGAGGGCATCGGCGAGGCGGTGGCCGAGTCGCTCCGTTCGGGGCCCGCCCGCGAGGTGGTCTCGGCCGTGGCGCGCACGGCCCTCGAGGCGGCCCTCCCGGAGATCCTGCGCTCGCCCGCCGGTCAGGCGGCCGTGAAGTCGGCGCTCGACAAGTGGGCGGCGGAGCTCCGGGCCGAGTTCACGGGTCTCGCCGTGGCCGCGGCGTCGGGGGGGGCGCCGGGCCCCCCGGCTGCGCCCGGTCCCACGATCGAGGAGGTGCGCGCCGAGATCGCGAAGGCGCTCGCGGCGCGAGGCGCCGATCCGCCGCCCGCCCCGGGGTCCACGGCCGCGCCGGCCGACGTCGGGGCGCTCCTCGACTCCCCGAAGTTCAAGGAGTTCCTCGAGGAGAAGATGAACTGGGTCGTGCGCTACTTGAAGAACGACGTCCTCCCCCACGAGCTGGACCGCAGGCTCGGCAAGTCCGGCAGCGGGATCCACCCGGCGCCCGGGTAGGCTAGCCGCCGGCCCGCTTCGAGCGGAACCCCCGCGCGAGGAGCACCTCGGCGATCGCGTCCCGGTGGTCGCCCTGGATCTCGATCGTCCGCCCCTTCACGGTCCCACCGGTCCCGCAGCGGGCCTTGATCTCACGGGCGAGCCCCTCCAGGTCCACGAACGTGGGCAGCTCCTCGATCACGACCACCTCGCGGTCCGAGCCCCGCTTCTCGCGACGGAGCTTCGCGACCTCGAGGCGGAGCTTGGGTTTCTCGGGGCGGGGCCCGGTCACGGGGTCACTCTCCGCGGACATCGTAACGGACCCACCGGCACTCGATCGGGCCGTTCCGGACCGGCCACTTCCGGGAGGCCCGGAGCCCCAGGTGCCGCGTGAGCCCGGGGTCGCCCGAGAGGACGAAGGCCGCCGCGCCGGCGCAACGCCGGTGCAGGAACTCGCCGAGCGCGGACCAGGCCTCCGCGGCGTGCTCGAGCCGCCGGCCGTAGGGCGGGTTCGCCACGACGACGGCGGGGCGCGTGCCGGGGACCCAATCGCGGCAGTCGGCGCGCGCGAAGCGCACGAGCCGGTCCACGCCCGCGTCGAGCGCGGCCTTCGCGGCGATCGCGACGGCGCCCTCGTGGATGTCCGCTCCCTCGATCGCGAAGGGGAGCGAGTCGCGCGCGCGTCCCCGCGCCTCGGAGACGACCGCTTCCCATGCCGCGCCGTCGAACTCCGGCCAGCGCTCGAAGGCGAACCTCCGCCCGAGCCCCGGCGCCCGGTCGGTGGCGAGCAGCGCCGCCTCGATCGGGAACGTCCCCGACCCGCACATCGGGTCGGCAAGCGGGGACGCGCGGTCCCAGCCGGTGAGGAGCAGGAGACCCGCCGCCGTCGCCTCGTTGAGCGGGCTCTTCACCTGCACCGGACGCCACCCCCGCCGGTGGAGGCTCCCCTCGGCGAGGTCGCGGTAGAGGAGCGCGCGCCGGCCCTGCATCACGAGCCGCAGCGGGAGGTCGGGCGACTCGCGGTCCACGTCGGGACGCCGCCCGTGCCGGTCTCGGAGCCGGTCCACGACGGCGTCCTTCACCGTGAGCGCGGCGTACCCCGTGTGGGGGATCGGCGGGTCGCCTCCCTCCGCGCCCGCCGGCTCCCGGGTCCGGCCCCGGGTCGGGACACGGACCAGGGTCGCGTGGACCGCCAGGGTCTGGTCGGGCCGGATCGCGGCGTCCCAGTCGTAGGCGGCGACGGCCTCGTAGAGCTCGCGGGCGTCCCGGACGTCGGCCTTGAGCAGCAGCTCCTGGACGCGCACGGCGGAGCGGAGTCCGAGCGCCGCCGCGTATCCCAGCCGCCGGTCTCCGAAGAACCGCACCCCCGCCGCCCGCCGCTCCACCCGCGCCCCGAGGGCCCGCAGTTCCCCCTCGAGAGCCTCCTCGATCCCGCGGGCGCACGCGGCGAAGTACTCGGTCGGCACTACCCCCGGAGCCTCCGGAGCCTCTCGGCCGCGGCGCGGAGGGTCTCCATCCGCTTGCAGAAGGCGAAGCGCAGGAGCCGCCGTCCCTCGTCGGGGCGCGCCGCGTAGAAGACGCTCGGCGGGATCGCCGCGACCCCGACGCGCTCCGTGAGGTGGCGGGCGAACGTCCGGTCGTCCTGATCGGAGAGCCTCCGGAAGTCCGCGGTCACGAAGTAGGTCCCGCGGGGGACTGCCACCTCGTAGTCGGTCTCGCGGAGGACCGAGACGAGGAAGTCGCGCCTCTCCCGGTACTCCGACCGGAACCGGGGGATGTAGTCGCCCGGGAGCCGGTCCAGGGCCTCGGCCATCGCGACCTGGAAGGGCGTGGCGACCGCGAACGTGAGGAACTGGTGCGCCGACTGCATCGCCGAGACGAGCGGGCGCGGGCCGGTCCCCCAGCCGATCTTCCAGCCCGTGAGCGAGAAGGTCTTCCCCGTGCTCGAGATCGTGAGGGTTCTCTCGCGCATCCCGGGGAGCGCCGCGATCGGCACGTGCTCGGCGCCGTCGAAGGTCAGGTACTCGTAGACCTCGTCGGTCACGGCGATCAGATCGCGCCGGCGGCAGACGTCGGCCACGACCTCCAGCTCGGCGCGGGTCCAGACCTTCCCGATCGGGTTCTGGGGCGTGTTCAGGAGGACGAGCCTCGTGCGCGGCGTGACGGCCCTCTCCAGCTCCGCTCGGTCCAGCGCGAAGTCGGGGAACCGCAGGGTCACGTAGCGGGGGGTCGCGCCGCCCATCGTCGCGCAGGCCGGGTAGCTGTCGTAGAAGGGCTCGAAGAGCACCACCTCGTCCCCGGGTTCGGTGAGCCCGAGGACCGCCGCCGCGATCCCCTCCGTCGCGCCGCACGTGACCCCCACCTCCGTCATCGGGTCGTAGGAGAGCCCGGTGTCGCGCTGCTGCTTCCGCGCGATCGCCTCGACGAGCCTCGGGTGCCCCTGGGAGCGGGCGTACTGGTTCTCCCCCTCTCCCATCGCGCGCCGCGCCGCCTCGAAGATCTCCGGGGGCCCGTCGAAGTCGGGGAACCCCTGCGCGAGGTTGATCGCGCCCTTCTCCAGGGCGAGCTTCGTCATCTCGCTGAAGATCGTGGTGCCGAACGCGCGCAGTCGCGAGCCGGGGGGCATGGGCGGGGAGTCTACGGCCGGTCCGAGAGGTCCACCACCCACGCGCCGGGCGCTCCGCGCGCGACGGCCTCGCGGGCGAGGTTCGTCCAGCGGACGCAGCGGTCGAGGATAGCGGAGTCGGAGGTGGCGACCGTCCCGGAGGCCGCCGCGAGGACGCGGTCCGGGTCGGGGACCAGCTCCGCCTCCCACGGCCAGCCGCGCTCGGCGGCCAGCCGCAGGAGCGCGGCCCGGATCCGGCCCGAGTTCCCGACGGGACGGTCGAGATACCAGACGGCGCGGGCCACGCCGTGCGCCTCCAGGGTCTCGCCGAGGAGGGCAAGGGCCGGGCCCGTCTCCTCCACCCGGCGGAACGTCCCGTGGACCGACGCGAGGTCCCGCCACGCCCCGTCGCGGCCGACGAGCACGAGCCCGCCTCCGAGGGCCGCCTCGACGGTCGTGAGGACGTTCCACCCGTCGAGGAGGAGGGTCGCGCCGGCGAGCGCCGGTGCGGCGAGCTCCCGGGCGCGGCGTCCCGCGGAGTCCGCGTCGGCGCAGGCGGAGCGCTGCACCGCGATCCTCTGCCGGGCCGTGAGCCCGTGCCGGTCCCCCACGAGCTTCACCGACGACGGGGCCGCGTATCCCCGCGAGAGGAGCCAGGAGAGGTCCGCCACGGCCGCGCGCAGCGCCGGGAGCGCCTCCGGCCCGAACGCCCCCCGGTCCCCCGGGTGCGGCCCGCGGTGGCTCCTCGTGTCGGGCACGGGGGAATGGTAAGGCCCCGACGCGCGCTTGACTCCGATCCCCGCGCACCTAGACTGCCGGCCGCGGGGGGGCGCGCGGTGGCGGACAAGCCGGAGACCGGCCGCGACGTGGACGTGAACGCCCTCTCGTCGGCCTGGAAGGCGGGGGTCCGGGCGGGAGGCGGGGTGGAGCCGAGGGGCGACATCACGATCGGGCCTGGCGCGCGGGGCGGGACGGGCCCGCGGGACGAGGACGTCCGCCGGATCGCCGCGGAGGCGGCCGCGCGGGCCATGGCCGAGCAGGGGAAGCTCCTCGCCGACGAGATCCAGGATGAGGTCCGCCAGGAGGTCGCCCGGGTCATCACCAAACTCGGGAGCTCCTGGGGCGAGGCGGGGGGGACCGTGCCGGAGGACGTCATCCGCGAGATCGTGCGGGTGGCGCGGGCGGAGGTGGCGGACTCGGAGGCCTCGGGGCGCGAGGCGCTCCGCGGGCTGGCGCGCGAGGAGATCGAGCGGTCGCGCGGGGCCGCCTCGGCGTCGCTCGGACCCGACGAGGCCCGCGCGATCGCGCGGGAGGCCGTCGCCGAGGCCGTCCGGTCGCTGCCCCCGCCCCCGGGTCACCTCGAGATCCGGGCCATCGCCCAGGAGGTCCTGGCGGCGGAGGAGGCCTCGCATCCGGCGCGGTTCGGCGAGGAGGAGGCGCGCCGGGTCGCGGCCGAGGCCGCGGCGGCCGCCGTGGCCGAGAGCGAGTCCCGGCGCGAGCGCCCGCCCGCCCTCGAGGAGATCCGCGAGTGGATCGCCGAGGCGATCGTCGCCGCGGAGGGGCGCCGGGCGCGCCCGCCCACGCACGAGGAGATCCGGGAGGCGGCGCGGGCCGCGTCGGCGGAGACCCTCCGGCAGGCGCAGGAAGCCGCGGCCGCCGTCGGCGAGGGCCTGCGGAAACTGCGCGCTGAGGTCGAGTCGCGCGAGGTCCCGATCGGCGAGATGGAGGTCCGGGCGCTCGCGGCGGAGGCGATCGTCGCGGCCGACGCGCGCCGCGCGAAGGGACCGAGCCCCGAGGAGATCCGACGGATCGCGGACGAGGCGGCGGCGGCGCGCCCCCCCGGCCTGACGGCCGCCGAGGCGCGCCTCATTGCGGCGGCCGAGGTGACCCGGGCGCGGGAGGCCGAGCCGCCGGCGAAGGACGAGGCGCCCGGTCCCGACCCCGAGGCGGTCGCGGGGATCGCGCGGGCCGCGGCCGAGGAGGCGGCCCAGGCCGTGGCCCGAGAGGTCGCGGCCGAGGTCGCCACGGAGTCCGCCCGTGCGGCGCTCGCGGAGCTCCCGGCCCTCGCGGCGGCCGCAGCCCAGGAGCACGCGCCCGAGGCGCCGGCCCCCGATCCCGAAGCGGTGCGCGCCCTCGTCGCGGAAGAGGTCGCTCGGTTGCGGGCGGAGTCCGAGGCCGAGATGGACGCCGCCCGTGTCCTCCGCCTGATCCGGCAGGAGATCGCCGAGGCCGAGTCGAGGCGCCCGCGCGCGCCCGCGGCCGCGGCGGCGGGGCTCTCGGAGGAGCAGGTCCGGGAGATCGCCGCCGAGACCGCGCGCCTGGCGGGTGCCGAGGCGCTCGCGGAGCTTCCCATCGTCGGGCTCGAGGAGGCGGACGTCCGCCGGATCGTCTCCGAGGCGCTCGAGGGGACCGGGGCCGACGAGGCGCGCGTGCGGGAGATCGCGGGCGAGGCGGCCGCCCGGGCGGCGGCGGAGGCCCTCGCCGCGGCGCCCCCGCCGCTGGCGGCGGGACCCGACGAGGACGCGGTCCGGCGCATCGCCACCGAGGCCGCGCGGGAGGCGGCGGCGGAGGCCGTCGCCGAGACCGTGGCCGGCCTCCCGGCGCCGCCCGCGGGTCTCGACGAGGCCCGGGTCCGGGGCATCGCCGCCGAGGTCGCGCGCGAGGAGGTGGCCGCGGCCCCGGCGCCGCTGCCCGAGGAGCCCGACGAGGCGCGCATACGGGAGATCGCCCGCGCCGCGGTGGCGGAGGGCGTCGCGGGGCTCCCGGCCCCCGAGGCCGGCCTCG
>JAKEIC010000333.1 GCA_022614695.1 Planctomycetales bacterium | reverse complement strand
GGTCGAGGAACTCCTTCCGGACCTCCCGGCCTTGCCGCAGCCCGCGTAGCGCCTGGAGCTCGGGCAGGATCTCGTCCGCGAGCCGCGCGAGCCGCGTCTCCCCGGTCTCGGGCGCGTCCTGGGCCCGGCCGACCGAGGCGAGCCCGAGCGCCGCCAGTGCGACCGCAGTCGAGGCCCTTGGAGTCATCCGTGAGCCCGCCGATCTTAGGACCCACTACCCCTTGTGGCAAGGCGCATGATTTGCCCGATCCTGCACTTGATGTTGGTTAGGAATCGCGGATTCGCGCCCCCCGAACTCTTTGTGTCCCCCGCACCTACGGCGAATCCGCGATTCCTAAAGGAGGCCGACTTTAGTTTGGGCCGCTCCCTGCCGATAGACACTACGGGCGGGGGAAAGACCCTTCGCCCGGAGGGGGGAGAGAGGCATGACGACGAGCCGTCCGATCCGCAGCCACGGAATCCGCCGGACGCGATACGAGGCGCGGCCCCCGCGGGGCCTGCACCCGAGCGTGCACTTCCCGCCGCTCCACGAGGGGCCGAGGTTCGCGAGGCCTCCGAGGCCCGAGCCGGTGGACCCCGCCCGCGCGGCGCGGATCGAGGAGATCCGCCGCGAGATCGCCGCGGGGACCTACCTCACGCCCGAGAAGCTCGAGGGCGCCGCGGACGCCCTCTGCCGCGCGCTGGCGAGGGAGTAAGGCCGCCCGAACCCCCGGCGCGGCTTGACCTCCGGTCCCCCCGCAGTACGATGCCCCGCTACGTCCCGGGGGCGGGCGGGGAAGGGATTCCCCGGGGCGCGAGGGAGGCTCCATGAGCCGTAGCCGGTTCCTCTGGGTGGTCGCCGGGACTCTCGCCGTGGGTTCGGTGGGCGCCGGCGGCGCCGCGCGCGCCGACGAGGACGAGCTGGACCACGGGATCTTCAAGCTCATCTACAGTCCCGAGGCCCGGCGCGAGATCGCCGACCCGATCCCGCTCAGGCGGGTCCTCAACAACCCGAGCAACTACCTGAACGTCTACGTCCGCGTCTGGTGCCGGTTCCATCGGGAGGAGAGCCTCGAGACCCCCGAGTACACGCCCTTCAATCGCGAGAAGTACATGAACTTCTCGGCCTGGGACGCCGACGCGCGGCTCTGGGTCGAGGAGGAGCGGATGAACGACCTCCCGTTCCTCTTCGCCCCGAAGGACGACCGGCTCGTCTACGAGGTCGCCCGGCTCCAGAAGTACGACACGATCCTCGTGTACGGGCTCGTCCGGACCGTCTTCCTCGGAAAGCCCTGGATCGAGGTGATCCGCGTGACCCGCTCGGGCAAGAGCACCCTCAACGACGCCGTCCTCACGCACATCTCGGTCGCCGACCACCTGGCGGGGAAGCAGATGTACAAGCACGCGGTGGACGAGCTGGACCGGGCGCTCGGCTACACGACCACCGACGAGCTCACCGGGGAGCTGTGGAAGTGGAAGGGGCGGTGGCAGCTCGCGGGGCAGATGACCACCGAGGCGGTCTGGTCCCTCGAGCAGGCCCGGGGCTACCGCACGACCGACGCGGAGGTCTACCTCTGGCTCGCCGAGGCGCAGCTCAAGACCGCCATGGCGAGCGGCGTCTCGCGGTACTACTGGGAGGCCCTCTCGAGCGCGCGGAAGAGCCTCTGGCACCAGGGGCGCCAGTCGCGGGCCTACGCGATCGTCGGCGCCTCGTGGCGCGAGATCACCATCTCGCAGATGGAGTCGCTCGGGATCGTGACGGTGGTCCGGAAGGAGAGGAAGGAGTCCGATTCGTCGAGGATCCGGCCGCGCGACCGGTCGCGGACCACGACCGGGGGCGTCCGGACCGAGCAGGAACAGCTCGCCGTCGCCCGCCAGGCGATCACCGAGGCGACCAAGAGCGAGCTCCGGAACGGTCTGCTGACGGCGGAGCGGGAGGGGCAGAAGGCCGTGACCCTCGACCCGACCGACATGGACGCGGCCCGCTGGCTCGAGGAGACCAAGAACGCCCTCAAGGACTTCGACCGCAAGATGGCCGAGATCGAGGAGAGGGCGAAGAAGGCGGAGCGCGAGGCCCTCGGCGAGGGCGGCGAGGGCGCGGCGCCTCCCGCCGACGGCGAGGGGACGCCGCCCGCGGACGGGACCGAGGGCGGCGGCGAGACGCCCGCCCGTCCGAGGCCGCGGTAGCGTCGGGTCGCGTCCGGTCCGAATCCTCAACGGTAAGCGGATGGCCCAGCCCACGGGATTCCTCGAGGCGGCCCGCGCCGAGGACGCCGTCTACGTCCGCGTCGTCGGCCACGGGAACTTCACGCTCGCGGGCCCCTTCCGGGAGTTCGCCGAGGCGATGCTCGCGGAGGGGGGGCGCAAGTTCGTGGTGGACCTCTCCGGTTGCGTGGGCTTGGATAGCACGTTCATGGGAACCCTCGCCGCGATCGCGGGGGCGGCCGGCGAGAGGGCGGACGGCTGGGTCCAAGCGGTGAACCCGACCGACCACGCGCGGCGCCTCCTTGCCGAGCTCGGTGTGGCGCGGCTCCTCCGGGTCCGGGACGACCCGGTGAAGATGCCTGACCTCTCCGTGAGGCGGATCGAGCCGAGGCTCGGGAGCCCGGTGGAGAGGCTGAAGACCGCGGCCGACGCGCACCGGGCCCTCATCCGCGTGGACCCAGCGAACGAGAAGAAGTTCCACGCGGTGCTCGGTCTCCTGGACCGCGAGCTCGAGGGGCTCAGGAAACAGGGCAAGTCGTGACGCCGCGCGCTCTCCTGGCGACGCTCTCCGTCCCGGTGCTCCTCGCGGGAGGCGCGGCCGCCGACACGGTCTGGCGCGCGGCGGGGGAGCCGCTCACGGGGCGAGTCTTCTCGGAGGACGCCACCGGCGTGAAGCTCCACGTCTACAACTCGCCGCACCCCCGGAACTGCTTCGGGGTGGAGTGGATCCCGAAGGCCCAGCTCGTGAAGGTGGACCGGTCGAAGCCCCCCGAGGAGGAGTACTGGGACCGGGCCCTCGCTCTCAAGGGCGAGGACGCGGCGGGCCACGCCGCTCTCGCCGCTTGGTGCAAGTCGAAGGGGCTCCGGCTCCAGGCCACGGACCACGCCGAGCGGGCGCTCTGGCAGGCCGCGGACAACGCCGAGGCGCGGAAGCTCCTCGGGGAGTCGGCGGCGAAGAGGTTCCTCGAGGAGAAGGTCCGCGAGGAGGAGGTCTGGAAGCCGCTCCTCCGGAAGTACATCGCCGCCTCGCCCGGCGAGCGGCCCGCGATCGCGAAGGAGCTGAAGGCGGCGAAGTTCGCGCACCCGCAGGCGTATCTCGACCGGCTGGCGCGGAGCGCGACGCAGCCGAAGGGGAAGACGGAGGACCGGAGGCTCACGTACAGGTCCGCGCAGATCCCCGGCGCCGTCTACACCTCCTGGGTGCCCGAGGACTACGACCCGCTCAGGACCTACCCGCTGGTCCTGGGTCTCCACGGCGGCGGGCCGGGAGGGAAGGACGGCAAGGAGGTCGTGGGGAGCGGCAAGCTCGCTCTCCCGCTCTACCTGCCGGTGGTCCGGGAGCGGGGCTACATCATGGTCTGCCCGACGGCGCTCGGCGCGTGGTGGCAGAGCTTTCCGAAGAACGAGCCGATGCTCGAGGCCGTCCTGCTGGAGACGGCTCTCCTTTACCACGTGGACCTGAACCGGGTGTACCTGATCGGCCACTCCATGGGTGGGGGCGGGACGTGGTGGTACGGCCCGGAGAAGGCCGAGACCTTCGTCGCGATCGCGCCGCTCTCCGCGTTCTCGTCGCAGGGCTTCGCCCGGCTCCACGAGACGCGGACCCCCTGCTACATCTACCACGGGACGAAGGACGACCGTTGCCCCGTCGAGTCGGCCCGCACGGCGGCGAAAGCCCTGAAGAAGCTCCGGGCCGAGCACATCTACACGGAGCTTCCCGACACCGGCCACTCCTGCCCGATCGAGGTCGTGAAGGAGGCTTTCGACCTCTTCGATCACAGGCGGCTCGCCCCCGCGGCCAAGCCCACGCTCTTTTTCAAGACCCGTGCGACTCCCTGGGGGGAGAGGTCCTCGTTCCTGCTGCCCCTCGAGAGGGAGGAGGCGGACGATCTCGGCGGCATCACGGCCCCGGGGAGTGGCGGAACGCCGAAGGAGGCCACGATCCGCGAGCTGGTCGAGAAGCTCCTCAAGGGCGGCGAGGTCGCCGAGCAGGCGGCCGCCGAGATCGCGGCGCACGCCGAGAGGGTGAAGGCCGTGAAGCCGCTCTGCGAGCTCCTCCTGCGGGACAAGAACCCGGACGTCCGGCACTTCTCGGCGGTCGCCCTGGGCGGGGTGGGGGACCCCGCGGCCATCCCCCACCTCGGTCAGGCCTGCTCGGACGAGGCCACGGCGGTCCGCGCCGCGGCCGTCGAGGCGCTCGGGAAGATCCGGGACCCGAAGTCCCGCCCGCCCCTCCTCGCGGCGCTCGAGGGCCAGAAGTCGTGGTTCGACAAGCGATTCCAGGGATCCAAGATGGACGCGACCGACTGGGAGGGGAACCTCCAATTCGTGGACGGGCTCCTCGCGGCGCTGCGCTCGGTGGCCGACGCCTCCGTCGCGAAGGCCGTGGACAAGCACGTCGTCGAGGGGATGGCGCTCCGCGAGGTCAGCGTGATGTGGGACAAGGTCGCCCACAAGGACCCGCGAGTCTCGCGGCGGCAGCTCGCCGTGATCGCGGCGAAGTTCTTCCAGGACGTCGCCCTCCCCGAGGGGGGGCCCGCCCTGGACCGCCTCGAGGGGCTCGCGGCGGACACGGCCCTGATCGAGGACGGCGGGAAGCTGCTCGAGGTCGTGGCGGCCGCGCGCGCGGCCATCGCGGCCGCACCCACCGGGACCGCGCCGGCGAAGTAAACTCGGCCCCGTGCGCGTGGGGCCGTACGAAGTCCTGGCGGAGCTCGGCCGGGGGGGCTTCGGGATCGTCCACCGGGCCCGCCGGGCCGGCTCCGCAGACCTCGTCGCCCTGAAAGTGCTCCAGGAGGGGGAAGGAGGCGCGTCCCCCGAGGATGTCCGGCGGTTCCGGCGCGAGATCTCGCTCACCCGCGACCTCGACCACGAGGGGATCGTGCGGGTCCTCGACTCGGCCGCCGAGGGGGAGAGCCCCTTCTGGGTCGCCCTCGAGCTCGTGGACGGCGAGACCCTCTCCAACGCGATCTCCCGCGGTGACCTGCCCTGGCCCTGGGTCCTGGCGGTCGCGCGGGACGTGGCGGGGGCGCTCGCCGCCGCGCACGCGAGGGGGATCGTCCACCGCGACGTGAAGCCGGATAACGTGCTGCTCGGACGCAAGATGGGGGGGCCGGAGGGGGCCGCCCGGGCGTACCTGACGGACTTCGGCCTCGCCCGGAGCGTCACCACGGGCTCGAAGCTCACCCGCACCGGGGTCGCTCTCGGGACGGTCGAGTACATGAGCCCGGAGCAGGCGCGCGGGGAGTCGGCGGGCCTCGGCCCGGCCTCGGACGTCTGGTCGCTCGGGGTCGTCCTCTACGAGGGCCTCTCGGGGCGTCTCCCGTTCACCGGCGATTCCCCCGCACAGACGGTCCTCCGGATCCTCCAGCGGGAGCCGACGCCGCTCCGGCGGTTCGTCCGCGACCTGCCGCCGGCGGTGGAGACGATCGTCCGGGTCTGCCTCGCGAAGAAGCCGTCGCAGCGCTACCGGGACGGCGCGGCGCTCCGGGACGACCTGGACCGCGTGATCCGGGGCGCCTCCCCGCTCGCGCGGGCGCCGAGGGTTTGGCCGCGCCGGGTGGGCGCGGGGATCTGCGCGGCGGCCGGTATCGGCGCCTTGGCCGCGGTCTGCGTCCCGGCGGCCACGCCCTCCCCGCCTCCGCCGGCCCGCGCCGCCGCGCGCGCCCGGCCCCCGGGCGAGGAGTTCGCCTCGCGCGCCCGCGAGGTCCGGGCCGCGGACCCCGCCGCCGCGGAGGCCCTCCTTGGCCGGGCCCTCGAGGCGGAGCCCTCTCGTCTCGCTTGGCGCCTCGAGCGCGGGCTCATCCTCTGGGCCCTCGGGCGGACCGACGAGGCGCGCGAGGAGTGGTCCCGGATCCCCGCAGGCGCCGAGGAGCGCCCCTCCGCCCGCCTCTACCTCGGCCTCGACACGGTCTTCCGCGCCGTGGAGGAGG
>JAKEIC010000332.1 GCA_022614695.1 Planctomycetales bacterium | reverse complement strand
TTCCACACGAACGTCCGGTCCACGGTGAGCTGGGCGCCCGTCCCCATCCGCAGCGCCGGGTTCGTCGCCCCGCCGATCCCGCCGTTCGTCGAGATCAGGTCTCCCTGACCGACAGGGGTGGCACCCTGCCGGCGGACCCGCATCGTCCTCCCGTTCAGGTCCAGCTCCCCGTGCCAGAGGTCGGCGTGGGAGCAGAAGATCGTGGTGGGGTTCGCCTGCGCGAGGACCGAGATCGAGACGTCCGCGAACGAGACGCCGTCCGCGAGTCGGACGACGTCGGTTCCGGCGGTCAAGCCGGACGTGTAGAGACCCGCGGCCGGCGTGCCCGACTGCGTGAGAGTCGCGCCGGACGCGTTGGTGAGGAGCGAGTACGTGTAGGTGCCCGTCCCGCCGGAGGCGGTGAACCGCAGGACCGTGCCGCCGAAGACGGAGGCCTGCGAGGGCGAGATCGCCATCGGCGGAGGCTGCACCTTGAACAGGAGGCTCCAGTTCCAGCCCGCACTCACGGCGGAGATGTAGTCCGTGACGTTCCCCGTGCTCCCGGCCGTCCAGATCGCCGTCGGTCCGTTGCCGCTGCTGAGAGTCCCGTTGCTCGCGTTGGTGGAGTAGGTCCAGTTGACGTTGTTCCCGGAGTTGACGGTGGTGATGAAGAGGGTCTGGCCCGGGTCGAAGCCGTTCCGCGTCTTCCCCGCCCCCGTGTTGAAGTCCCAGTAGGCGTAGAGGGGGAAGGGGTAGAAGATCGTGCCCGTGTAGTTGTAGACCCCGACCTGCGCGTAATCCACGTTGCCGCCGGCGTCGGAGATCATGATCGTGTCCCAGACGAGGAAGCCGCCCGGCGTGCCCGCCGTGAAGAGCCCCGTGCTGCTGAGCGCGCCCCCCGAGTTGTTCGTCTGGAGGGTCCAGGACACGGCCCCGATCCCGCCGACGGCCCGGAACTGGAACTGCTGGTTCGGATAGAAGTAGTAGATGTAGCGGGGACGGATCTCGAGCGGCATCGCGCCGCCGGCCGAGACGACGTTCACCGTCGCGCGGGCGATCTTCCCCGTCGCGTCCGAGACCTGGACCGTGTCCACGCGGTTCACGGTCGTGCCGGCCGTGTAGACCCCCGACGAGGCGCTGATCGAGCCGCCCGAGTTGTTAGTCGTGATCGAGTACGTGTAGGGCGCCGTCCCGCCCGACGCGGTGAAGGTCTGGGTCGTGCCAGAGATCATCGTGAGCAGGATCGGCGAGATCTCGATCGAGGACGGGAGGACCCGATACCCCGTCGCTCGGGTCTTGAGGACCTGGAGGGTCCCGAAGTCGTCGTTCGTGTCGGCGAAGACGATCTGGTCCACGGAGTTGACGGACGAGTTGGTGAAGATCGTCCTGGCGCCCGGCACGGCGATGTAGGCGTTCCCCGCCCCGGGCGTCGGGAGGCCCTTCTTGATCGTGGCCGCCAGGCTCACGCCGCTCGCGTCGCGGAGCGTCACTTGGTCATCGGCGAGGCTCGCAGCGCCCGCCGTGTAGAGACCGGCCGACGTGCAGGAGGAGCCGCCCCCGTTCAGGCTCAGGCTGAACGTGTACGGCGTCACCCCGCCGCCCGCCCCGAACGTGTAGGAAGCGCCCGGGAGCCACCCGTCGAACTGGGTGGGGCTGACGCTCAGGTTCGAGGGGAGCGCGGTCGTGTAGCAGTAGAAGTAGCCCGTGGCGGTGGCGCTCGTGACCGTGCCGTAGTTGTAGAGCTGATACGCAACGATGCCGCCGACGGTCCCTGCGTTCAGCGTGACCGAGGTCCCCGTGGCCGTGGTGCCGCCGTTCAGCGTGGCGCTGGAGGGGTTGCTCGTGAACGACCAGGTCCCGCTGTTCGACGGCCGCTGGTAGGTCTGAGTATCGCCCACCCTCAGGTGTCGCATGTAGTAGGGGGTCGGGTAGTTGTACCCGTAGAAGGTGTTGTTGTAGATGTACATGTAGCATATCCGGCTCTGCGAGGCCCCGTCCGTGAGGGTCACCGTGGCGAAGTTCACGGCGCTCGCCGAGCCGCCCCCCGCCGTGTAGACGATGCTCGCGCCGGAGGTCCCGGAGAGCGACCCGAGGTTGTTCGGGTTAATGGACCAGCTGTAGGGGGTGGTCCCCCCGATCGCCCGGAGGTTCACGGTCACGCCGAGGTCGCCGCGGAGGTAGTAGACGTAACCGGGGTACAACGTGTTCTCGAATCCCGGGGACATCGAGAGGTTCCCCGGAGAGACGGGGCGATAGGTGACCACCGCGTCCACGAACTGCGGGGGCGAGGCGGAGTCGGTCACGCGCACGACCGCGGTCCCCGTGCCCGACGACGCGGCCGTGTAGACGGCCCCGGCCATGCCGCCGCCTCCGGAGACCTGCGAGTAGGTGTAGGGCGGGGTCCCCCCCGATGCGCTGAAGGAGACCGAGGCGCCGTTCAGCAGGTTCGTGACGGCCGAGGGGTGGATCTTGATGGTCACCGAGGCCGAGTGCCACTTCTCGCCGATGAACACGAGGATGTTCCTCTCGTTGTTGCTCCGGAGCGATCCCCCGTCGTCTATCGAGACGTTCCCGAGGGGGGCCTGGCGGTCCAGGTCGAGCCCGGAGAGGTTGCTCCCCGGCGGGATGGTGCCCTGGCCGAGGGCGCGCAGGGTGCTCTCCTCCCCCGCGGTGTTGTTGATGGCAAGCTGGTAGGTCGAGCCTCCGGTCACCTGCAGGTTCCCGTTCACGTCCACGACCCCGATCGAACCATCCGCGGGCATGTTGGAGGGGAGCTTCCGTTGGGTGAATTGCGAGCCGGCACCGACGAAGAGGTTTCCGCCCCCGCCGTTCACGACCGCCCGGTTCCCCTTCACCGACATCGCAGAGCCGTCCAGGGTGAACGTCGTGCCGAGCCCGCCGACCGCGAGGTTCGTCCCGTTCGCGATCTGAATCGTGCTCGCCCCCCACTGGTACTGGTCGAGGCCGATCTGGACCGAGTGGAGCCCCCAGACGCTCCCGGGGTTCCCTCCGGACGAGCTGAACCTGAAGTTCCGGAAGCAGTCCACGCCGCCCTGGTGGATCAGAGTGGAGTTGGCAAGGGTCCAGCCGGCCGTGGTCACCCCCACGGTGGTGCCGCCCACCATGCCGCCCCAGGACCCCGGCGTGACGAAGCTCGCCCCTCCACCCGCTCCGCTCTGCACGAGGACCACCGGGAAACCCGTCGCGCCGTGGTTCCCGGACTGCGTGATGAGGCCCGAGGACGGCCCGGGGGGCGAGACGCTCGAGTCCAGGAACGAGACGGACTGCCCCACCTGGAGAGTCGCGTTCGTCGGGTTGTTGGAGCTCGCCGGGACCTGGATGTCTACGAGGGAGGTCCCGCCCACCGCCATGCTCCCGATGACCCAGCAGGTCGGGGCGGCGCCGTTCTGCAGCGCCGCGGGGACCTGGGGCTCCGAGAGGATCCGGAGGCGCGCGGTGCCGAACATGTTGACGGCCGCCCCGATCGCGATGGAGCCCCGGGACGTCGCGGGAATCTCGACCAGCGCGCCGTTCCCCCACATGTTGGCCGCGCCTGCCGTGACGCGGAACTGGGGCCAGGTGCCCACGTTGGCGGTCCCCGAGCCGTCCCCGACGATCAGCCGGCTCGTGGGGTCGGTGACCGCGATGGGGGTCCACCGGAGGTTCGTGCTCGGCTCGAGGATCGAGGAGGGCGAGGTCGCCCCGACGAAGTAGGCGTTGGTCCCCGACTGGTCCTCGAGGCCGAGGGTCGTCCAGAGGAGCGTGGTCGCCCAGGTGTTCCCGCTCGTCGGCGAACCGTAGTGCATCTCGATGGTGCTGCTCCCCTCGAGGAGGTGGACCTGGAAGACCCTCCGGTAGTAGAGCGAGAAGTAGTACTCCATGTCCCACTCGACGATGAACCGGCGGTTCGGGGACGTCCCCTGGGTCGCGTACCGGACCCTCTGCCCCGTGGCCGCGAGCCGGCTGTAGTAGGTCCCTCCCGCGATGCATCCGTTCGGGGAGAAGGTGCTCGGCATGGACCACGAAGGCCAGGAACTCGTCTGGCTCATGGTGGAGACCCAGCCGTTGATGCTCACCCAGACGCTGGTCACGTTTTGGCCGAAGTACTGGAAGGTGAACGGGAGGCTCACCTGGGACGGGGCCTGCAGGTAGTTGATGATGGTCCCGCTGTAGGCCCAGAGGTCCGTCCCGGAGGAGAGGGCCGTCATCCCCTTCGTGAACGTGCTCTGGTTGTAGGTCACCGTGTTGAACCCGGGGTCTCCCACGTGGAGAGGACCCTGGGCCATCAGGCGATACCCGTTCAGGTAGAGCCCGGATCCCACCTCGATCCGGCTCTCGAACGCGAAGATCTCCAGGTTCGAATCGAGCCGGTAGTGGCCCTTGACGAACGTGCGCGGGAGGGCGTCGAGGCTCGCGGTGAAGGGCGGGGAGTTGATGTTGATCGTCGCGACCTGGGAGAGCCCGTAGGGTGAGGATTGGGTCCCTCCCGTGAGGATCAGGCAGATGCCCGGCGTCGAGTCGCCGTTGGCCCCCGAGTGGCGGTGCTGCCACGCCTGGCCCCCGTGTCCCTGGTTGTTCCAGCCCCAGGAGAAGCCGCCCATCTGCTGGCTCGTGCGGCTCACGATCGAGGAGCCGTCTGTTCGGACCGGGCCGGTCGCCTCGATGAAGGTGGTCGAGTTCACCTGGTTGTGGATCTGCCCGCGGTTCAGGATCGAGTAGCCGGTGGGACCGACTCCCGAGCAGACGAGCCCGCACTGGAACGTGCCGGTCGTCCCGGGGTTGTAGCGCTGGAGACGGCCGCCCGGCCGGGTCTCGAGAGAGTTCACGGTGTACGTGACGCGGACCGTCGTGTTCCCGATCTCGACCACGTGCCCGGCAGCGATGATCACGTCGTCCGTAGACGACGGCGCCCCGCTCGGCGACCAGAGGGTGGCGGTGTCCCACCAGCCGCTCGCGGTCGAGATCTTCGTGGCGGCGTTCGCGGGACCGGCGGCAGCGAGCAGACCGGCCGCAACAGCCCCTCCGAGGAAGATCGAGCGGAAGGTTCGCGTCACGAGTTCACCTCCCCGGCTTGGCCGGGGTGAGGGGCCGACGACCAGAGACCCACATTTCCGTCACAAGAGCGCAAGTTCCGTTCCACTCTGTCTCCGATTCGCTCGCCCCGCTCAGGGGCTCCGCAGCTCGGAACCCGATTCAATGTTGAGAGTTAGGGGAGGCGGCCGTGTCAACCCGGTTTACTCCGCCGGCAGGCGGGGAGGTGCAGTATACGCCGGTTTACGGGAACGGATACCCCGATACCGATCACCCGCTTGACCTCGCTCGGATCCGGGGCCAGGATCGTCGCCGAGGGACGGATTGAAGACACTCGTTATCGGGGCATCGGGACAGGTCGGCGCGCAGCTCGAGGGAGCCCTCCGCGCGCGCGGGCACGAGGTCATCGCCACCCACCGCGGCCGCCCGGCCTCCGGCACGGAGCCGCTCGATCTCCGCGACGAGCCTGCCGTCGCGCGCCTGCTTCGTCGGATCCGTGCCGAGGCGGTCTTCTGCCCGGCGGGCGCGACCCACGTGGACGGGTGCGAGGAGGACCCCGCCGCCGCCCGGGCCGCCAATGTCACGGGGCCTCTCACCGCAGCGGAGGCGGCGGGGCCCGTGCCCTTCGTCTACTTCTCGACGGAGTATGTCTTCGACGGTGAGCGCGGGCCCTACCACGAGGGGGATCGGCCGAATCCGCTCTCGGTCTACGGACGGACGAAGCTCGAGGCCGAGCAGGCCCTGGCCGCCCGGTTCCCGCGGGCGGTCGTCGTGCGGACGTGCGGCGTGTTCGGCCCCGAGCCCCAGGGCAAGAACTTCGTCTACCAGCTCCGGGCCCGGCTCTCGCGCGGCGAGAGGATGCGGGTCCCCGCAGACCAGGTCTCGACGCCGACCTACGGGCCGGATCTGGCGCGCGCGTGCGTGGACCTCGTGGAGGGGGGGGCGGCCGGAGTCGTCCACGTGGCCGGTCCGATCGCTCTCTCGCGCGCCGCGCTCGCAGCGCTCGCATGCCGGGCCCTCGGGCTTCCCGAGTCGCTCCTCGATCCCGTGCCGACCGCCGCCCTCGGGCAAAAGGCCCGAAGGCCGCTTCGGGCGGGCCTCCTCGTCGAGAGGCTCCGCGCACTCGGGATCGCGGCTCCGCGCCCGCCCGCCGAGGGTCTGGCGGAGCTCGCCCGACACCTGGCGGGGCTTCAGAGCTAGTTGGCCTTCAGCGTGGCCAGGATCTCGGCGAGCCCCTGTTCCGCCCTCTCCGGCGTGAGCTGGCAGGTCCCGGCCCCCGCGTGGCCGCCGCCGCCGAACTTCCCGAGGAGATTCCCGACGTTCACCTTGCAGGTCCGGTTGAAGATGCTGTGACCGGCGGCGACGACCGTCGCGCCCGCGTGGCCATTGAAGATCCGCATCTCGACGTTCGCCTTCGGGAACAAGGCGTAGACGCGGAATCGGTTCCCGACCGGGACGTCCGCAGGCTTGAACTTCCGGAGGTCCGTCACGACCACGTTCCCGTCGAGCCGGCTGTTCTTCTCGAGGAACTGCGCGAAGGCCTTCTCCTCGGCGCGGACGCGGTCCACGCGCTTCTTCACCTCCGGGTGCTTCAGGATCTTCTCGAGCGGAACCTCCTTCACGTACTCGACGAGCCAGCGGAAGTACTTCTGGAAGTCGGGCCCGAGGCCGGTGCGGGGGTCGAGGGTGTAGCCGAGGAGGATCCACCCCTTCGGCTCGGTCACGTCCTTGGGGGAGAGCTGCGCGGAGTCGAGCCGGTCGGTGGCCTCGAGCAGTTCGCCGAAACGATCGAACTCCGGCCTGCGGTAGTGGTCGTACACCACGCGGGCGGCGCTCGGCGCGATGGCGAACCGGCCCTTGAACTCGCCGATTTCGGGGAGCTTCCCCTCCTCGGAGACGTGGTGGTCGAACCAGGACCCGCAACCGGGGACGTAAGGGAGGTTCACGACGATGTCCTCGGCCGTGCAGGGCACCTTCCCATCCTGGACGTCCTTCGGGTGAGCGAAGCGGATCTCCGTGACCTTCTCGGCGATGCTGAGGAAGACGGAGGAGGTGAGGCCGTCGAGGTCCCCTCGTGTCAGGATGCGCATGCTCCCCTCCTTCGCCCCGTCCCCGCGTCCCCGCGTCGCCGTGTTCGGGGCTACTCCGACACTCTCTCCAGGAACTCCCCCGTGCGCGTGTCCACCTTCACCTTCTGACCGATCTCGATGAAGGGCGGCACCTTCACCTCGAGACCGGTCTCGAGCTTGGCGGGCTTCGTGACGTTCGTGGCCGTGTTCCCGCGGAAGCCGGGCTCCGTCTCGGTCACGCGGAGGGTGACCGCCGACGGGAGCTCCACGGTGATCGGCGTCCCGTCGTGGAGCGCCACCTTCACCCGGCTGTTGAGCGTCACGTAGAGCATTTGCTCGCCGACCATCTCCTTGCCCAGCGTGATCTGCTCGTAGTTCTCCACGTCCATGAAGACGAAGCCCTCCCCGTCCTGGTAGAGGTACTCCATCTCGCGCATGTCGAGGAACGCCTGCTCGACGTCCTCGGTGGACCGGAACCGGTTCTGGAAGAGGTTTCCCTTCTTCAGGTTCCTCGCCTTGATCTGCGAGTAGCCCCGCCAGTTCCCGGGCGTGATGTGCTGCGCGTCGAGGACCTGGTAGAGCTCCCCCTCGATCATGAGGATCATTCCCTTGCGGATGTCCTTCGCGATCACGGGGGCCTCCCTAGAGGTCGAGAGCCTCGTCCTTTTCGCGCCGCGCGCGACGGAGCGACTGCTCGAGCTCGGCGATGAGACCGGCCGCCAGCCCGCGCCAGTCGCCCTTCGGCACGCGCTCCGGGGTTCGGGCCGGGGCGCCCGGCCCCGCCGGCGCGGGGGACGCGGCCGGAGTCCGCGGCGCCGCCGTCCCTGCGGCCTCGGACGCGGGGCCCGAGCCGCCGGGCGCCGGCGGGAGGACGGGGGCCCCCCGCCTCTCGGTGGGGTCGTCCTCCTCCTCGCCGAGGACTCCCGCGACGAGGTCGGCGAGCTTCGCCCGGTCGGCCGCCGGGGCCCCCGTGCGCGGGGGCTCTTCCTTCGCGCGGGCCACGGCCCGCGCCGCACCCAGCTCACCCTCGGCCGCACGCAACAGCTCCTCGGCGATCTCCTGGGTCGTCGCGCCCCACTCGTCGGCACCCTTCTCGGGCTTCGAGGGGGGGGGAGCCGCCGGCGACGGGGGCCGCGCGGGCACCGCGGCGGAGGGGACGGCGGCGGGCGGCGCCGGGGCCCGCGGCGGTCCCGGGTCCGGCGACGGTCCGGGGTCCGGCGACGTGACGGTCGCGAGCAGCTCCTCCACGAGCCGGTCCGTGTCCGGGGTCGCCGCCGGGGGGGCGCCCCGCTCCCGCTTCGGGACCGCGGGCTCGATCGCGGCGGGTCTCGCGGCCGGGGGCGACTTCGGTTC
>JAKEIC010000331.1 GCA_022614695.1 Planctomycetales bacterium | reverse complement strand
GGGGCCGAGGCCAGCGAGGCCGCCACGGGGAGCACGACCGCGAGGACCACGAACGAGACCACGAGGACCAGGAGCCCGGAGAGCCCGGGGAGGCTCCCCGGGAGGACACCTCGGAGGAACGGATCGAGCGCATTGAGCGGGTAGGCGATCACGAATACCCACATCCCCGCGCGGGCCAGGCCGCCGTAGCGTAGCCTCCCCCCCGCCGCCTCGGCCGCCCCGTGGAGGAGGATCGCGAACCCGAGAGGCGCGAGGGCCAGGCCGGTGCTCGCGTGGAGGTAGAGGCCCGAGAGCGAGAGGGCCGCCGCGCCCGGGGGCGCGGCGGGGACTCCGTGTCGCCCGAGGAGGTCCAGAAGCACGGTCCAGGCGAGACCGGCCGCGACGTAGCCGAGCGGCGGCGCCGCCGCGCGCCGCGGCTCGGCAAGGATCGGCGCGAGGAGGTTCACGGCGGTCGCCGCCAGGAGCGGCGTGACCAGGGGATCGAGGAGGGCCGGCCCCTCGGCCCACTCGACGCCGCGCGCGCCGCCGGCGGCGATCCCGGCCGCGCCCGCGGCGACCACCGCCTGCCAGAGCCAGAAGGCCGCGACTCCCAGGCGGCGCGAGAGGACCGCCCGTCCCGCCGCTGCCGGGACGATCGAGTAGAGGGCCCCGACGAGCCCGTTCCAGAGGAAGCCCTGGCCGAGGACCGTCGTGTGGACCATCCTCTGCCGCCCCGGGGCGAGCCAGGGGATCCCGGGGGCGAGCCCGGGCCAGACGAGGCAGGCCGCCACCCAGAGGCCCGCGAGGAGCCCGGCCAGGAGCCACGCGAGCGAGGCCGCGAGGTGCCACCGGACCAGCGCGGGGTCGGCGGCGCCCGCGAGGGGCGGCGGGACGGGCGGCTCGGGCGTGTCCGTCATCCCGTCCCTCCCGGGCGCCAGAGCCTCCGGGTCCTCTCGCGCCCGAGGGAGCGCACGTAGTGGACGAGGGCCCAGACCTCGCCCTCCGAGAGGCCTTCCGGGACCGCGGGCATCGCCGTCCCGCCGACTCCCCAGGAGATCGCCCGCCACAGCCCCTCGGGCGTGTCCGCCACCTTGAGTCGCTGGCGAAGGAAGTCGGGGGGGAGCAAGAGGCTCCCGTCCTCGTCCTTCGTGTCGCGCTTGCGGTCGCCGGGCGGGTCTGTGAGGTAGGAGGGGTGGCAGTCCGCGCACCCGCCGCGCGCGTGGTAGAGGGCCCGGCCCCTCGCGACGGCCGCGTCGTGGGCCCGGCCCCACGGGTCGGCCCACGGGTCGGCCCACGGGTCGGGAGGGACGGCCGCAGGTGGCCGGGGGGACTCCTCCCGGAACCGCGCCGAGAACGCCTTCACCCGCTGGACGACCGCCCGTCGTTCCTCTTCCGACATCCATCGGGAACCAGGCATCGCCGTGCCGGGGATCCCGCGGAGGACGACCCGTTCGAGGTCCGCGTCCGAAGGCACGCTCCCCGGCGGGCCCGAGTGGTACCGGAGGCGTCCCGCCCGGAAGTCGCGCGGGCGCGGGTCGAGGAACGCGGCCGCCGGCCCTGCGCCGTCCCCCGCCGCGCCGTGGCAGGAGGCGCAGTCTCGCTCGTAGACACGCTCGCCGAGCGAGGCGGGCGGGCCGCCGCGCCCGCAGCCGGCCGCCGCCGCCGCGAGCGCGGTCCCTATGCCTAGTTCACGGAGCAGGCGCCCGGCCCTCGAGGGTCCCCGCAACGGCCGCACGCGCCGGGCGGCGGCGACTCCTCGGCCTTCGGCGCGGCCGAGACCGCGAAGGCCGAGAACTTCTTCTCGATCTTCCCGCTCCCGCAACGGGGGCACGGGGGCCGGACCCCGCCGTGGACCAGCTCCTCGAACTCGTGCCGGCACTCCGAGCAGGTGAACTCGTAGATCGGCATCGGGCTCCCTCGACCCCTCGATTCTAGCACGCTCCCGTCGGTCCCGACTCCTGCCCCCGCAGGACCCCCGCGTGCCGGAACCACGTCCAGAGGAACGCCGCGCTGAGCAGCAGGAGCGGGAGACCCGTCAGCCCGCTCGAGGAGATGTCCGCGGACGAGCGCGCCGAGCGCCAGTGCCTCTCGAGGGAGACGAAGAGCCCGGGGACGATCCCGAGTCCGGACGCCGCCGCCCCCAGGAGGAGCGCTCCGGGCAAGCGGCCCGGATCCCGGGACGCCCTGCGGATGACGAGGGTCGCGGCCCCGAGCGCGAGGACTGGGGGGAGCGTGAGGGCGACCAGGGCGGCCGGGAAGGGGATGGCGAGCGAGACGCCCGGCGCGAGGGTCCAGCGGGCGTCGGCCCACTCGGTCCCCGGTCCGTCGCCGAGCGACGCCGGGCCCGGGACGGAGAGCCAGGCCGCGGCAAGCGCGAGCGGGGAGTAGACGGCGGCGAGCCACCCACACGCGCGCGAGGCGCGCACGGCGCGGTCCAGGCCGTCTCCGGGGTTCAGGGGCGCCATCGGCTCACTCGAGGCCAAGCCCCTCCATCTCCTCCTCGTCGAACCCGAGCAGGTGCGCCAGCTCGTGGAGCACCGTCACGCGGATCTCCTCGGCCAGCTCCGCCCGGTCGCGGCAGGCGCGCATCAGGTTCTTCCGGAAGAGGTAGAGCGTCCCCGGATGGGGCGCCCCGGGACCCGGTCCCCAGCCGCCCGAGTCCGCGGCCCGGTCCGCAAGCGACCGGCCCGCGAAGAAGCCGAGGAGGTCGGGGTCGTCGGCGCCGGCCCTGTGGACGGCCTCGGAAGGCAGGTCCTCCACCACCACGGCGACCTCCTCGAGGACCTTCGCGAGGCTCTGGTCCCTCCGCACGTCCTCGACCGTCTCGCGCACCACACGATCGAAGGCCTCCCGCGGGATCTTCGGCTCGGGCGGGAACGCGTCCGGGTCGAGCCGGCTGGCCCGCGCGAGGTGGGCGGTCGCCTCGTCCCGCCGCCCCAGGTGGTCGCACGCGAGGCCGCGCACCTGATGGGCGTAGGCGACGTCCGCGTCCGCCGCGAGGGCGAGCCGGGCCGACTCGGCGGCCTCGCGGAACTTCCAGAGCCGGTACTCGGCCGCGGCCTTCCAGACGAGGAGGTCGGGATCGCCGGGGGCGCGCGAGAGACCGGCGAGGACGATCCTCTCCGCCCCCGCCGGGTCGTCCCCGAGGAGGAGCGCCTCCGCTGCCAGCGCGGGGATCGGCATCGGCGCCGCCCCGAGGTCCCCCCCGGCGAGGCCCCGGAGGAGCCGGACGGCCCCCTCGGGGTCGCCCTCGTCGAGGCGGGCTTCGACGGCGGCGAGATCCTGTTCGCCGGGGGCGGACGGCTCCCGGCTCAAGCGACCCCGGCCGGCTCCGGCTCGAACCGCCTCACGACGCGGTAGCGCGAGTCGCGCTGCACCGGCTCGTAGCCCGCGTCCCGGATCTCGCGGTGGATCTCCTCGACCATCACGCGGCACCGCTCCGTGCCCGCGGCCGAGACGACGTTCTCCTCGAGCATCGTCGAGCCGAAGTCGTCGGCCCCGAACTCGAGCGCCACCTGGGCAAGTTTCAGGCCCTGGGTCGGCCAGGACGCCTGGTGGTGCCGGGTGTTGTCGAGGAAGAGCCTGCCGATCGCGAGGTGGCGGAGGTACTCCTGCCCGCCCGCGCCGTACCGGGGTCGGTGGCGGCTCGCCCCGAGGGGCGTGTTCTCGAGCTGGACCGTCCACGAGATGAACGACCCGAAGCCGTTCCCGAACTCGGCGAGGCTCCGATCCTGGTGGTCGCGGAGGCGGGAGAGGTGCGAAAGCCGGTGGTCTACCGTCTCGGAGAAGCCGATGACCATGGTCGAGGAGGTGACGAGCCCGAGCGACTGGGCGTGGCGCATCGCCTCGAGCCAGCCGTCGGTCTTCTGCTTCTTCGGGGAGACCCGGTGGCGGATCTCGTCGTGGAGGATCTCGCCCCCGCCCCCCGGAAGCCCCGCGAGCCCGCAGTCCTTCAAGCGCGCGAGGACGTCCCGCATCGTCATCCCCTCGAGGTCGGCGAGGTGGCCGATCTCGGAGGGGGAGAAGGCGTCCACCTCGATGTCGGGGAAGGTCGCGCGGAGCCACCGCAGGAGGTCCTCGTACCAGCCGATCCGGAGCGCCGGGTTGTGGCCCCCCTGCATGAGGATCCGCGTCCCCCCGACCGCGCGCAGCTCCTCGATCTTCCCCGCGATCTGGTCCCGCGTGAGGGTGTAGGACTCCGGGTGGCCGGGCGGCCGGTAGAAGGCGCAGAAGAGGCAATCGGTGAGGCAGACGTTCGTGTAGTTGATGTTCCGGTCCACGAGGTAGGTCACCTCGCGGCCGGGGACGAGAGCCTGCCGCCGCGCGCGGGCGGCGGCGCCGAGGTCGAGGAGGCTCGCCTCGGTGTAGAGGCAGCGGGCCTCGGGGACCGAGAGCCTCTCGCCGGCCCGCGCCTTCGCGAGAGCTTCCGTGGCTCGGGAGCTGGTCTCGACGGCCGCGACCATCGGGACGTGGATATTACCCGCTCTTCGGGAACTTCCGGAACCCCAGGCCCGCGGGGCCCCTGGACACGGGCGGCGGCGCCACGGGATCGCTCCCGCAGCGGCCGAGGATCTCCGCGCGGGCCGATCCCGCCGCGAGCCGGGACCCGGGGGTGGCGTGCTCGAGCCGGACGTAGGCGAGCCCTCGCCAGCCCTCTCCCGGCACCTCCGCCGCGGAGGTGAGCCGGCCGGCCTCCTGGTCCCCGATCCGGACGGGGGCGGGCAAGGGGCCGGGGTCCCCGGAGAGCGCCACCCGGAAGAGCGCGCGCCTCTGCTTCTCGTAGGTGTGGAGCCGGGCGATCACCTCCTGTCCGACGTAGCACCCCTTCGTGAAGGAGATCGCGGGACCGAGCCCGGCCTCCAGGGGATTCCAGTCGGGCGTGATCTCACGACCGTAGGCGGGGATCCCCTCCAGGATTCGGAGGAGTTCCCACGCCTCGGTCCCGGCGGGGCGGGCGCCGGCCGCCGCGAGCCGTGCCGCGGCGTCGGCGACCCGGGCGACGCGGCCGTGGACGCCGACGCCCGGCGGGCCGGCGGCGCGGGCCACCGTGAGGTCGGGCTCTGAGACCGCCTCGCCCGGAGGGGCGGCCGGGAGCCCCGCGCGGGCGGCCGTCTCGGCCGCCTGCGGCCCCCAGAGGAGGAGGCTCGCCCAGGCGGGCTCGGGATCCTCCACCTGGACGTCCTCGCTGATGATGAACCTCTCGAGGTGCGCCGCGACGGCGGTCCGCGCGCCGACCGAGGTGGCGAGCAGGAGGTCGTCCGGCCGTCGGAAGACCCCGACCAGGTCCACCATCCGCCCCTTGTTGTCGGTGAAGACCGTGGGCCGGGTCGCCCCGACGGCCAGCCCCTTCAGGTCCGCCGTCGAGATCCGGTGCAGGAGGTCGAGCCCGTCCCGCCCGCGCACGAGCAGCCGCCCCCCGGCCGAGAAGTCGAAGAGGGCCGCTCCCTGCCGTGCCGCGCGGCACTCCGCCGCCGCGTCCCCGAACGCCCGCGGGACGTCGCGCCCGTCCGCGTCGCAAAGCGATGCCCCGAGCGAGAGCCAGAGCGAGACGAGAGGGTCGTCGGCCATCGCCCGGGATCTTAGCCGCTCACCACCGGAAGAACCGGTAGGGATCGTCCCACTCCTCCGGGGCGTCGAGGTAGAAGCCGTCCAGCCAGCGGCGCTCGTCGGCCGTCGCCGGGGTGCGGAACCGGACAAGGAGAGGAGTGGAGCCGGCCGCCCCGAGGTTCGCGAGGAGCCGGTTCACCAGGAAGGCGCTCCGGCGGAACGTGCGGCGGAGGCCCTTGTTCGCCGGGTCCCCGAAGTGCCAGGGGACGAGCTGGCAGAGGACGACGCGGCCCCCGTTCGCGACCGCGAGGACGCCGTCCCCGACCGCCTGCGCGCCGCCGGTCACGAGGGGGATCCTCCGCGCGGAACGGTCGTGGACGTCGGCGGGGCCGACTCCGGCGAGCGGGGAATCGGGCGCCTCGGGGTCGAAGACCGCCGCGATGTGTTCTCGCGTGCTCGTGGCGACAGGGGCGGGCAGGAACGCCGAGAGCTCCTTGCCCTCGAGCCCTAGCGCCAGCACGGCCCCTCCCGCCTCCACCCAGGCCCCCACGTCGGCCCGGTGCGCCGCGAGCGCTGCCCCGCCGCCCGGGCCCGCGACCAGCACCGAGTCCCGCGGCGGCGGCCCGCCCCGGTAGGGTTCCGGAGCGTGCCCGGCCGACGCGAGGAAGGAGAGGCCGGCCGGCTCCCCCGCGTAGACGACCCTCCGCCGGGGAACGGGCGTCGTCGCGAGCGAGAACGAGACGACGTTTCGCACGAGCCTCTCCGCGCCCGGGTCCGCCGTCGTCCGGCCGGTCACGTCCGCCTGGCAGAAGAGGACCAGCCCCCGGTCCTCGCGGTAGAGCAGGAGGGGGGCGTACTGCTCGCTGAACCCTCCGTCGAGCACCGGGAGGGAGTCGCCTCGCGCCGGTTTCTCGACCAGGACGGAAGCGACGCTCCCCCGGCACCCGCAACGCCAGGCCCGCGTGACGGGCAGGCCGGACCACGAGACGGTCGGCCCGTGCATGGGCCGCATCTCGTACGCGAGCCTCGGCGGGAGGAGCGTGGCCTCCCCCCGCCAGTCCTGCAGCGCCGCCTCGTCGAGCCCGTCGAGGAGCGGCGAGCCGGGCAGCCGCGGGAAGACCCGGCGCAGGCCGTACTCCGTGGCCCGGAATCCGAGACGCCTCTCAAGGACGGCCGCCGGCTGCTCGAAGACGACGACCCGGAGCCCGTCCCGCACCCGCCCGATGTCCGGGGCGGGGCCGTCCACGGTGAGGGCGTTCCGGCCGACGACGAGGAGGTCGTAGCCGCCCAGGTCCGCGCCCGGCCCCACCGGGTCGCCGGCGATCCCGAGGCCCGCCAGGAGTCGCGCCGTCTCGCCCCCGGGATCGAAGATCGCGATCCGGGCGGCCGGGGGCGGGCGGGGCTCCGGAGCGAGGACGTGGATCGTGAACCGGTCCTCCTGCACCTTGCCGTTCCCGAACCGGAACGTCGCCGCCAGCGTGTAGGCCCTCGGCGCAAGGCCGGAAGGTAGCGCGAAAGAGAGGGGGACCCTCGCGATCTCCCCGGTCCCGATCCGGAGCTCGCGCGCCCCGGCGATCGGCTCGGGGAAGTCGAGCGACCACGAGCAGGCGCAGGCCTCCGGTGCGCGCGAGTTGTTGATCACGACGAGCTGCTTCGCCACGGTCTCGCCCGGCCGGAAGAGGTGGTCCTTCGCCGTGAAACGGTCGGGGCCCCCTCCGATGAACCCGAGCCTCGGGCCGTTGTTCCGGAGGAGGGCCCGCCCCGCGGCCGTGGGCGTCCAGTCGCCGGGCTCGAACGCGCACTCGAAGCTCTCGTACTGCTCGCCGACGAAGTCGGCGCTGAAGCCGGGCCTCTGGAGGCGGTCCCAGTCCACGGGGAGCGCCCGCCGGCTCCGGTCCACGCCGTCGCGGACCCGCCAGAACGACCCGTGGTCCCAGACGCAGCACGCCGAGAGCCCCCACGCGCGGAGGGCCCGCAGGTTCTCGGAGAGGTACTCCCCGATCACCTCGGCGCGGTCGTCGAGCCGGTTCGACCCGACGGGCACGGGGTAGTCCCACCGATGCCAGAGCTTCCCCTCACGGAACTGCTTCGCCTCCCACCGCAGGTTCCGCCTCTCCGGCTCCCCCAGGGAGAAAGCCCGGTCGCCGAGGAACTGGGCGTTCCACTCGGCATGGCAGAACTCCCACGGGACCGCGGCGCTACCGAACTCGCGCCGGCCCTCGTACCACCCGCGGTACATCGTCCAGTCCCAGGAGACGGGGACGCCGTATTCGCAGAGGAAGAGAGGCTTCACTCCTCGGGTGGCCCAGGTCGCGAGCCAGTCCGACATCTCCTGGATGGGGACGAAGTTCGCGTAGAAGTTCACCGTGTGCATCGAGCCGAGGTCCCCCGCCGAGTGGTGGTAGACGATACGGGAGGGGTCGAGCCGGCGGACGATGGCCTCGGCCCGCAGCGCCCGGAGGGAGTTCCTGCGGGACCACTCGTCGCGCGCGGCGCTCCCGGTCCCGAGCTGGTCGGGATTCATGTCCTCCGCGTAGCCGGCCCCGTTGTGGGACATCGCGTAGAGGACGACCGAGGGGTGGTTCCCGGCGACGCGCACGAAGTACTCCGCGTCCCGGGCGAAGCCGTTGTTCGCGTCCGCCTCGGGTCCCCCCCAGTCGTAGGCGCCGAAGTGCGGCTGGGAGAGGAGGACGAGCACCCCCGAGTCGTCCGCGGCCCGCAGGATCCCCGACACGTCCAGGTGGGAGCCCGGCTCGCACCCGTAGTGATGGGTGTAGACCGCGCTGACCCCGGCCCCCTTCAGGCGGGAGAACGTCTCGCGGGCGGCCGCCTCGCTCGCGAGCCCGGCCCCGACCTGGGCGTTGTCGAGCGGGACGACGGAGAGGAAAAGCCGGGACCCGTTCAGGTGGATGTCCCGGCCCTCGATCCAGAGCTCGCGGAAGCCAAAGCGCTCCGGCCATGCCGCGTCGAGCGCGGCGCCGTCCGCAGTCTCGAGGCCGATGTCGAGCGTGTAGACATGGTCCGGGGTGTGGAGATCCCAGAGCCGGTCCGGCTTCCAGGCCGCGGTGAACTCGAACCGGCCCTCCTCGAGGTCGGCCCCGGTGAACGCCGCGCTGACGAACTCCTTCACCGTCCGCCCGCGATCCCCGACGCGCGCCCGGAGGACGAGGGCCGCCCGGTCCGCGAGCCCCTCCAGCTCAGCGCGGACCGAGATCTCGCCAAGGCGGACCGACGTGGCGATCGCGACCCCGGCGATCCGCGGGCCCGCGGGAGCGCTCTCGAGCCAGACGTCGCCGCAGAGCCCCCGCCTCTCGACCCGTCCCCGGACTTCCCGGGCCGAGGCCGAGTCGCTGAAGGAGAGCCGGACGGCCTTGAGGGGCAGCGCCACGACCAGGAGGCTCAGGACGTGCCGCGCGCCCGGCCGGAGGGCCGGCGTCACGTCGCACGAGCCGCCCGGGAATCGGATCTCGCCAGTCCGCGCCGCGTCCACGTATGCGACGGCGAACGAGTTGACGTACTCGGCCCGGAGGGAGACGCGGCGGCCCGCCCATCCGGCGGGCACCTCGATCTCCCTCTGGTACCACGCCGCGGAAACCCGCGAGAGCGCCTCACCCTTCCAGGCCGGGTGTGCGAAGACCGTCTGACAGTCTTTCTGCATGTAATCGGTGATCCCCGGCCAGCACCCGGGGACCTTGAAGAACCCCCAGCGTCCCTTGGGCAGCGTCTCCGCCGAGGGCGACGCGGGCTGCCACCGCCAGAGCCCGTTCAGGCAGAGGCGCTCTCGGGTCACCGTGGCCTCGCGCGTGGCAGAACCCAGCCCCCACACGGCCCGCACGCCTTCCGGCAGACTCGCGACGGCGGGGTCCTGGCCGAGGCCGGTCCCGGGGGCGCCGCCGCAGGCGAGCAGCACGGCGAGGGAGGCGCGTCGGAACGGCGAGGGTCCGCGGGCCATCGCCCCGGGATCGTACCTGGTTACACTCCGGTCGGTCGCGCATGGTCGAGTCCGCGAAGATCGTCGCCCTCTCCGTCGCCGCCGCGGTGGCGTACGGCATCCTCCACGATCAGGTGACGGCCAGGGTCTGCGTCGAATACTTCACGATCGGCCATCCGCCGGTGTTCGGGACCGAGGACCCGACCCTCCTCGGCATCGGGTGGGGGATCATCGCGACGTGGTGGGTGGGGCTCCTCCTGGGAGTCCCGCTCGCCGCCTGCGCGCGCGCGGGGCAGCGGCCGAAGCTCGCCGCCCGCGACCTCGCAAGGCCGATCGTGAGCCTCCTCGTCGTGATGGGCTCCCTCGCGCTGCTCGGCGGGCTCGCGGGCGGGATCGCCGCCTCGACGGGCGGGGTATGGCTCGTCGAGCCGTTCGCGAGCCGCGTCCCCCGCGAGAGGCACGTCCGCTACATCATGGACCTCTGGGCCCACCTCGTCTCGTACGGGAGCGGGTTCGTGGGGGGGATCGTGGTGTGCGTCCACACCTGGCGGCGCCGCGGTCGCACCGGTGCCGCGCCGGTCGCGGCCGTAGAATCTCCCGCATGAGCTTCGCCGATGCGAGGTTCTGTCCCCAGTGCGGGAGCGAGCTCGCGCGCTTCCCGCCTCCTGGCGAGAAGCGGCCCCGGCTCGTCTGCCCGCGCTGTTCCTTCGTCCTCTACGA
The DNA here is from genome assembly GCA_022614695.1 of Planctomycetales bacterium. GTDB lineage: Bacteria > Planctomycetota > JAKEIC01 > JAKEIC01 > JAKEIC01 > JAKEIC01. The sequence goes on along the minus strand of JAKEIC010000331.1, from coordinate 23,492 downwards.
GAACCCGAAGGTGGCGGCCGGGACCGTGCCGGCGACTCCCGGCGGCCTCGTCCTGATCCGCCGAGGCGTCCCGCCGGGGGAGGGGCTCTGGAGCTTCCCCTGCGGCTACGTCGAGATCGAGGAGACCCTCGAGCAGACGGCCGTCCGAGAGACCGAGGAGGAGTGCGGGGCGAGGGTGGAGCTGGAGGGCCTCCTCGGCGCCTACTCGTATCCTCCTCCCCGGGGCGACACCTCGCTCCGCGTTGTCATCGTCGCCTACGCCGCCCGCGTGGTCGGCGGCGACCTCCGCGCCGGCGACGACGCGCGGGAGGTGCGGGTCTTCCCGGCGGCCGACCTCCCGTGGGACGAGCTGGCCTTCTGGAGCACGCGGGACGCCCTCAAGGCTTGGCTCGGGCGGTTCGGCTCCGGCTAGGACTGCTTCGCCTGCAGGATCCGGATCGCGCGCTCCGAGGCCTTCCGCGCCCCCGGCTCCGGCTCCTTCAAGGCGTGCCGCCGGAGCGCCTCGAGAGCGTCCCGGATCGAACCCGAGCCCTCGACCTTCTCGAGGAGCTGGGCCGCGGAGTGGCGGACGGAGCTCTCCCAGTGCGTTAGCCCCGCCTTCCCGACCTCGAGCGCCTCGTCGGCGCGCCCCAGCCAGCCGAGCGAGTTCAGGGCGTTGTGGCGCAGCATCGGGAACCCGTCCGCCGCGGCCTTGAGCAGCGCGGGCACGACTTCCTTCCCCCCCACGATCCCGAGGTGGAACGCGGCCGACTCGGCGGTCGGCTCGTCGGGGTCCGAGAGAAGCCGCAGCAAGAGGGCCCGCGAGCGGTCGCCGGGCCACTCGGCGACGACCTTCGCGGCGATCCGCCGGAGGTTGCGGCTGTGAGGGAGCGACTCCTCGACCGACGCGAGCGAGCCCGGCCCGGCAGCGACGAGCTCCTTTGCGATCGCCCGGAGCCCCGCCGGGACGAGGTCCTCCTCGAGGAGGACCTCCTTCATCGGGGGGCGGCCCCACGCCACCGCCTCGCACCGCTGGGCGAGCGGGGGCACGTCCTGCGCCGCGGGGGCGGCGATTGCGACGGCCGCGACGACGAACGACGCACCGACGAGTCTGCGCATGACGGCCTCCTCTCCCCGGACTCGCAGCCCTACCCCTCCGGCAGGATCGCCCTCCAGAGCCTCTCCCGCTCGAGGAGGCCGAGGATCTCCCGGTCCACGTGGCCCGCGCGCTCCTCCTCGTGGAGGATCGCGAGGGCCTTCTCGGCCGCCATCGCCTTCTTGTAGGGACGGTCCGCGGCCGTGAGCGCGTCGAAGATGTCGGCGACCGTCATGATCTTGCTCGGGAGCGGGATCTGCGCCGCGGTGAGGCCCCGGGGATAGCCGCTCCCGTCGAGCTTCTCGTGGTGCGCATAGGCCACGTTGGGGACGTTGCGCAGCTTGCGGGTCCACGGGATCTTCGAGAGGTAGCGGAAGGTCTGGGTCACGTGCGACTCGATCTCGCGCCGTTCGGCCTCGTCGAGGGAGCCCCGGGGGATCGAGAGCCGGCGCAGCTCGTCGGGGAGGAGGAGCCTCTCCTCGCCGCCGGGGATCCGGCGCTCGGCGAGCGCCTCGAGCCGCGTGCGGTGCTCCGGCTTCGTGCCGTAGGGCTTGTTCACGTCGCGGAGGAAGTCCATCTCCGCGAAGAGGGCCGCCTCGGCGGCCGCCAACTCCGTCTCGAGCGCCTCGAGGTGCTCCCGCGGCGCCCCCACCCGCAGCTTCTCGGCTCGACGCAGCGCGAACTCGGTGCGCAGCCGCTCGCGCGCGACCGCGAGGCGGTCGAGGATTTTCTGCAGCTCCTCGTCGTAGAGCTTGTTCGGCTTCACGAGGACGCGCTCCCGGACGCCGATCTTCCCGAAGTCGTGGAGGAGGGCAGCGTAGCGGAGCTCGGTGATCTCGTCCGACGTGAAGCGGACGTCCCGGAAGGCCCCCGATCCGATGTCGGCCATCCGCCGGGCGAGCGTCACGCAGAGTGTCGAGACACGGCCCGAGTGGCCGGCCGTCGTCGGATCCCGCGCCTCGATCGCGGTCACCGAGGCCTCGACGAAGGTCTCGAAGAGGGTCTCGACCTCCCGGTAGAGGCGCGCGCCCTCGATCGCGACCGCCGCCTGCGAGGCGAGCGACTCGGCCAGCTCCTCGCAGGCGGTGTCGAACGGGATCACCTCTCGGGCGAACTCGGCCGGGCTCGCGAGTCGCGCGGCGGCCCGGCGCTTGCGGTTCATGAGCTGGATCACCCCGATCACCTCGCGGTCGCGGTTCCGCATCGGGATCCCGAGCACCGAGACGGTGCGGTAGCCCGACTGCTGGTCGAAGGCCGGGTTGAACCGGTACTCCGCGTCGCCCGGGATGGCGTAGGCGTCGGCGATGTTGAGGATCCGGCCGCGCACGGCGCAGTAACCGGCCATGCTCTTGGTGTCGAGCGGCAGCCGCGCGCTCCGGAAGTCGAGGGGGATCGAGTCGTTCTGGGCCTCGGCGAATAGGAGGTAGCTCGGGACCCCGCCCTCGTCCTCGACGAGGTAGACCGATCCCGAGTCGGCCGAGAGGAGGTCGCGCGCCCCGGCCAGGATGAGCTTCAGCAGCTCGCGGATGTCGGTGACGTTCGAGAGCGCATAGCCGATCTTGTTGAGCTTGCGGAGCGCCTCGCGGCGGCCGTCCAGTTCGGTCTCGAGCGCGGCGATCCGGGTGAGCAGGCTGACGGCCACGCGCGCGATCCCGTCGGGAGGAGCGGGCGGCAGCACCTCGATCGCGCCCGCGCGGCGCAACTCCGCCCCGGCCTCCTCGGGCGCGGTGTGGAGGACGACCGAGCGCGGGAGGAGCCCAAGCGACTCGGCGCGCTCACGGAGCCTCGGCGCGTCCGGCCCGGTCAGGTCGAGGAGGAGGGCCCGCGGCGCCCGGGAGTCGCCACCGTCGCTCCCTTCGCCGATGGGGAGGTCCACCGGCTCGCACCGGACGCCGGCGGCGCGCGCGACCCTCTCCCAGCCCGCGAGGTGGGGCGACCCCCTCGGCGCGAAAGAGACAGGGTCGGCCATCGCCGCGCGAGCGTACTCGGGGGCGGGGGAGCGTTCAAGGAAGGGCTGGCTCTGTCTTGTGATCCGCTGCCGTCACGAGGCGCGGGAGACCCGAGCCTGGCGAGGCGCGACGACGAAGGCGTACCAACGGAGAGGTACGCCGAGGGGGAGTAACGAAGCCAGGCGACGGGGATCGCGCGCCGCACTAGGCATGGGATTGCCAGACAGAGCCTAGGCCGCCGAGCCCGGCAGCTCCGCGCCCGTGGCTCGCACGCCCAGCTCGAAGGCCAGGGCCTTGAGCCGCGTCGGGAACTGGAGGCGGACGATCCCGTCCTCGGAGAGGAGGCCGACCTCGGCCCCTTCCACCCGCGTCCCGAGCCCGGCGAGCGAGATCGGAAGCGGCGCCGCGAGCCGCTCCGGAGACGGTCCTCCCAGGGGCTCCACCGGCACCAGGAGGATCCGGCGGGTCGTGAGGACGGCCCGGACCGGCGACGGGGCGCCTCCGATGTCGAGGATCGCCTCGTACATCTCCCGATACTCCTCCCCGGGCGCGAGCCGCACCTCCGTGGTCCCCCGCGATGCCGGCTGATCGGCGACCATCGTTCCCCCTACCGCCATAGACTCACAAAGTGCGTGCCGAGTTCGTCGAAAACTGGGATCCCGCAAGCCGCGAAGCGCCGGGCACTTGCGCGGGGCCGGTCGGCGGGCCCGCCGGGAGGGTGTCCGAACTGGCGGACGTCGCGCGAGGGGGGCGTATCACGCCGATACGCATTAGAATCCCGCCGATGTCGGATCCCCTGGTCACGCGCGGCCATGTCCGCCTCACCCTCGCTGGCGCCAAGACCATCCTCGCCGGGGCCGAGGCCCGAGCCCGGGAGATCGGGGTCCCCATGGACATCGCTGTCGTGGACTCGGGGGGGCTCCTCCTGGCCTTCGCCCGGATGGACGGGGCAAAGCTCACGAGCGCGGAGATCGCGATCAACAAGGCTTTCACCTCGGCCGGCACGCGGAAGGGCACGCACGAGTACGCCGCGATCGCCGGGCACGGCGGACCGGCGTTCGGGATCCACGCGAGCCACGGGGGCCGGTTCACCGTCTTCGGGGGAGGCCTCCCCATCGCGGTGGACGGGGAGACGATCGGCGGGGTCGGCTGCTCCTCCGGGAGCCCCGAGCAGGACCGCGACGTGGCGCAGGCGGGGTTGGACGCGCTGCTGCGGGGGATCAAGACCTCGGCCGGTTAGCGCCCGGAGCCGGCGGCCGGGCCGGCTTCCCGGGGGGGGCCGTCGGGTCGGGCGGCGGTTCCTCGGGGATCGCGGGGGGCTCGTCGTCGCCGGGCAAGGGCTCCTCGACCGGGGCGGCCCCGCGGATCGGGACGCGGGTCCTTCCGATCGTCACCGTGCCCGCGGCCTCGAGGTCGAGGAGGTCCAGACGCACCTCCGCCAGCGGGTCGTTCGGATCGGCCCCCGGCGGGGGGAGGGGCAGGCGGGGAAGGCGCGCTTCGACGCGCGCGCTGACCGGCTGGCCTTCGGGGGTCCGGCCCTCCACCTCCCACGCCACGGCCGCCGGCTCGTTTCCGAGCGGAAGGAGGTTGGACTCGCCGTCCGTCCTCTCCCCGAGCGGCCGGATCCTCAGGATCCTGGCGCCGCCCACGATCCCGCGAACCGTGGCCCTCTGGGCCCCGTCCCGCGGGTACCTGACGCGGATCCAGAGGGCGTTCTCGGCCGCGTGCGGTCCGGGGGCGTCGAACGCCCAGTCGCCCGCGGGGATCGGCCGGGTGCGGGCGGGCGGGGCAGCGCACCCTGCCAGGAGGACCGCCAGGAGTGCCCGGGAGCCGGCGCGGCTGCGCACCCCCCCATTCCCGCCCGAGGGAGCCCGCCGCGCAAGGGGTCGGCATCGGCCCTTCCGATGCCATCGGCCGCAGGTATCGGGGGTTCCGCGCTAGCAACCCGCGCTCGGCAGGCGGTTAATCCTCTGACGGCATGGGACACGGCCCCGGCCATATCTTCTGGTCGCCGATCGCCGGTCTGGCGGTCCTGGCGGCCGCCCTCGCGTCCTGCCAGCAGCCCGCGCCGAGCGCTCCCGGGATCGTGGGGTCCCCGGCCCTGCCGATCCCGCGCGCGGCGTCCTCGGCCCGCCCGGTGGTCGAGGTGCCGATCTCCGCGCGGCAGCTCGAGGTCACCTATCGGGGCGTCGTGGCGGGGATCCCGGGCGGGGCGAAGAGCGTCCGCGTCTGGGTCCCGCTTCCCCGGGACGACGACCCGGACCAGGAGATCTCCGGTCTCGAGATCGCCGGGCCCGTCCCGCACGCGGTCGGCACCGAGAAGGAGTACGGGAACCGGATGGCCTCGTTCGTCCTCGCGGCCCCGGTGCCCGAGCGGGTGGAGGTGGCGCTCCGCTTCCGGGTCACGCGGCGCGAGACGTGGGCGAACCTGCGGCCCTCGCCGGACCCGGGGATTCCCGACTCGTCGGGACCCGCGGCCGGGCCGGGCCTCGAGCGCTACCTCCAGGCCGACGCCCTCGTCCCCGTGGGAGGGGCCTTCGAGGAGATCCTGGCCGAGGTCGTGCCCCCCGCCGAGCCTCCCCTGGAGGCGCTGCGGCGGATCTACGACCACCTCGCGTCCACGATGAAATACTCGAAGGAGGGCCAGGGCTGGGGTCGGGGAGACTCCCTCTGGGCCTGCGACGCGCGCTACGGGAACTGCACCGACTTCCACTCCGTGTTCATCTCGCTCTGTCGCACGCGCGGCATCCCGGCCCGCTTCGAGATGGGGATCCCCCTGCCCGCGAAGCGGGGCGAGGGCGAGGTGCCCGGCTATCACTGCTGGGCCCGGGCCTTCGTGGCCGGGACGGGCTGGATCCCCGTGGACATCTCCGAGGTCGCGAAGCGCCCGGAGATGAAGTACTACTACTTCGGGAACCTCACCGAGGACCGGATCCTCTTTACGGTCGGCCGCGACCTCACTCTCGACCCCGCCCAGGAGGGCCCGCCTCTCAACTACTTCGTCTATCCCTACGCCGAGGCGGACGGAGCCCCGGTCCAGGGCAAGGCGACGCTCGCGTTCCGGGACCTGCGCTAGGCGGTCCTCCGGGGGTGCGGGGGCGGAGCCCCCGCTCAGCGACTGCACGAGTGCCTATAATCCGCGCGCCGCCATGGCCGCTTCCGCCCCCGATCTCCACCACTTCGAGGTCTTTGCGCGGGTCCTCGAGGAGAAGAGCGTCTCGAAGGCCGCGCGGGCGCTCGGGCTGGCGCAGCCCACCGTCTCCGGCCACCTCGCCTCGCTCGAGAAGGCGCTCGGTGTCCAGCTGTTCAACCGCGTGCAGGGCGAGATCCTACCGACCAAGGAGGGGCGGCTGGTCTACCGCTACGCGCGCGACCTCCTCCGGCTCCGGGGCGAGGCGCTCGGGGCGGTGGAGGCGATGCGGGGGATCTCCGCGGGGCTGCTCGAGGCGGGCGGCAGCAACATCCCGGGGGCCTACCTCCTGCCCGGGGCGATCCGTTCGTTCCTGGAGGGGCGGCCGGGGGTGCGGGTGACGCTCCGCGTCGGCGACTCGAAGGAGATCCTCGACGCCGTGGCCGGCGGGGACCTGGACCTGGGCGTGGTCGGGAGCCGCCCTCCCAAGGGCTCCCCCCTGCTTGCCCGCCCCCTTGCGGGCGACCGGCTCCTGCTGGCGGTGGGGAAAGGCCACCCCTGGGCCGGGCGCGAGAAGGTGAGCCTCTCGGAGCTTCCCGAGGGCTCCTACCTCGTCCGCGAGCGGGGGTCCGGCTCGCGCGAGAAGGTCGAGGAGGTGCTGGCCGAGGCGGGGCTTCCCCCCGAGAGGCTCGTGCCCCTGGCGGAGCTGGGGAGCAACGAGGCCGTGAAGCAGGCCGTCGTCACGGGGCTCGGGTTCAGCTTCCTCTCCTCGCTCTCGATCGCCCACGAGATGGAGTGCGGGCTCCTGCGCTGCCCCGTCCTGGAGGGCTCCGGCGGACCGATCGTCCTCGAGCGGCCGTTCGTGCTGGTGACCGACCGGCGGAGGGCCTCCTCGCCGCTCCGGCGCGAGTTCGAGAAGCACCTGCTCGCCCCGAGCCGGGCCGAGGGGCTCTCCCCGAGCCCGTCTAGAGCCTGAGTCGTTGACTCCCGCCTCCCGCGGGGCGAGAATCAGGGTCTGTCCCAGGAGGGAGGGACCCATGCTGGGGATCCGCGCGCCTCTGGCCCTCTCCGGCCTTCTCGCGCTGTCTCTCCTGGACGGCGGCGGCGCCGCCGCCGACGGCCCGGGCGCCGGCAAGGCGAAGGATGAGAAGGTCGCTGCGAAGATCAAGATCGGCTTCCGCGACCCTGACCTGATGAAGCGCGTGGACGCCGCGGTCTCGAAGGCGACCGAGTGGCTGATGAAGGAGCAGAAGCCCGACGGCCACTGGGAGTCGGGGCACGACAACGCCCCGCACGGCCCCTTCCCGCACGGCGCCACTTGCCTCTCGCTGCTCGCCGCGATCCATGGCGGCGTCCCGCCCGTGGACGATCGGATCGAGAAGGGCTTCAAGTGGTGCAAGGACCGGTGGGACAACTGGATGGCCGGCGGCCGGATCCTCCACACGGGCGTGTCGTGGCGCACTTACGAGGTAGGAATCCTCCTCATGGCGATCGAGGCGAAGGCGCGCTGGAAGCCGCACACCCTCGCCTCGGTCCACGGGACCCAGGCGAACATGCCCAAGGTGAAGATGACCCCGCAGGACTGGGAGTGGGTGAAGCAGCTCCGCGACTTCCTCGTGGACAACGTGGTGGTCTCCCACGTCCTGCCGGGGAGCCCGGGCAAGAACGGCGGGATGCCGGTGAGCATCGATGTCAAGGACGCTTGGTCCTACCCGGACAAGGTGAAGACAAAGACGGACCGCTCCAACATGCAGTACGCGATCCTGGGGCTGAAGAGCGCCAGCCGGATGGCGATCATGTCGCGCCGCGCCGACCTCCGACCGCCAATGGACCTCTGGGTGCTCGTGGTCAAGAACTTCCTCAAGTTCCAGGAGACGACGGGGCCGAAGGTCTCGCGGGTGATCCTCGACGAGAAGGAGAAGAAGCGCGACGGCTACGCGCCGACGGTCTCGAGCATACTCGACGAGGCGCGTGGCTGGGGCTACGCGGGGGCGAACATGCCGACGCCCGGGAGCGACCACACGGCGGCAACCGGCAGTATGACGACCGTCGGGATCGCGAGCGTGGAGCTGATCTGGTCGGAGCTCGAGGCGCCGCGCCGCCCGAACGAGCAGTTCGGCTGGAGCAAGGACGACTTGAAGCTCGGGGAGGACGCGCTCAAGGATCTGCGGCAGAAATACGAGAAGTCGGTCCACGACGGGGTCGCCTGGATGGACAAGCACTGGTCCGTCGAGAAGAACCCCGAGCACCCGTCGGGCTCGTGGCACTACTACTACCTCTACGGCCTCGAGCGGGCGGGGGTCCTTTCCGACCGCTGGCACTTCGGCGCGCACGACTGGTATCGCGAGGGGGCCGAGTACCTGCTCAAGAACCAGCGCGGCGCGATGTGGGACTCGGGCAAGGGCGACGGCCCGCTCTGCTCGACCTGCTTCGCGATCCTGTTCCTGACCAAGGCGACGGTCCCTGTGAAGGCCGCCGGCACGGGCTAACCGCCGCCGCGATGCTCGACGCGGGGACACTGGGACGCCCTTCGACAGGCTCAGGGCACGGCGGCGACGCCCTTCGACAGTCTCAGGGCACGGCGGTGAGGCGATCGGGCCTCGCGCTCCTCCTCGCCCTCGGGGCGTCGCCCGGCCTCGCCCAGGAGAAGAAGGGCGAGGATCCCGAGGGGGTCCGGATCAAGCTCGGGGAGCGAGACACGGCCTTCACGGCCCGCGTGAACGAGGCGGTCGAGAAGGGCCGGAAGTGGCTCCTCTCGAAGCAGGAGCCGGACGGCCGCTTCTGGGAGCCGATCGCGGAGAAGGCGGGCCACGGCCCCTATCCCCACGGGCCGACGGCGCTGGCGTTGCTCACCCTCCTCCACTCGGGCTCGACCCCGTTCGATCCCCCGGTCGAGAAGGGCTTCAAGGTCCTCCGCGAGATGTGGGACGCGTGGAAGGCCTCCGGTGGCGAGCTCTACACCGAGCGGTCCTGGAAGACCTACGAGGTCGGGCTCACGCTCATGGCGATCGAGGCCCGCGCCCGCTGGAAGCCGCCCTCGCTGCGGGGCCGGGCCGGCGACACCGCGCTGGCCGCGGGGGGGCTCAAGATCAAGCCCCCTGACGCCGAGTGGGTGAAGCAGCTCAAGGACTTCATCGTGGACCAGGTCTCCGTCGGCCGCCGGAGGGTGGCGGTCGGGAAGACGGGGACGAACATGTCGGAGGAGGTGAAGGACGCCTGGTCCTACCCGCAGCCGAGCAAGTCGTTCTCCGACCACTCGAACACGCAGTACGCGATCCTGGGGCTGAAGAGCGCCTCGCGCCTCGCGCCCGCCGCCAAGCGCGCGGATCTCCGGCCCCCGATGGACCTCTGGCTCGCGGTCTTCGGCAACATGATCGAGACGCAGGAGAACGTGGGGCCCCGCGTGCAGAGGATTGAGGTGAACGAGAAGGCGCGGCGCGAGGGCTACATCTCGACGAGCACGTCCTCGGTGAAGGACCAGGCCCGTGGCTGGGGCTACCCCGGAGGGCTGGCGCCTGAGAGCTCCTCGCTCGACCCCTATCGGTGCGCGACCGGCTCGATGACCTGCGTCGGGATCGCGAGCGTGGAGCTCGCCTGGAGCGAGCTCGTGGACGCGGGGGAGCGGGGGGGATTCGGGTGGTCGAACGAGTCGCGCGCGCAGGCCCAGGCGGTGCTCAAGAGCCGCAAGGCCGACTACGAGCGGAGCGTCCACGACGGCTTCGCGTGGATGAGCGAGAACTTCTCTGTCGAGAAGAACCCCTGCCACCACTCCTGGTACTTCTACTACATGTACGGCCTCGAGCGGGCCGGGGTCCTCGCCGACCGCGTCCACATCGGCCGCCACGACTGGTACCGCGAGGGCGCCGAGGCGCTCATGTCCTTGCAGGCGGGCGACGGCTCCTGGGGCGGCGAGGGGGAGGGCCAGACCTGCGCGACCTGCTTCGCGCTGCTCTTCCTCACGCGCGCGACCGTGCCCGTGAAGGCCGCAGGGACGGGGGGACACTAGTCCGGCGGCGGCAAGGCGGAGGGACATGCTCCGGAGCCGGGCGGGCGCAGCCATGCTGGCGGTCGTCGGCTGGGCGGCCGCCGGACCCGCGCAGGAGCGGCGGAGCGGCCCCGGGCCCGAGGGACCAAGGCCACGCGTCGGGGTGTACCTCAAGTCCGGCCCCCCCGAGAAGTGCGTGGACGTCCTCTTCGTGGGCGACGGCTACACGGCCGCGCAGGTCGGCCTCAAGTACGGCAAGGACTTCCAGCGATACGCGAAGAGGTTCCTGGAGGACATGCCCTTCGCCCTCTATCGGAACCGGTTCAACGTGAGCTTCCTCTTCCTGGAGTCGCGGCAAGAGGGGTGCGACCTCTCGCCGCTCGAGAACAAGGTCGAGACGGCGCTCGAGAGCCACTTCGACAGTCCCTCCGGCCGTCTCCTGGTGTTCAAGGACTCCGCCCGTTTGAGGTCCCTCGTGGAGTCGTCCGGGCCCGTGGACATCGTGTTCGTGATGGTGAACACCGAGAAGCACGGGGGCGCCGGGACCGTCCTCCGAGATCTCGAGGTGCGAGGCCGCCCTTGCCCGGCCCCGACTTTCGCGGCGAACGACACCGCCTCCTTCCTGATCGCCGTCCACGAGCTCGGTCACAGCTTCGCGCGACTGGCGGACGAGTACGACGATCCCGCCGAGCGCGCCCGGTTTCCACTCCCGCAGGACGGGTCGGATCTCCTCTCGCCGAACGTCACGCTGCCTGCGCACTTCGATGGGGCGTCACTCGAGACCCTGCGGAAGACCGTGAAGTGGCGGCACTTCCTGGATCTGCCGGGCGCCGAGAAGAGGACCTGGCTCCATGAGGGGGGCTACTACCGCCCGAAGGGAGTCTTCCGCCCCTGGGGGAAGTGCCGGATGCGAGAGAGGGCGGTGCCCTTCTGCCCCGTCTGCGAGGAGGAGATGGCCAAGGCGGTCCTTGACTGCTGCGGGGTGCCCTGGGACGACGCGGCCTACCACCGGCTCCGTCCGCTCTCGTCCTGGACGCGCTAGCGCCCTACTTCCGCTTCCCCTCCGCCTTCCGGAGCCAGACGTCCGCCTCGCCGACGAGCTTGCCCGCCCAGTCGAGGATCCCCCCGGCCGCCGTGCGGGGGAAGCCCTCCTCCTCGTAATCGGCCACCTGCTTCTGCTCGAAGGCGGTCCGGAGGGCGGAGTGGTGCTCCTCGCTGAAGGGGCCTCCCTTCACCAGGTACTTCGCGAACGAATTCACGAGCGCCGCGTCCTTCGTCCGCACGTAGCCCTTGGCGACGAGGAGCGCCTCGACGGCGTAGTGCATCGCGTAGTACGCACGCGAGACAGCGAAGTCGTACTCGTGCTGGTCGAAGAGGCTCCGGCTGACGTTGAGGCTCCGCCGGGCCTTCCGCAGGAGCGACTCGATCTCCTTGTCCATGGGCACCCCGACCCCGAGTCTACCGCGATCGGCGGCGCCGGGAAGGCCGCGCGTCCGCCCGGGCCGGAGCGCCCGGCGCGGCGTGGAGGTTCCCCCCAAGCGCGTCCGGCCGGTCCATCTGGAGGATCGCGAAGGCATTCCCGCTCGGGTCGTCGAAGCGACAGCAGGGTCCGTCCGGGACGTCGAAGGGCCCCCCTCGCGGCTTCCACCCGTGCGCGACGAGCGTCTTCATGGACGTCCGCAGGTCCTCCACCTCCCAGATCGGCATGCACGACCCCGCCGGCCGGTGGTCGGCGAGGAGGAAGGGGACGCCGGCCCCGACCCGGAGCGCGGCCACGCGCGCGCCGAACTTCTCGAGGCTCCAGACGACCTCGGCCCCGACGCGGTCGCGCCAGTACGCGAGGTCCCGAACGAAGTCGGAGGTCCCGACGTACAGGTAGAGCAGCCTCCCGAACGGCGCGGCCACCGCCGCATTCTAGCCCGGGCCTCTCCCGTCCCCTCGCCGCAACCCGCCCCCTGAGATTCCCCTTGACATCCCGGGAAGCTTGGCTAGGATTCGACCCGTGCGTCGAAATTCTACCTTCGGGTCGAATATACCTCCGAGCCTGCGGGCGGCTGGAGAGCCGGGGACTGCCGCGCGGGCGGCGGGACGCGGGGGAGCCCGCGAGGACCCCGGAAAGGCGGCGGCCGGAGGGCGCCGCGTCGCGGCGGCCGGCAGCCGGCGCGCTCTCCGGACACGGCTCGAGATCCTGCGCGGGGCGGCGGCAGCCTTCCGGCAGAAGGGCTTCCACGGCGCCCGCCTCGACGACGTGGCGGCCGCCCTCGACCGGACCAAGGCCTCGCTCTACTACTACTTCGCGAGCAAGGAGGAGCTGCTCTACTTTTGCCAGGAGCAAACGCTGGCGCGTTTGCTCGGGACCGCCCGTCGTGTCCGCCGCGAGAGGCTGCCGGCAGCGGAAGCGCTCGAGACGCTCCTTGCCGAGCACGTCGTCACGTTGCTCGACGAGACGGCCGGGGGGCCTGCCCACCTGGAGGTGGGCGCGCTCCCGGCGGCGCTCCGGCGGCGTATCGTGGGCCAGCGAGATCGCTACGAGCGGGCTGTACGAGCCCTTGTGGCGAAGGGGCAGAGGGCCGGGGCCTTCGCCCCGGGGGACCCGGGGCTCCTCGCCCGCATGGCGCTGGGCGCCGTGAACTGGACGGCGCAGTGGTACCGCCCGGGGGAGCGGCTCACGCCGTCCACGATCGGGCAGGAGATGGCCTCCCGCCTCGTGCGGGGCCTCAGGAAGTAGGCCGGAGCGCGCCGATGCCCGAGGCCCGCACTCCGAAGAAGCCGCGGCGCGCCCGGGGGACGAAGTCCGCCGTCCACCTGCTCCTCCGCGTGAACGGCGAGGACCGCGAGGTGACGACGGCCCCGCACAGGACCCTCCTCGAGACGCTGCGGGAGGACCTCGGGCTCACCGGCACGAAGCACGGGTGCGAGCTGGGCGAGTGCGGGACCTGCACCGTGCTCGTGGACGGGCAGCCGATCCTCTCGTGCCTGGCGCTCTCAGCCGACTACGAGGGGCGCGAGATCACGACCGTCGAGGGGATGGCCGACGGCGCCCAGCTCCATCCCCTCCAGGAGACCTTCGCCGACCTCGGCGCCGCCCAGTGCGGCTACTGCACTCCGGGGTTCCTCCTCACGGCGAAGGCGCTCCTCGAGGAGAAGCCGAGCCCGAGCCGCGAGGAGATCCGGGAGGCGCTCGCCGGGAACCTCTGCCGGTGCACGGGCTACCTCAAGATATACGAGGCGGTCGAGCAGGCGGCGGCACGGATGCGCGAGGAGGGCCCGCGTGGCGGGCGCTGACAAGACGCTCCGGGTGATCGGGAAGCCCGTCCGGCGCGTGGACGGGCGCGCCAAGGTCACCGGCCTCACGAAGTTCGCCGACGACCTCTTCCTCCCCCGGATGCTCTTCGCGAGGCTCCTCCGGAGCACCGAGGCCCACGCCCGTATTGTCTCCGTGGACGTCTCGGGCGCCTCGAAGCACCCGGGCGTGAGGGCGGTCCTCACCGGCAAGGACTTGCCCGTCCCGTTCGGGATCCTCCCCGTCTCCGAGGACGAGCATGCGCTCTCTCTCGACAAGGTCCGGTTCGTGGGCGACCCCGTCGCCGCGGTCGCCGCCACGACCGAGGACGCGGCGGCCGAGGCGTGCGACCTCATCCGGGTGGAATACGAGCCGCTCCGGCTCATCGCCGACCCCGAGGACGCCCTCGCGCACTCCGAGCCCAAGATCCACGACTACGCCGACCAGGGGAACCTCCACAAGGTGGTCGCGCTCGAGTTCGGGGACGTGGAGGAGGGCTTCCGGGAGGCGGACCTCGTGCGCGAGGACCTCGTCTTCTTCGAGGGGAACACGCACCTGCCGATGGAGCAGCACGCGGCGCTCGCGACCCAGGACGCGGATGGCCGAGTGACCCTCTGGTCCTCGACGCAGACGCCGCACTACGTCCACCGCGCCCTGGCGAAGGTCCTCGGACTCCCGGCAAGCCGAATCCGCGTGATCGCCACGCCGAACGGCGGCGGGTTCGGCGGGAAGAGCGACCCGTTCAACCACGAGATCGTCGCGGCGAAGCTCGCGATGCTCACCGGCCGGCCCGTGAAGCTCACCCTCACCCGCGAGGAGGTCTTCTACTGCCACCGCGGGCGGCACCCGACGCTCATGGCCGTGAAGACCGGGGTGAAGCGCGACGGCTCGATCACCGCGATGGACTTCCGGACCCTGCTCGACGGAGGCGGCTACGGCTCCTACGGGGTCGCCTCCACCTACTACACCGGCGCGCTCCAGACCGTCACCTACCGGGTGCCGCGCTACCGGTTCCGGGGGGCGCGCGCCTTCACGAACAAGCCCCCGTGCGGCCCCAAGCGCGGCCACGGGACGCCGCAGCCGCGGCACGCGCTCGAGGTCCAGCTCGACAAGATCGCCGAGAGCCTCGGGCTCGACCCGGCCGAGATGCGGCTCCGGACCCTCCACCCGCCGAACTCGCTCACGGCAAACTACCTCCGCGTGGGGAGCATGGGGCTCCGCTCCTGCCTCGAGAAGGTCGTCGAGGGCTCGGGCTGGAGGTCGAAGTTCCGGAAGCTCCCGGAGGGAAGAGGCGTCGGGCTCGCCTGCTCCTCCTACATCTGCGGCGCGGGGCTCCCCATCTACTGGAACAACCTGCCGCAGTCGGGCGTGCAACTCCTCCTCGATCGCGGCGGGGGGGTGACGGCCTTCTGCGGCTCGACCGAGATCGGGCAGGGCTCCGACTCCGTCCTCGCCTTCATGGTCGCGGAGGGGCTCGGCATCCCGCCGGCCGACGTCCGGATCGTCACGGCCGACACGGACCTCACGCCGGTGGACCTCGGCTCCTACTCGAGCCGCGTGACGCTCATGACGGGGAACGCCGCGATCCAGGCGGCCGAGCGCGCCCGTGAGATCCTCGCGACGCACGCGGGGGCGAAGCTCGGTGTCCCCCCGACGCGCCTCGGCTTCGCCGAAGGCCGCGTCTTCGACGTCGAGGACCCGGCGAAGGGAATGACGTTCGCCGAGGCCGTCGTATGCGCCGAGAGCAAGGTCGGGACCGTCGGGACCGTCGGCTCCTACTCGCCTCCCCCGTCTCCGGGCCGCTACAAGGGGGCGGGCGTCGGCCCCTCGGCCGCCTATTCCTACACGGCCTGCGTGGCCGAGGTCGCGGTCGACCGTGGCACGGGGATCGTCCGGGTCGAGCGGATCTGGATCGCGCACGACATCGGGCGGGCCGTGAACCCGATCCTCGCGCTCGGCCAGGTCGAGGGCTCCGTCTACATGGGGGTCGGCGAGGCCCTCATGGAGGAGATGGCCTACCGGGGGAACCGTTTCGGGGTGCACAAGATCCCCTCCATGCTCGAGTACAAGAGCCCGACGACCCTCGAGATGCCCGATGTCGTGACCTACCTGGTCGAGGACCCCGACCCGAACGGGCCCTACGGCGCGAAGGAGGTCGGGCAGGGGCCTCTCCTTCCGGTGCCCCCGGCCATCGCCAACGCGGTCTACGACGCGGTCCGCGTCCGCGTGGACGAGGTGCCGATCACGCCGGAGAAGGTCCTGCGGGCCCTGAAGCTCCGCGCGGCGGGGAAGGAGGCGCGCGTCGGGCCGACGAGGTTCCCCGACGTCCCCTGGCCGGAGGCGATTCGGGTGCCCCCGCCATGGGAGGGGGGGGACGGCCGCGCCGTGGCGGGGGAGGCGCGGGCGGCCGAGCGCGGGGCGGGAGGGCGGCGGCAGGGCGGGCTCGCCACAGGGGTCTCGAAGTGAGGGAGCCACACTCGACGCGGCGACACGGCGACGCGGGGACGCGGCGAGGGTAGCGATGATGCGGCTTCCCAAGTTCCGGTACCTCCAGCCGCGGACCGCGGCCGACGCGGTCCAGGCGGCCGCCGACGCCGGGCCCGAGGGGATGTACGTGGCCGGAGGCACGGATCTCTACCCCAACATGAAGCGACGCCACCAGACCCCGAGGGTCGTCGTGGGGCTCCGGAGGGTCCGCGAGCTGCGCGCGAAGTCCGGCTCCCCGACGGCGGGGCTGACCCTCGGCCCGAACCTCACGCTCACGGAGGTCTCCCGCGACCCCGATGTCCGGAAGGCCTACCCCGCGCTCGCCCGCGCCTGCCTCCTCATCTCCACGCCGATCCTCCAGAACATGGGAACGATCGGCGGGAACCTCCTCCTCGACACGCGCTGCAACTATTACAATCAGAACCAGGAGTGGCGGAAGGCGATCCACTTCTGCATGAAGAAGGACGGCGACACCTGCTGGGTCGCGCCCGGGAGCCCGCGCTGCTGGGCCGTGAACTCCTCGGACGGGGCGCCCGTCGCGATCGCTCTCGGGGCGCGCCTCGCGTTCCTCGGTCCCGACGGCGAGAGGACGGTCTCCGCCGAGGACCTCTACCGGGACGACGGGATCGCCTACGCCGCAAAGAAGCCCGAGGAGCTGCTCTTGCGGATCGAGCTGCCCCCGGTGGACGGCTGGCGGGCGACCTACCAGAAGCTCCGCCGGCGAGGCTCATTCGACTTTCCCGTGCTCGGCGTGGCGGCCGCGGTGCGACGGGATGGGGACCGCGTCGCGGAGGCCCGGGTCGTCCTCGGCGCGGTGGCGTCGCGCCCCTATCGCTCCCGCGAGGCCGAGGCCGCCCTCGTCGGGAGGACGCTCGACGACACCTCCATCGCCGCGGCCGCCGAGGCGGCCTTCAAGCCGGCGAAACCGATGGACAACACCGACTTCGGCCTCGCGTGGCGCAAGGAGATGGTCCGCCAGTACGTGATCCGTGCGCTGCGGGAGCTTCGGGACGGCGCGTAGGCTCCGCGCGGGCCCTCACTTCCCCGGCCTCCCGGCGGCAGCGATCCGCTCTCGGCACTTCGCGAGCCACTCCCGCACCTCCTTCGCCTGCGGGTCGCCCGGCGCCACGCGCAGGAACTCGGCCCAGGCCTCGGCGGCGCCGGGGAGGTCCTCGAGGTCCTCCCGGACACACCCGAGGTGGGCGAGCGCGTAGGCGTACCCGGGTCGGATCCGAAGCGCGGCCTCGACGTCCGCCAGGGCCCCCCCAAGGTCCCCGAGGCGCCGGCGGGCGTCGGCCCGGTGGACGAGCGTCTCGGGGTGGTCCGGCCGGAGCCGCAGCGAGGCCTCGAAGTCCGGGAGCCCCCGCTCCGGCTGCCCCCGCTCCGTGAGGGCGAGCCCGCGCGCGGCGAGCGCGGCCGGGTGGTCCGGCCGGAGCCGCAGCGCCTCGTCCCAATCGGCGAGCGCTTCCTCCATCCGCCCGAGCGAGGCCCGGGCGTTCGCGCGGTTGTTCAGGGCGGCCGGGTCGTCGGGCTCCAGCCGGAGCGACTCGTTCAGGTCGGCGATCGCCTCGAGGTGCTGCCCCAAGGTGTGACGAGCGGCCCCCCGGTTGTTCCAGGCGTTGGCGTGATCGGGGCGACTCCGGATCGCGGCGGAGTAGTCCTCGATCGCCCCTCGCAAGTCGCCGAGCGCCGTCTTGGAGTCGCCGCGCGCCGTGAGCGTCACCGGGTCGTCCGGAAGGAGCCGCAACGTGAGGTCGTACTCCGCGATCGCTCCGGCGGCGTCGCCCAGGTCGTGGCGGAGGACGCCCACGTTGTACCGGAAGTCCGGATCCTCGGGCCGGAGCCGGGCGACGGCCTCGTAGTCCCCGAGCGCCCCCCGCTTGTCTCCCCGCTCGCCCCGCGCCAGGGCGCGGTTCCCGAGCGCCGAGGGCCAGTCGGGCCGGATCCGCAGCGCCTCGGTGAAGTCTTCGATAGCGGGTCCCAGCTCCCGCAGCTCCTGGCGGGCGACCCCGCGGTTCAGGTAGAGCCAGGCGAACGGGAGCCCCTCCTCGAGCGCCCGCGTGTATTCCCGGGCGGCGGCCGCCCGGTCGCCCGCGGGATCAAAGTGGTGCGTGGCCGCACGCAGGATGGCCGCCTCCCACCCCTCCTCGCCCTGGAGCGCCTCGCGCGCCTCCTCGAGGGTCCCGCGCACGGTGAGGATCGCCGCCCGGGCGAGCCGGGGCTCGCGCGAGCCTCCCTGGTCCACGGCCGACACGAGGTCCAGCTCGGCGAGGGCGGCCTCGACGTCGCGCTCGAACAGCCTCTCGAGCCCGCGGTAGAGCCTCGCCGCGGGAGCCTCCGGCGCCCCGGGCGGGATGCGTCCCCACTCCCCGTGGGCGGCCGCGCCTTCGCCGGTGGACCAGAGGAGGAGCCCTCGCTCGAGCCGCCAGGCCTCTCGACGCGGATGGTCCTCCGCCTCCCCGATCGCCTGAGCCAGGAGCCGGGCCGAGCCCCGGGGGTCGGAGAAGCGCAGGCGCCGCGCCTGGCCGGCCAGGGCTTCGGCGACCGAGGCCGGAGGCGGGGAGGTGGCCCTCGACCCGGGATCGGCCGGCCCTCGGGACCCGACCACGACCGCCCCCGCGACGCCCGCGAGCCCCGCGGCCGCGACGCCCGCGAGGAGGAGGGGCCCGCGGCGTCTGCGGCGGGCCTGGCGGGCGGACGGCAGCTCCCCGCGCAGCACCCGGTCCAGGTCGTCCCGGAGCGCGGCGATCTCCGCGTAGCGGGAGCGCGGGGCCTTCCCGAGCGCGACCCCCACGACGACCTCGAGGCCGCGCGGCACGTCGGGACGGGCGGCGCGGAGCGGCCGAGGATCCTCCTCCAGGATCCTCGCGAGGAGCTCGGGCGCTGTCTCCCCGGCGAAGGGCCGGCGGCCGGCGAGCATCTCGTAGAGGACGCACCCGAGTCCCCATACGTCCGTCGCGGCCGCGAGGGAGGATGTCTCGCCACGGGCCTGCTCCGGGCTCATGTAGGCCGGCGTGCCCAGGGCCTGGCCGGTGCGGGTGAGCTTGGAGCCCGTCGCGACGGACTTCGCGAGCCCGAAGTCGGTGAGGAAGGCCCGCGGCCCGGTCGGCACGCCCGGGAATCGTACCCGAGCCTAGTCCCCCTGCAGCCCGAGCGGCACGGCGACCGTGGTCTCGACGCCCACGATGGAGAGCTCGGGGAGCTGGATCGTCACCTGGGTGGAGTTCGCCTGCCCGAGGTTCGTCTTGATCTCCTGTATCGGGCGCTTGAGCTCCGCCTTCGTGAACCGCATCTCGATGATGGCGACGCCGCCCCCCGTCTGGACGGCGGGCGCCACGCGCTCGTAGTACTTGTAGACCTTGTCCACGGACTCCTTCAGGCCCGGGATCTTCTCGACCTCCGCGATCTTCTCGAGCGACTCGCGGGAGATCCGGCGGCTCTCGGCGTCGGGGTAGGCCATGGTACGCACCAGACGGTCCACCACCCTCTGGAGGCGCGCCCGCCGGGACTTCGCGGCCGCGGCCGCGTCGGCCTTCTCCGCCTCCTCGGTCGTGACGACTTTGCCGTCGTGCTCGGCGAGGCCCGCCGACCGGAGGGCCTCCTCCCGCGTCACCCAGGCGCCCGCGACCAGGGCATGGCCGAGGATCCCGCGCGCGCCGACGTGGTTGGGCTCGATCGAGATCGCGGCCCGCGCGTGCTCCTTGGCCTTCGAGGCGTAGCCCACCGAGCGGCACCAGGAGGCGAGGGCGTGGAGCGACTCCGCGTCCCCGAGGCTCGTCGCGGCGAGCTTGTCCGCGTAGTCGTCGAGGACGCAGCGCTTGGTCTCGATCCTCTGGACGTCCGCGGCCGCCACGATCGCGATCCCGTGGAGGGTCCGGAGGACGACCTTGTCGTCCTTCGCCTCGGCCTTCCCCTCGAGCGACCGGCCGTTCTTCAGGTGGACGACGTCGGCCGAAGCCAACGGGGCGGCGAGGGCCAGGGTCGAGAGGACGAGCGTCGCTCGGGTCATCGAGACACCTCCAGGGACCTCCAAGCGCAACCGTCGTACCGGCTTGCGCGTCATGCGCCCAACTCGTAACGCATTTTATCGCAATGGGTTGTGGTTGGCACTGGCACCCGGGCGCGGAGGCGTTCGGATACGACCCGACCAAGTTGGTCAGCGGGTTTCCGGGCTGTCCGGAACCCGTGCGGACGGGACCGCGGGGTCGCCCGGGGCCTCAGGGGCCGCCGGGAGCCACACCCACGCGCTCGTGCCCTTGCCGGGCTCGCTCGCGATGGCGATCTCGCCGCCGAGGTCCTCGACCGCCCGCCGGCAGATGTAGAGCCCGAGCCCGGTCCCCTCGGTCTTGGTCGAGAAGTAGGGCTCGAACAGGCGGGCCTGGACGTCGGGGGGGATCCCGCTGCCGTTGTCGCGCACCTCGAGGCCCACCCACGACGCGACCGGGGTCGGGGTCGCCCCCGCGATGCGGCGCGTCGCCCCCGAGGCCTCGACGCGCGGCCGGGCGGCCGCGAGGGTGCGGATCACGACCTCGCCCTTCCCCCCGAGCGCCTGGATCGCGTTCTGGAGGAGGTTGATCACGACCCGCCGCAGCTCGTCGCGGTCGGCGAGCACGGGCGGGAGCCCCGAGTGGATCCGGGTACGGATCTCCACGTCCCCGCCCGTCCCCGCGAAGAGCCCGGCCGCCTCCTTCGCGATCTCGGAGAGGTCCACGGGACGGATCTCGCGCTCCCCGCGCCCGGCGAACACCGAGAAGCGCGAGGCGATCCCGCGCAGCGCCTCGACCTGCTCGGCGATCCGCGCCGTGGCCTCGGCGAGCACCTCGGCGAAGTTCTCCGCCTTGTCGCGGTAGGCCCGCTCGAGGTGCTGGGCGGAGAGCTTGAGCGGGGTGAGGGGGTTCTTGATCTCGTGGGCGATCTGCTGGGCCATGAGCCGCCAGGCCGCCTCGCGCTCAGCCTGCGCGAGCCGGTCGCGTCCTTCGCGCAGCTCCTCGGCCATCCGGTTGAAGGAGGCGACGAGGTCCCCGATCTCGTCCCGGGATGCGACCGGAAGCCGCACCGTCAGGTCGCCCCCGGCCACCGTCCGCATCGCGTCGGTGAGCTCCTCGACGGGCCGCGAGATCCGACGCGCCACCGCCAGCCCGGTCCCGGCGGCGGCGAGCACGACGAAGAGCGAGATCGCATAGATGACGGCCAGCGTCTCGCCGACCTCGCTCCGGAATCGGCGCTCGCGCCCCGACCAGGTGAGGGCGAGGACCCCGACCCTCTGCCCGGAGAGGCTCAGGAGGGGCCGGTAGACCGCGAGCACGCGCTCGCCGGCGACGACCTCCTGGAGGACATGGTCCTCCCGGTTCCCGACGAGGAGGGCTTCGGCCACCTCGCCGGGGAGCCGCCGGTCGGCGAATCCCGCCAGGGCGAGGTCGCGCCGGGCCGTGCCCGCGAGCGTCATGCCTCCGGCCTCGTCGAGCGCGTACAGCGCCAACTCGCGCCCGACGACCCGCGAGCGCTTGAGGCACCACGCGTCCCCGAACCAGTCCGGATCGCGGAGCTTCTCGGCCTTGAGCCCCTTCGGCCCCTGCGGGTTCTTCGGGTCGTAGAACTCCCGGACCTCGGCCTCGAGCGCGTCCCGCTCGACCTGGAGCGCCACGTCGAGGCCGGCGATGCCCGAGAGGATCCGGACCGAGATCAGCTCCTGGCTGAGGAGCGCCACCGCGACGAACGGGGGGACCGTGAGCAGGAGGTAGCTCGAGACGAGGCGGTAGGCGAAACGCCTCCGCCATTCACCCGGGAACGGCAGGCCCATGGCCAACCGGGCGGCGAGGCCCGCGAGGAAGGCGAGCCCCCCGACCGCGAGCGCGACGAGGAGGAACCGGGCGAAACGCAGGGAGACCGGCCCGGGCTCCGGGGCCGGATACCCGGCCAGCTCCACCTGGTCCGCCCGGCGACGCGCCCAGAGGTCGTAGGGCGTGTCCTCGAACCTGTCGCGGATCCGCCGGGGCCGGTCCCCGGCGGTGCCGAGTTCCGCGGGGAGGGCCCGACCGGGCCGGATCCGCGGATCCGAGGCGACGACGAGCCCCTGGGGCCCATAGACGAGGAGCAGCGGCCGTCGGACCGTCCCCGGCGAGGCGCCCGCCGGGAGCGGGGGGGGGGCCATCGCGGCGAGCAGGTCGGAGGGATCCGGGGCGACGAGCAGGAGGTCGCCGAGCGTTCCGCGCTCCCCCGGGACGCTGGCCCGCAGGCCGAGGGCCCGGAAGTAGGCCGACTTGGGCGCGGCGAAGTCCCAGGGGAGATCGAGCCCGGCCTCGGGGCCGGCCCGGACGGCATCCCACCGGGAGCTCGGGGAGATCGGGTCGAACTGCCTCCGCAGGGGCGCCGGGGCGCCCGGTCCGAAGGCGGCGATCGGATCGTAGGAGAAGTAGGGGTCGTCGGCGCAGAGGACCGCGGCGGTGAGGCGCGCCGGTCGCACGTGGCGCGCCCAGAGGCGCACGAGGGCCTCCTCGGCGGGCTGGCGCGTCAGCGCCCGGAACGCCTCCACCCCGAGATCGGCCGGGATCGGATCGCGCCGTCTCCGCACCTCCCCGAGCGCCACGGCCGCCTCCGGGTCCTGCGCGACGCTCGCGAGGGTGTCCCGGAGCGTGCGGGCGAGCTCGGCCGGCGCGCTCCCGCCCGAGACTCGCGCCCGGGCCTCCTCGTCCCGGACCCGCGCCGCGGCAGCCTCGACGAGCCCGTGCACGAGCGCCGCAGCGAGGAGCATGCGGGCCGCCGCCGCCGTGAGTCCCGTGCCCCGCCGGCTTGCCGAGACGGCCGCGACCCAGGCGGAGAGGGCCCCGACCGCCGGCGCGGCGAGGCGGGCGGTGAGCGGCGCGCCGGCGGCTGGGACGAGCGCCGCGGCGAGCGCCGCTCCCGCGGCCGCCGCCAGGCCCCATCGTCCGGCGAGGAGCCTCCCGGCCGGGAGGAGGGCCGAGGCGGCGGCCTCCAGCACGAGGAGCCCCGCCAGGCCCGCGAGCGCCGCGGCCCCGAGGAGGACCGCCGCCGCCGAGTCCGGCAGGACAGTCTCCGCCGGCAGGAGGTCGAGGGGCGAGTCGACCGCGACGCCGTGCGCGATCGTGGCCAGTGCCTCGACGCCGAGGCGCACCGCCAGCGCCCCGAGCACGAGACGGAAGGCGGCGCGACGCCGGCCGGTGGGGTGGGGCGCGGCGGGCTTCCCGTCCCACGATCCCCAGCCCGCCAGGGAGGCGAGGAGGGCGGCCGCCGTCAGGAGGAGGTCCGCGGGCGTCGCGAAGAGGGCGCTCGCGGGGCCGAGGGGGAGGTCCCATCCGAGGAGGCGGAGCCGATCCGCCGAGAAGGCTTCGGGCGAGAGCGCGGGCGAGTCGGGATCCGGCACCGGGACCCCGAGCGCTGCGAGGGCGGCGCGGGTGGCGAGGGGGAGCGCCGCGAGCGCGGCCCGTGCCCGGCCTCCCCCCGCCTCCCGCAATCTCCGGCCCGCGGCGAGGGCCGCGACCAGGAGGAGCGCCGCCACGGGGAGCTGGAGCCCCCGGCGGACGCTCTGGCGCGCCCGCGCGGCGCGCTCCCCTGCGGGGAGGGGC
>JAKEIC010000330.1 GCA_022614695.1 Planctomycetales bacterium | reverse complement strand
GGACCGAGCCCGTCGCCGAGGCGACTTGCCGCCGCTGCCACAACTGGGAGAGTCACCCGGCGTTCCGCTACGAGGAGTCGCTCCCGAAGGTCCGGCATCGTTGACGGCGGGCGTGGGGTAGAATCGCCGCCCCTCGTCCGACGAGAGGAGGACTCATGCGCACCGCCTTGCTCCTGGCGTCCTGGTTGGTCCTTGTCGGCGCCGCCGCGGCGCAGGAGGGTCCGCCGAAGCCCGAGCCCAAGAAACCGGAGCCCAAGAAGCCCGAGACCCACAAGGTCGCGCGGGGGACGCTCAAGCCGACGATCGAGTCCGTGGGCACGTTCGTGCCGGCCGGAGGGCACGAGATCAAGCTCAAGCCCGAGGCGTACCAGGGCGACCTGAAGATCGCGGAGATCGTGGCGCACGGCGCGACGGCGAAGAAGGGCGAGACTCTCCTCCGGATAGACGCGAAGCCGCTCGAGAGGCAGGTCGAGGCGGCGGAGGTGGACCTCCGGGCGGCGGAGGCTGCTTCCACCAAGGCGCGGGAGGACGCCCGTCTGGGTGCGATGGCGGACGCGCTCGCGCGGAAGCAGTCGGAGCTCGCCCTCGCGAAGGCCGGGCACGCGCTCGAGTGGTGGAAGAGCGTCGAGCGGCAGCACGCGAAGACGAGGGCCGACCTCGTGCTCCAGGCCTCGCAGGACAGCGTGGACGACCAGCAGGACGAGCTCACGGAGCTCGAGAAGATGTACAAGTCCGAGGAGCTCACCGACATGACGAAGGACATCGTCATCAAGCGCGCCAAGCGCAGCCTCGATCGCTCCCGGAGGTTCCTGGCGATCGCCAAGGACACCCACAAGAACGCGCACGACCACGACATCCCGAACACGGAGCTCGACCGCGGCTACGCCGCCGAGAAGGCGAGGCTCGACCTCGCGCAGCTCGACGTGACCCAGGCGCTCGCGAAGGTGAACCGGGAGGCCGAGGTCGCGCGCGCCCGGGCGAACGTCGAGAAGCAGACGGACAAGCTCGCCGACCTCCGGCGCGACCTCGCGGCGCTCCGGGTCGCCTCGCCCGCGGACGGGACGGTCTTCTACGGCTCCCTCCACGAGGGCGCCTGGCAGGGCGGCGACCTGAAGGCGCTGCGGGCGGGCGAGAAGGTGCAGGCCGGGACGGTGCTCATGACCGTCTTCACGCCGGGGGAGCTGGCCGTCGCCGTGGATGTTCCCGAGAGGGACCTCTTCTCCGTGGAGGCGGACCGGAGGGGAACCGTGACGCCGGTGTCGCTCCCGGACGTCGCCCTCGAGGGCCGGTGCCGGGCGCCCGCGCGCGTCGGCCGATCCAAGGACGCGAAGCTCTCGTTCGAGTGCCGGATCGAGCTCGGGCCGGCGGACGCGCGGCTCTCGCCCGGCATGAAGGCGAAAGTGAAGATCCCGCTCGGCGAGATCCGGGACGCCCTCCTCGTCCCCCCGGCGGCGATCCACGACGGCCAGGTTTGGGTCCTCCGGGACGGCCAGGCGACCGCTCGCGAGGTCACGCTCGGCCGCTCGGACGGCAAGATGACCGAGGTGAAGTCCGGGCTCGCCGAGGGGGAGGAGGTCCTCCCTCATGGGCCTCCTGGGCCGGAGGGGAAGAAGTGAGACTCGGAGGCGCCCTCCTCCTCGCCGGGCTCCTGTCCGGTGGCGAGGAGGAGAAGGTCCACCGGCGCGAGAGCCCGGCCGCGGTCGGCGAGGGCCTCGCGTACCTCGTGTCGGCGCAGCGCGAGGACGACGCGTGGGGCCGGGCCACCGAGACGCGCGGGAACGAGATCTACAGCATGGTGCCCGGGTCGCACGACGCGTTCCGGGTCGCGACCACGGCGCTCGTGGTCCTGGCGCTCGGGGAACTCGCAAGCACCCCCGCCGAGAGAGCAGCTCTCGCGCGAGGCCTCGAGCACCTGGCGACCCAGGGCCACGCGAAGCGCGACACGGGCGACATGATCTACAACATCTGGGCGCACATCTACGCGCTCCAGGCGCTCTCCGTCGAGCTCGGCCGGGAGCACCCTCCTGCGCTCCTCGCCCGGGTCCGCAAGATGGCCGAGTGGCACCTCGACCGTCTCGTCCGGTACGAGACCCTGACCGGCGGCTGGAACTACTACGACTTCAGGGCGCAGACGCGGCGCCCGTCGCTCGAGCCGACGAGCTTCAGCACATCCGCGGGCCTGGTGGCCCTCTGGCACGCACGCCAGGCGGGGCTCCAGGTGCCGGACGGGCTGGTCGAGAGGGCCCTCAGGCGGCTCGAGGAGATGCGGCTCCCGGGCGGCGCGTACCTCTACGGGAGCGACTCGAAGTATTGGCCCCGCGCAGCCCATAACCGGGTCCGCGGGAGCCTCGGGCGCACCCAGGCCGGCAACTGCGCTCTCTGGCTCTGGGGCTCGAAGAAGGTCGGCGAGAAGGAGGCTCGGGAAGGTCTCGACGTGTTCTTCAAGGAACACCCGTTCATAGACTTCGGCCGCAAGCGCATCTGGCCCCACGAGGCGTGGTACGCGACGGCGCCCTACTACTACTACTTCGGCCACTACTACGCGGCCCGCCTCATCGAGAAGCTGGGGGAGGCGGGCCGGCGCGACTACGCCTCGAAGATGCACGAGGCGATCCTGCCCCACCAGGAGCCGGACGGCTCGTGGTGGGACTACCCGATGTGGGGTTACGGGAAGCCCTACGGGACGGCGTACGCGCTCCTCATCCTCAAGCGGTGCCGGTGAGGGGCCCATGGGCGAGAGGGTCGCGAACCTCGGCGCCGGGACCCTCGGGCCAGGCCTCCTCGTGGCGCTCGCGCTGATCTCCGGCGGTTCGACGGCGCTCACCGCGGGCTGCCGTCCGCGTGCGACCCTCCCCCCGCGGCCTCCGCCTGCCCCCGAGCCTCCCCGGGCCTCGCCGGGGCCGCTCCTCCACGACTTCGGGCGCGTGCAGCCGGGATCGCGGCTCACGGCGCGCTTCACGCTCGGGAACTCGGGTGGCTCGCCGCTCCGGATCATCGGGGAGCGTCACGAGTGCGCCTGCGTCGTGGCCGCGCTCCCGACCGAGCCCCTCGCGCCCGGAGGGACATTCGAGCTGTCGGTGACTCTCGAGACCCGCGGCCGCTACGGGCTGGTCCGCGGCGGCGTGATCCTCGTGACGGACGACCCGGTGAGCCGGGACGTCGCCTACGAGATGCGCGCGACCGTGATCGAGGGGTACAAGGTGGACGTGTCGGGCGGCCTGCGGGGCCCCGTCGAGGCGCCGGAGCACCGTCGCGCGCGGATCCGGCTGCTCCCCGGCGAGGAGGAAGGGGTCCGGTTCCTCGGCGCCGAGCCGCAGGGCGCCGGGCTGCGCGTGGAGGTCGTGGAAGGCTCCGCGGGCGCCGCCCTCCCGGTCGCGCTCGAGGCGGCCCTCCCGGAGGACGCTCCCCAGGGCGCGTTCGAGGCGGCGGTCCTCCTCCGGACGACCAGCAAGACCCGGCCCGACGAGCCCGTGCGCCTCGCGGGCGTCGTCCAGGACAAGGTCCTGCTCGGACCGAGCCGCGTTCTCCTGGCGCCGGGGGGGACCAGGTCGGAGGCCACCGTCCGCCTGCGCGCGCGCGAGGGCCCCGCCCCGAGGATCCGCGAGGCCTCGACCCCCGCCCCCTGGGCGACGGTCGCCTGCGAGGAGACCCCCGAGGGAGCGACCCTCCGCGTGAGGCTCGTCCCGGAGAAGGCCCCGACCGGCGCGACGGCCCTCTCCGAGGTGACGGCCACCACGATGGAAGGGACCCGCGTGCGGATCCTCCTCGCGTTCCTGCCTCCCGGTGGGGCGGAGGAGAGGCTCCTCGGGGACCCCCCCCCTGACGGGGAGAAGTTCCTGTCCGGGGCGAAGATCCCAGCCGAGCGGAAGTAGCCCCTCGCCTATCGCCGCGTCGCCGTGTCGCCGCGTCGCCGTGTCGAGCCGATTCCCTACAGAGTCCCCTTCGTGCTCGGCACCTCGCCGCCCCGCCGGGGATCCCTCTCGGCCGCCCGCCGGATCGCGACGGCGAGGCCCTTGAAGACCCCCTCGGCGATGTGGTGGGGCTCCTCCCCATAGCGGCAGTTCACGTGGATCGTGACGCGCGCGTGGTCCACGAAGGCCTTGAGCAGCTCCTTCAGGAGCGGCAGGTCGAAGTCGCCCGTCCGCGGCCGGGGATAGGTCACGTTGTAGACGAAGTCGCTCCGGCCGCAGATGTCGAGGACCACCTCGACGAGCGCCTCGCCCATCGGGATCGCCGCCTGCCCGAAGCGGACGATCCCCTCCTTCCCCCCGACGGCCTTCCCGAACGCCTCCCCGAGGGCGATGCCGACGTCCTCGACGGTGTGGTGCGCGTCCACGTGCAGGTCGCCCTTCGCCTCGATCTCGAGGTCGAGGAGCGCGTGGGTCCCGAGGAGATCGAGCATGTGGTCGAGGAACCCGAGCCCGGTGTGGACCTTCGTCCTTCCCCCCCCGTCCAGGTCCACCCGGACCCGGACGGAGGTCTCCTTGGTCTTGCGTGTCACCTCCCCGACGCGTCCGGCCATCGCGACCTCCTCCCCCGAAGCGGCGGCATTGTGCCCGTCGCTGGCAGCCAGGTCACGCGCGGCGGGAGGATCGGGTCCATGTCCGGTCTCGCGAGTGCCCGCCCCTCTCCGTCGCGTCGGAGCGAGACCGCCGCGCCCTCCGATGTCGCTTGCGCTTCGCGCGCGACGTCTCCGGACACGGCGCTCTCGCCGTTCATCCGACGCGCCGGAGAGGGGCGAGAAGAGGTCGGCGGCGGGCGTTCACGGGAGGAGGTGGATGGGAGAAGGGTGGGAGGGAAGAGGGCGGACGGGACGCCCGGACGCCCCTCCCTCCGCCCAAAGCCGACTCGGATCCGAACGTAGAGTCGGTGGACGGTGAGCGTTCACGGGTGACGGTGGAGGGCTGGCGGCGGGCGGCCCCT
>JAKEIC010000031.1 GCA_022614695.1 Planctomycetales bacterium | reverse complement strand
GTGTTCCTCCGGCCCCGTTGGGCCGGGGAGGTATAGCCGACGCGGCGGGGGAGGGCAACCGGAGTCGCCGCTCGCCCCGGGCCGCCGCCCGCCGTAGGATCGCCGACGTGCCGACCCGGTGCGAGTGGGTGGGGGCGGACCCTCTCATGGTCCGCTACCACGACCGCGAGTGGGGGATTCCCGTGCGGGACGACCGGCGGCTCTTCGAGTTCCTCGTCCTCGAGGGGGCGCAGGCGGGGCTCTCGTGGATGACGATCCTCCGGAAGCGCGAGGGGTATCGCGCGGCGTTTGACCGGTTCGATCCGCGTCGGGTCGCCCGCTACGGCGCGCGGAAGGTCGCTTCGCTGCTCCGCGACCCCGGCATCGTCCGGAACCGCGCGAAGGTCGCGGCGGCCGTCGGGAACGCCCGGGCGTTCCTCGCTGTGCAGGAGGAGTTCGGCTCGTTCGCGGCCTACCAGTGGCGCTTCGTGGACGGGCGACCGGTCCAGAACCGCTGGCGCCGGCTCTCGCAGCTCCCGGCCTCGAACCCGGTCTCCGACGCCTTCAGCGCCGACTTGAAGCGACGCGGCTTTCGGTTCGTCGGCTCGACCGTGATCTACGCCCACATGCAGGCGGTCGGGATGGTGAACGACCACGTCGTCGGCTGCTTCCGACACGCCGCGGTGCGACGCCGGCCCCTCACCCGGCGAGGCTGACCGGGGCCGCCCTCCCCCGTAGACTCGCCCGACGTGCCATCGGCCTTCCTCGCCGACTTCGGGCTCGCGAAGTCCGTGGCGACCGGGAGCAAGCTCACGAGGACGGGAGAGGCCCTCGGCACGCCGGCCTACATGTCGCCCGAGCAGGCGCGCGGCGAGATCGGGGCGCTCGCCCCCGCGACCGACGTCTGGAGTCTCGGCTGCGTCCTCTACGAGATGCTCGCCGGGAGGACTCCGTTCGACGGGGACACCCCGGCCGCGATCGTCGGACGGGTCCTCCTGGGGGAGCCTCCTCGCCTCGGGACGGTCGCGGGGGAGGTCCCCTGGGGAGTCGAGCGGCTCCTCCTTGCAGCAATGGCCAAGCGGGCGGCGGATCGCCCTCCCGACGCCGCCCGGCTCCGCGACGACCTGGACCGCGTGCTGCAGGGCGAGGCGCCCCTCTCCCGGGTCCCGGCGCATGGGCGGCTCCGCGCCGTCGCGGCCGTCGCGGCCCTCCTGGCCGCGGCTCTCGGGGCCTGGGCGGTCCTCCCGGGGGGGGCGACGGCGCCCCCCGCCGCGCCCGCCCCGCCGGCGCCACGCCCCGAGGCCGAGTCCCTTGCGTCGCGCGCGCAGGCGCTCCGGACGACCGACCCGCGGGAGGCCGCCGCGCTCCTCGGCCGCGCGCTCGACCTCGAGCCGGGACGGGACGCCTGGCGACTGGAGCGGGGGCTGCTGCTGTGGGCCGCGGGGGCGTCCCTGGAGGCCCGGAAGGAGTGGGATCGGATCCCTCTCGGGTCGCCCGTCGCCGACGCGGCGCTCCTCTACGGCGGCCTCGAGAGCTTCTTCGGCGGCCTCGCGCGGCGGGACCCGGTCGGGGTGGCGCTCCGGGACCTCGAGCCGGTGACGGCCCGGCCCGCGCCGCACGGGAGGATCGCCCGCTCGGCGGTGGCGGCCCTCTACAGGCGCTGGGCGGAGTCGCGCGAGGAGATCCGGGGGCTCGCGGGATGGGAGACCGAACTGCTCCGGGCCTACATCGAGACGTGGGACCCGGAGGGGAAGGCCGAGGAGGCGCTCCGGCGCTACGACGCGGCGCTCGCCGACGGGATCCCCTTCGCCTGGGTCTACATGAACCGGGGCCGCGCGCGCTATGTCGCGGGCGACTTCGCCGCCGCGCGGGACGACTCGGACCGGGCGCTCGCCCTCGTCCCCGACTGGCCGGAGGCCCTGGCCAATCGGGGCATGGCCCGGCTCAAGCTGGGCGATGTGGACGGCGCGATCGCCGACTTCGACCGCTGGCTCCGCCTGCGTCCCGGGGAGGGGGGGGCGTTCTTGAACAGGGCCCTCGCCCGCCGGGCCGGCAACGACCTCTCGGGCGCGCTCGAGGACCTGGACGCCGCGGCCGCTGCCGAACCCCACTCGCCGGAAATCCGGCACGCGAGGGCGCTCTTGCGAGCCCGGCTGGGTGATACGCCCGGGGCTCTCGAGGACTACAACCTTGTCGTCGAAGCGGAGCCCTCCTCGGCCGCAGCTCGGAGCAACCGGGCGACGGCCCGGGCGGCCCTCGGGGACATCGCGGGCGCCGTCGAGGACTTCGAGGCGGCAACCCGTCTCGATCCCGCGTTCGCCGAGCCCTGGGAAGGGCTCGGGATCACGAAGGCCCGGCTCGGCGACCTCGCGGGCGCGGCCGCCGCCTGCCGCGAATGCCTGCGGCTCGCGCCCGACCACTCGAGGGCCCCAAGGACCCGCGCGCGCCTCGTGGAGATCGAGGAGCGTCTCCGCGCCGCCGGCGGGGGCGGGGGCTGAGGGCGGGGAGGCAGGGGACCCGAGCGGCTCCGCCGGCACCCGGAGGGACACTCTGCCGGGCCCGGGATAGACTCCTCTCCGTATGCGCGGCGGAGGGGACGAGCGGCTCGAGGAGATCGGGCCGGGAAGGTCCGATCCGCCGGGGCCTTCGACGCGGACCCTGGGCTGCTTCCTGACGGACTTCGGCCTCGCCAAGTCCGTCGCGACGGGTTCCAGGCTCACGAGCACCGGCGAGGCGCTCGGGACGCCCTCCTACATGTCGCCCGAGCAGGCCCGGGGGGAGGGGACCTCGGCGTCCGGCGGCGGGGGATCCTCGCTCGCGCCCGCGACCGATGTCTGGAGCCTCGGCTGCGTCCTTCACGAGATGCTCGCGCGGCGGCCGCCCTTCCAGGGCGAGACGACCGCGGCGGTCATCGCGGGGATCCTCACCCGGGCTCCCCCGCGCGTGCGGTCGGCCCGGCCCGACGTCCCGCGCGGGGTCGAGCGGGTGTTGCGCGTCTGCCTCGCGAGGGCGCCGGGCGCGCGCTACCGCGACGCCGGGGAACTGCGGGAAGACCTTGACCGGGTGCTCCAGGGACGGCGGCCTCTTGCGCCGCTGCCGGGGCGGGGGCGGCGGAGGCTCGCGGCCGGCGTCGCGGCGCTCGGGCTCGCCCTGGCGGCGGCCGCCGCGTGGCCGGGCTCGAGCCCGGGGGGGCCCTCCCCCGGCGCCGCGGACGCGGCCGGCGCCGAAGGCTCCGTCGCCGGGCTCGTCCGCCGCGCGC
>JAKEIC010000329.1 GCA_022614695.1 Planctomycetales bacterium | reverse complement strand
GGCGAGACCCAGTGCGAGGTACCCGAGGGGCAGGAACAACCCGAATAGCCCCATGAATTCGCGCACGAACGGTGTCGGCGTAGCGGACTGCAAGTAGACGCCGTTCCGCACGAGTACGATCCGCGCAGCCCAGGAGAGCACAAAGCACACGAGCCACAGGCGCAGGTGACTCGCTCGATTCCCGATTGAGAATCCGACACGCGAGGTCGGTCGCGCGAAGCGTCTGGAGCCCGCCCAGTAGCCCGCCGCGAATCCGAGCCAGCCCAACCACGCGAGCAGAAGGACGCTACCGAGGACCGGGAGCACGTCCCTGAATCTGGCCTGGAGAAGGCCCCGACCACGGAGGAGATACGCGCCTCCGAGGCCGTAAGACACGGCGAAGGTGAGGGAGATCACGGTGAAGGGCGAGAACACGTCCAGTCGATTCGTGATGAGGGCGGCGGCGAGCGTGGCGCCGACCGCGATGACCAGGACTCCGGCGGCCAGCAGCAGCAGCGCCGTGTCCGCGTCCGAAGCAGCCGTGTGGCCGAGCCAGACCAGCGCCAGGGCGGTGGCCACGAGAGTCGCCGGGAGGAGGGCCCCCCCAGGACGCGCGGCGCCAGCGGGTCGTGTCGTGCCTCCCGGGGACCAAGCATTCGCCGCGAGCGGGAGGAGACTACCTCCGTGGTTCGGCATCGCCTGTCCCCACGGTTCCGTCGGCTGTCCCGAGGAGCCTTCGTACCACGACGACATCATACCTCAAGATGGGAACGGCCAGGGCGAGCGAGAGGAGTCCCCACCATCCGGCCCAGCCGACGAGCGCGTATGCCGCACAGACCACGAATGCGTAGGCGAGCGCCATCGCCAGTTCTCGGCCGATGACGCGGCCAGCATAGTGCAGGTCGAGGCCACCCATCATCACGACAGAGATCATGAGCCCGATCTCGTAGACCAGGGCAAGGCGAACCGGGTCTGCGCCCCCGAGGCAGACGGCTCCGCAAGCGACCAAGAGGGCGCGGAGCCATGCGACCCCCGTGACCGCCCGAAGTCGCCCGGCCGCCACCAGGTAGGCGTTGATGTTCATGAAGAGCGACTGGAGGAGAATCGCCGGGGCGAGGACCCGCAGGAGATGCGCGGTCTGGTGCCAGCCGCTCCCTAGCAGGACGCGCACGAGGAGATCTGGGAGAAGCGCCGCGAGTCCGGCGCCTATGAGCGACAGCCTACCCACGACCCAGCAGGAGAGGCTCAACGCGCCTTCCCTGAAGCCCGTTCTCTGGCTGGACCGAGCGTAGATGGCGAACAGCGGACCGATCGTGAGGGCGAGGACAGATACCGCGGTGGCAACCACCCATCGTGCCTGCCCGTACTGACCCAGGGCTCCGGTAGACACCCCGCCACCGAGGACCAGCACATCGACCCGCTCCGCGATGTTGATCGCGTGGGTCTGGAGGAGCAAGAGGAACGCGTTGCCGAGAAGGAGCCCGTAGCCGATGCTCCGAATGCCTGTAGGCCTCGCCCCCGCTGGCACCCTGCGGGCATCGCGCATCAGCAGCAGGAGTGCGACGGTTGTCTGGATCAGATCCTTCGCGACAAGCAGGCAGGCGCTCGAGGTGAAGATCGATAGCCCAGGGATGAGAACAGCTGTGACAAGTGCACTCAGGAGAGAGGACGTGCCGACGGGCCGCAACACGAGTGCCGACTCCAGGACTGCCTGGTAGAAAGACCGGTAGTATCCGACGACCTGGAGAGCCACAACCGCCGCAAGCAACCCGGCGACCGGCCCGGCATAGGTCTTGGCCGCGAACCAGGTGAGCGCCCCGCCGAGTAGGACGGAGAGAGCCGCCTGAGCGTGGACGAGCCGCAGTGTCCTGGACACGAGGCCTGGCTCTGCACCGAATTGCACGACATTGACGGTTAGCTTGGCGCT
Source organism: Planctomycetales bacterium (assembly GCA_022614695.1). Taxonomy (GTDB): domain Bacteria; phylum Planctomycetota; class JAKEIC01; order JAKEIC01; family JAKEIC01; genus JAKEIC01. The sequence goes on along the minus strand of JAKEIC010000329.1, from coordinate 10,353 downwards.
CGTCATTACTTGGCCGACCTCCGCGAGGGACAAGGCCAGCGCGTAGAAGCCGAAGGCCTCGTCGAGGAGTCGCCTCGCCAGGAAGAGGCGGACTCCCACACTGATGACCAGGGCCACGTATTGAGCGAACGACACGCTGGCGACGTCCGCGGCGAGGCGCGAGCCCGAGAGCGGCACCGGAGAGAGATCGCTCTCTGTCATGTGGAGTCGCGGCGCTTGCGCTGCGCGCGGGCGATCTCGCGATCCCAGAGGGAGCGTGGGACTGCGCGCGACAGCAGCCCGTCGATGAGCCCGCGTATCTCACCGCCTTCGCCTCGGGAGAGCGCGCGCCATGCTACGGCGGCTGCAGTGCGGACCAGGTACGGCACATACGCCGCTCGGGGCCCGTATTCCGCATGCAGGCGAACGTGATTCCGGGCGTGGAGATACGCGGAGAGCCAGGGATGCCGGCCGGTCCCGCTCCCGGTCTCATGATACGCGACCGCGGTGGGCACGTAGACAGTCCGGAGACCGAGACCCCGGACTCGGGCGCAGACATCGGGTTCCTCGGCGAATAAGTAGAAATCCGGCCGGAACCAGTGGGAGAGGCGATTGAGGACACGCAGGGGGAATGCCATCACCGCGCCCAGCACCACGTCGCACGTCGTCACCGCATCGGGCGTCGAGATCCTATTCGGACCGCCCCACCAATTCACGAAGATGGCGCCCCCGTCGATGCCATCGCGCGGAGCAGTGCGAAGGAGCTTGGGTGCCGCGACGCCGATGCCGGTGTCCGCCTGCAGCGTGCGGACCAATTCCGGGAGCGCTTCGGGCGAGAGCCGGACATCATTGTCCACCCTGAAGACGTAGTCAACATCCCCGGGTAACCGGGCGAGTATCTCGTTGAATGCCGCGGTGACGCCGGGATGGTCCACGCCACGAACCAACATCGTCGGTGGCAGGTCGGCCGAGCGCTGCTCCATCAGGGCTCGGAGCCGCTCCACGGAATCGTCCGTCGAGGCATTGTCCCGGATGATGGCGCACAACCGATCGCGCGGATAGGCGACGGTCGCCAGCGACTCGAGCCATCTCGCCGTCTGAGCCGCGGCGTTCCAGTTCAGGGTGAGGACGGCAACGCGCGGCGTCGGACTCACGGTGCTCGACGGAGCTCCCGCGCCGCCGCGACGAGCTCGCGCGCACGCGAGTCGTACGGATGAGTCAGCGCAACAGCACGACCGGCCTGAGCGATCGTGGAGCGCTCCGACTCGTGGCGGAGGTAGAAGCGGATCTTGTCCTGCAACTCGGCTGGTGTCGAGTAGTAGACCGCCTCTCGGTCCTCTCGGAAGAACTCCAGTTGCTCGTCCGTGCGGTTGGTGATCTGGAATCCGCCGCAGGCCGGGATCTCGAAGGTCTTCATCGAGTGTGCGCACCCGTGCTCGGCGCGCACCATGTTGAACACGATGCGTGCGGCGGAGCACGCAAGCCTCATCCCAGTCCCGTATCCCACAGCACTCGGAGGCCTGTGCCGCACAAGTCGCCGGAGCCTCCCCGCGAGGGTGGCCGGCTCCCAGCCTAGCCCGTAGATGCGGGGGGAGAACTCCTGGAGCTGTGCGAGCCACCAACGCTGAAGGCGGCCGGCGTGACCAAGGTACACGACTCCGTTCCCGAGGCTCTCGTCGCCTGGCCGGGGCGCCTCTGGAAAGTGGACCTCCGGCGCGTGGGCAAATGGGATCCGCAGGACCCTCCGTGCACCGAGCTGGTACCAGACGGGTACGAGGGAGCGTGCGAATGTGACCTGGGCGTCGTAGGCCGGGGCCCCTTCGAGGAGAGAGGCTCCGTCGGCGCCCGGATGCGCTAGGGGACTGTCCGGGTAGACGTTGATGATGGTGCGCCCATCGGCCTTCCAGGCCTCGATGGCCTCCCGATCCAGCTCCGGTAGCTTGAAGACGATCACGAGTTCCACGCGCTCGTCCTGAAACCAGTGGGCGAGCGTCCTTGCGCGGCCTCGGACGAGCGCCGTACGGAATGGCGACCGAAGCACCAGCGTGATGATCGGATTCCCCATCGGCACGGGCCAGAACCAGGTGAGAGAGGTCTGATGTCCGAGTCGCCTCAGCGCGGACTCGTAGAAGCGCTCAAGGCAAGCCTCTTGGGCGGTGGATCCAACGAGCGCGATTCGCATGGGCGATCGCCACTCACCCGTCGGAGATTCTCGCGGCGGAGTTCTCTCCGGTCGGGCCCCGCGTCGGCGATGACACGTCACCCGTGGGCTCTATCCGCCTCGTGCGATGCCCGGAGGCCCCGCACGGTGCGGCGGAAACCCCGTTGTCCAGAATGGAGTCGAAGCGTCGGCGGAAAGCCTCGTAGGTGTAGCCCTCGCGCAGGCGCTCACGGGCGCGCCGGCCCATCTCCGCACGACGCCGGTCGTCCGAGAGCAGCGAGATGAGGCACGCGGCGAGGGCGCGCGGCTCCCCATAGGGAACCAGCCGCCCCGATTCGCCGTCCGCGATGAACTCCGAGCTCCCGCCCTCCGCCGCGGCGACCGACGGGCATCCATGGGCAGCGGCCTCCAAGTAGACGATTCCGAATCCTTCCTTCCGGCTTGGCATCACGAACAGGGCCGCCTGAGAGTACGCCTCGGCCAAGCTGGGTGGCGCGAGCCACCCACGGAACTGGACATGGTCCGCGATGCCAAGGGCCCGCGCGATGCCCTCCAGCCGGCCGCGATCGTCCCCCTCACCCACTATCACGTAGTTGGCACCGGGTATCGCCCTCAGGACGTCTGGCATCGCGCGCAGCACATCGTCCACCCCCTTGTACCTCTCGGACGCTGCCAGACGCGCCACGGTAAGCAGCGTGCGGCTCCCGGTGCCCAAGGGCTCGCCGCCGCGGAGGTCGGTGCTCCCGGGCCAGAATGGGTCCAGGGCACACGCAAGGACATGGATCCTCGAGGCGGCACTGCAGTTGCACCGAGCGCACACGTCTCTCGTGAATCCGCTGATCGCGGAGACGATGTCGGCACGTCTCAACGCGAGTCGCTGGATGGGAGTGAGACGCCGCCACACCTCGATGCCGTACAAGAAATACCATTGCCAGGCCCGGGAGACGAGTCGCAGCCCAGCCGCCAGCGGCGCGAGATGGACGTGCCCGACCATGATCCCGGTCGGGCGAAACCTGCATGCCGCCAGGATCGCCTCGCGAGCGAATCGCCACTTGGACCGCCCGAACCCGCGATATCGCGTCGACCGTGGCGCCAGGTAGCGGGTGTCGACGCTGCCATCGGTGTCGTTGAGCGAGAGGACGCACGTCTCCCCACCTCGATCTCGGCAGTGCTCGCTCGCCGCCTTGATCACCAGGCGGTCGAACGCCTCGATCCCTCCGGCGCGAGCGAAGGCGCCCGGGACGAGGACGAGAAACCGCGGAACGTTGTCGGTTCGACTCACCAAGGCACGAACGGCGGTCGGCTCGTTGCCGTCCTCACGCTAACGTGTGAGGCCCTGCGCAGGCCGAACACGCGTGCTGAGGGACGGCGTGCTGAGGGACGTGCATAAGATATTAGGTTCTCTCGCATCGAGCGATGTCCGCCTCACCGCCTCCTCCGCCTGTCCCCGCCGTTCCGGCCGATCCCCAAGGAGCCCAGGCCGCGCCCGCCGCGCTCGAGCCGCTCTTCCGAGCGCTCCCGGCCCGGCCGGACCTCGCCGAGCCCCGCGCGCGCGCCGGCCCGGCTCGCGGACATGCCCGATTCCATGCCCCGGGGCCGCACGCGGGGACAAGCTACCGGACCCCCGGCCGGGGTCAAGAGGGGGGTGGGGGGCAGGGGTTGGGGCGGGTTGACGGCGGGTCTTGGCGGTCGGTCGAGGGGCGGGCATCGGCCGTGGGTTGAGGGGACGGCACCGGCGACGATTGAGGGGGCGCGGCCGCGGTCGGTCACGGAGCGGTCCAGGTCGTCGGATCCTCGACGGCGAGGCCCTCGGCTACCGCCGCGGCGGCTTGGGGTCGGTCGGACGTGATGAAGGTCAGGCCGGAGGCACCGCGGGCGTCCCCCGTCTCCCGAAGGAAGCAGGCACCTGCAAGATGGATGGCATCCGCCCCCCGGAGCCCGTGCCGCTCGACGAGACCGAGCGCACGCTCGAGTCGAGGAAGCGCGAGGCCACTCAGCGTCGGGACCGGATCAACGTCTCGCTGACGGGCTCGCCGCGAACATGGATGGGACGGAACTCCTCCGTCGGCGCGTAGCGATCGGAATCCCGAGGCACCGAAAGGAGTCCGGCCGCCTGAAGCTCTGCTTCCACGCGGGCCCAGGGATCTCGGGCGAGAGAGAGTCTCTTCCGTGCGCTGATCTTCTTGGTGGCGCGTCGGTGCACCCCGCGGTCGCCTCGCTCCGCCGATCCCGTCACCGGTGCTCCAGCCCGGGCGCTCTTGAGCCGGCGGACCCTAAGCCGGCGCGAGCGAGGTCTCACACCGCGCATTCTCGCCCTATCTGCGCGGCGCTGCAAGAGGGGCAGATCGGGGGATCAGGGACGACTTCGCGTTTGGGTTCCGGGACGTCGACAGAATCTGGTCGCCCGCGCGGGAACGTGCGGGAAGCGGGACGCCGTCGAGGAGAGCAGAATCCAACTTCCCGACCGCGGCCCGCGTCCCGATCATCGCCGCCTCCGCCCGTTCCCGCCGTTCCGGCCGGGTCCGCCCTCCACCGCTCCGCTCGGCCAGCATTCTACCCGTGGGTAGAATCCGATCCGTGCCTCGCCGATGGGGCCGATCACGGGAGCAGGTCTTTCACGGGGATCTTCGCCGTCGGCGCGGCCAGCGGGGAAACCTGCGCGGCCGCGTCGAGGGCCACGACGCTCCCGTACGCAGCCCCGAAGACCGCGCCCGGATCGCGGCGGGGCTCGCGATGGACTTCGAGCTTCCCGTCCACGAGGTCCAAGACCCAGTACTCCAGGATTCGCGCCTTCGCGTACAGGCTCGCCTTCTCGCGGCGGTCGTACGCCAGCGTCGTGTCCGCGACCTCGACGACGAGGAGCGCCGAGTCGGGGTGACGCTCGGCCCAGTCCCTCGGGGAGCCGCGGACGACGGCCACGTCGGGATCGGGGTCGGAGAGCTTACCCAGGGCGAGCGGAAGCTGGACGCGGACGAGGACGCCGGGCCCCAGGACAGCTCGTAGGATGTCCGTGACCAGTTGGATGCCCGTGGCATGCCGGCTCGACTGCGGGCTCATCTCGACGATCCCCCCCTCCACGAGCTGGACGCGCTGGCCCTCGAACGCCCCGGCGGCCGCAAGGCGGTAGTACTCCTCGCGGGTCCAGGTCTTTGGTCGCGGCTCGACTGCAGGCACGGTCAGGGCCTCCCGATCTCTACGGGAGCCATCGTAGCCGAAGAGGTAGGCGTCGGGGAGCCCCCCGGGGAGCGGGCCTGCGGGACGTGCTGCCGGTGGAGCCGGCGTCGGCCCGAAGCCTGCTCTCCCGCTTCACGCCATCGGTGCAGTCCTATTTCGCCTGCCGCTACGAGGAGGAGGGCGACGACGGGCTGACGAGGGCCCTCCACCTGATGGACTGCCTCGCCGAACTCGGCTGCCAGCACCTCCAGATCCCTCTCCCGGCCTCGCCCCCCTCGGAGCCCCTCGGGATCACGGGAACCCGGATCGGAAAGGGCGAGTTCTCGACGGCGATCCCGCCGAGGATCCTCGGCCTCCGGGGAGCGGAGCAGCGCCAGGTGCTCGAGGACTGGTTCGACATGGTCGTGCCGGTGGAGTAGGCCGAATTCGCGCTACCCCGCCCGCATCCTCTCCAGGGCGTCGGGCCACGCGCCGCGGAGTGCGAGGACCCGCGGCTGGCGGGGCCCGCCGGACGGCCGCCCGCCGTCCAGGAACGCGCACAGGCACGGGAGCCTCTCGCCGGGCGGGAGCGCGATCCGACCGAGCCGCCTCTGGAGGGCGTCCACGTCGCGGAACGAGCGCGCGAGCGAGGCGCGGAACTCGCGGAGCGGCACGCCGCTCGGCAGCGTCGGCTCCGGCGCGGCGCTCCGGCCCGCGCGCGGCGGGTGGAACCGGATCGGCCGGCCGGCGATCGCGTCCACGAGCGCCTGGAGGAGGTTCCTCATGGCTACGCCGCCACGACCCAGAGGGGGCCCGAGGAGCCCGACCCCCGGTCCTCGAGGACCGCCGACCGGAGCGCCCGCGCCTCCTCCCGGAGGCCGTCCAGGACCATCCCGAACGCCCGCGGGGTCCCCCGCCACGCGGAATACGCATCCGACGCCGGCCGCCTCCGCGCCGGCGGCGGGGCGGACGGGCGCCTCGTGAAGACCGGCCCCCCGGCCAGGAACTCGATCGCTCGCAGGATTCGGGGCATCTGTTCCACCTCCAGCCCGGAGCAGAGCGAGAGACGTGCCGGTCGGGGCCAGAGGGGAACGCCGCGAGGCCCCCCGCCCGCCGTCCCGCCGGCCGGACAGGCGAGCCTGGCGCCCTGCCCGGTCGGCCGGATAATCGGTCCGTCGTGAAGGTCCTCCCTACGGATCTCCCGGGGGTGCTTGTCCTGGAGCCGCAGGCCTTCCGGGACTCTCGGGGCCTCTTCGCGGAAACCTGGCGGACCGATCGCCACGCCGAGGCGGGGATCCCCGGGCCGTTCGTCCAGGACAACGTCTCGATCTCGGCGCGGGGGGTGCTCCGGGGGCTCCACTACCAGCGCGAGCCGCACGCGCAGGGGAAGCTCGTCACGTGCCTCTCGGGCGAGGTCTACGACGTGGCCGTGGACATCCGGGTCGGCTCGCCCACGTTCGGCCGGTGGACGGGCGCGACGCTCTCGGGCGAGACGATGCGGCAGATCTGGATCCCTCCGGGGTTCGCGCACGGGTTCGTCGTGACCTCCGAGAACGCGGTCGTCTCGTACAAGGTGACGAGCCTGTACGCTCCGGAGGCCGAGGGGGGGATCGCGTGGAACGACCCCGAGATCGGCATCCGGTGGCCGGTCGGGAAGCCGATCGTCTCTGCAAAGGACGCCGCGTACCCGAGGCTCAAGGAGATCGCGCGGGAGGGGCTGCAGAAGTTCCCGCGGTAGGTGTTGCGCGAGCGCTCCCATGGGGGGATCATGTGCCCACCCGAGCCCCGGAGGCGGCCTTGGCCCATAGGACCCGCGCGAGAATGGCTGACGCATCGTCACGCGGGCGGCGGGGGCGGATCCGCTTCGTTGCGCCTCCGTCGGAGTACTTCTCCGTCAGTACGCCTCGTCGGCGCGCCTCGCGGCTCCACCCCCGGCGCTCCGCGTGACTCGGTCATCCACTCTCGCACGGGCCCTTACACTCACCGAGCGGCGCATCCTGGACGCCGCTCGAGAGTTGTACGGCGTCGAGGCCGGGGAGCCGCCGGTCCCTGAGACGGGCCCTCGCGCGCAGATCCAGGAGGTCCTCGCGTCGGCCGGGCTCGCCGAGGCCCAGGTGGACGCCGCGGTCGCGCGGGCGTTCGAGAGCGTGCGGGAGGAGTCGGACCGGCGCGCGGGGAGCGGAGGACCTGGCGCGACGACGGCGGCGGACGCCGCGCGCGCCCGCGCCCTCGAATCCCGGGAGGCCGCCGGGCGGCTGGTCGACGCGCTCGGGAAGATCCTGGACCGGCTCGGAATCCGGGAGGAGGGGACGCCGTGGCGCTCACGCGCACGGAGGAGCTGATCCTCCACACGGCCGCCGAGATGTTCGAGGCGCGGATGGCCGCGCCGGAGGACGCCTCCTCGACGGAGGCCGAGGGCGGCAACGGCGAGGGCCGGCGGCAGATCGCGGAGCTGCTCGTCGAGAGGGGTGCCCTCACCGAAGAGCAGGCGGACCGCGTCCTCGATCGGGTCTTCGCGCGCCTGCGGGAGGAATCGGACGGCCGGGCCGTGCCGAAGCCCCCCTCCCCACGGCGGCTCCCGGCTCCGGTCGGGGAGCGCGAGCCCGGGCTCGCGGATCTCGTCGCGCGGCTCGAGGCGCTGGCGGACATCCTGGAGGCGCCTCCCGAGCCGGCAGCCCCGCTCGCGGCGCCCCTCGGCGCCGCCCGGGGCGGGCTCTTCGGGCGCCCGGCCGGCCGGCCGATCTCGGAGAGCTTGCCGCCGACCCCGGCGACCGGACGCCCGCCCGCCCCGAGCCGCGCCGAGGGGCCGACGCCGAAGCCGGTGACGCCGAGGACGCCGGCCTCCAAGGCCGCCCTGCAGGAGGCCACGATCTCCGAGCCTCGGCCCGCGCCGCCCGCGCGGGCCCCCGCGCCCGCAGAGACGATCTCCGAGCCCCCGCCCGCGGCGGCGCCGCCGGAGACGGACGAGTCCGCCGAGATCCTCACGCCGGAGAGAGTGATCGAAGCGCCCCTGCAGGGGGAGACGATCGTGCCGGAGGATGCCGGGGCGCGCGCCGAAGAGGCCGCCGTCCCTCCGGAGGAGAGGCCGGAAACCTCCCTCGCCCGCTTCCTCCTCTCCGGCGAGGAGGAGGCTCTCCCCGCGACCCTGCCTGCGGAAGCCCTGATCCGGGAGACCTCCCCTCCCCCCGAGCCCGCCGAGGCGCCCTCCCCGGTCCCGTCCGCCGAGTCGCCATTCGAGCCCGAGGAGTCGCCTCCCGGCGACGCGCAGGCCACCTGGGCGAAGATCCTGGGCGAGGCGTTCAAGCCAGGCGCCGCCCCGGCGCCCGAGCCCCCGGCCCCGGCCGATCCGGCGCCGGGCTCGGCCTCCATCGTGACCCCGGAGGAACTCTGGCTCCACTGCCCCCCTCTCGAGCCGGCCCCCGTTCGGAAGAGCACGCTCTTCATCATCGGCCGCAGCGCCGACTCGGACCTGGCGCTCCCGGTCGCGATGGTCTCGCGCCGCCACGCCACGATCTCGTGGGACGGCGCGCAGTGGCTCCTCTCGGACATCGAGAGCGAGAACGGGACTTACCTGAACGAGGCGAGGATCTCGAAGGCGCCGGTGAAGCCCGGCGACAGGATCCGGATCGGGCCCTACGAGATCGTGGTCGCGACCGAGGGCGAGCCGTCGGCGTTGCGCGGAGGTTCCGGACTCCAGACGCGCCTCGTCCCTCGGGGCGACGTGGCCCGGAAGGGGATGTCGGGGGAGCTGGCCACGCTGCCGCTCCCCGACGTGATCCAGTCGCTGGCCCAGCAGAGGAAGACCGGGGCCGTCCGGCTGCGGACAGGCGCGGGGCACGGAGCTCCGGGAGGCTCCGGGCGAGGCCCTTCGGCAAGCTCAGGGCGAGGCGAGGAGGCGGGGACGCTCTGGCTGGTGGACGGCGAGGTGGTGGACGCCCGCGCCTGGGACCAGCGCGGCGAGGCGGCCTTCCGCGCCCTCCTCTGGCTCACGTCCGGTTCGTTCCAGTTCAGCCCGGAAGCGCCGCACGCCGAGCGCACGATCGGGAAGAAGACTCACGTCCTCCTCATGGATGCGATGCGCGACCGGGAACTCACGGCCACGGTCACGGCCGCGCCCCCCGGGGTGGCCCCGCCGCCCGCGGCTCTTCCGACGACGGGCCCGTCGGAGCAGACGATGGCCGAACGGGTCGGCGGGATCCTGAAGAAGCCCTCGTCCGCCGGCCGGCCCGCCGCCGGGCCGGTCCCGGGCCCGCTCGCCCTCCCGGCCTCGATCCGCACGGTCGCCGAGGCCGAGGCCCTCGTCGCCCGCCTCGCGGAGATGCCGAGGGACCCGGCCCAGAGGACCCGGCTCCTCGAGCTTGTCATGAACTGCCCCGACGCGATGGCGCGCAGGATCCTGCAGAAGCACGTGAACCAGCTGAAGGGCCGCGGATGACACGGACCGAGCGGGCGATCTGCCGGGCGGCGAGCGAGCTGTTCCGGATCCCGGAGGAAAGGGTGGCCGAGGCCCTCGAGAACCGCGGCGAGGGCGAGCCGCCGCCGCTCGACGAGAGGCTCGCCGAGGCGGGTCTCACTCCCGAGCAGGCCGACCGGGCGATCGCGGCCGCATTCGACGAGGTGCGTCGCTCGGCGGACGCGGCCGCCGGGAAGCGGGGCCCTTCGGCAGGCTCAGGGGGAGCCGGGAACGGGAACGGTGGCAGGAGCGGGGACGTCGGCGTCTCGGGCCTCCGGAGCCTCCTCGCTCGCCTCGACAAGCTCCTCGCGTCGGGCCGGCCGATCCGGATCGCGACCTCCGCGGGCGGGCCGGCGGAGCCGGGAGCCGCCCCGGTCCCGACCACGGCCGCCGATTCGTTCGGGGCCGGGACGCCTCCCCCCATCGGACCTCCCCCCGCCACTACCCCCGAGACCGGGCCGACAGTGGCCGCGATGGCGCAGACCGTCGCGCCGCCCGCGCCGCCTCCGGCCGCCATCGCCGACCCCTCGGCCCCCGACCTGACCGTCGGGGCGGAATCCGACGCCGGAAAGGCGATGCTCGCGGAGTTCGAGAAGGAGCTGAAGGC
>JAKEIC010000328.1 GCA_022614695.1 Planctomycetales bacterium | reverse complement strand
TGCCCCCCAGGGCCACGATCTCTTCGGTCGTCATGCCGACCTCCCTCTCGTGGAGGAAGATCGGCAGATCAGCCGTGGAACTTTATCGGAGTAGGACTAATTTGGTACCTTCGCGAGGTCGTTTCCCCTTGCGCCGGCTTGCGTGTGCTGATGTACGCCGAACCCGGGTTGCGACGCAAGCCCCTGGCGCACTTCGGTTCTCCTCGGATCTCCTGGTGGGCCCTCCAGGATTCGAACCTGGGACCAAGGGATTATGAGTCCCCTGCTCTGACCAGCTGAGCTAAGGGCCCGACGGGCGAGGGGCATTCTACGGGTCGTCGGACGGCCTTTCCTTGACTTCCTCGGCGCGTGGCCGCAATACTCCGGCCCCTCGTGGCCTCGAAGCGCACCACGGACGTGAAGAAGCCGAAGAAGAAGGCCCGAGCGAAGAAGGCCCCGGCTCGGGCGGCGAAGGCCGACGGCCGGCCCGTCGTCATCGTCGAGTCGCCCACCAAGGCGAGGACGATCGGGAAGTACCTCGGGCGCGGGTACGTCGTGAAGGCCTCGATGGGACACGTCCGCGACCTCCCGAAGGGGAAGCTCGGCGTGGACCTCGAGCACGGGTTCGAGCCGACCTACGTGCCGATCAAGGACCGAGGCAAGACCCTCCAGGACCTCCTCGCGGCGACGCGGGGCGCGAGCGAGATCTTCCTCGCGCCCGACCCCGACCGCGAGGGCGAGGCGATCGCCTGGCACCTCGTCGAGGCGCTGAAGCTCCCGAAGGGCCGCATCCGCCGGGTGACGTTCCACGAGATCACGAAGCGCGCGATCGAGGAGGCCTTCAAGAACCCGACGACGATCAGCATGGAGCGGGTGAACGCGCAACAGGCGCGCCGGATCCTCGACCGGATCGTCGGCTACAAGGTCTCGCCGCTCCTCTGGGACAAGGTCGTGTTCGGGCTCTCGGCCGGGCGCGTCCAGTCGGTCGCGGTGCGCCTCATCGCCGAGCGCGAGCGCGAGATCCAGGCCTTCAAGCCCGAGGAGTACTGGACGGTCGCCTCCCGGTGCTCGGGGTCCGCTGCGCCCGAGGCCATCGTGGAATTCGCGCTGAAGGAGTGGGCCGGCGGCGCCGTCGCGCTCAAGACCGGGTCCGATGCCGAGGCGGTCGCGACCGAGCTGCGCGGGGCCCCGCACGTCGTCGAGAAGGTCGAGCGTGTCGAGAAGCTGGAGCGTCCTCGCCCCCCCTTCTCGACCAGCCTCCTCCAGCAGCAGGCCTCCATCCGGCTCCGCACCTCCGCCAAGCGAACGATGCGGATCGCGCAGCAGCTCTACGAGGGGATCGAGGTGGGCGAGGAGGGGCCGGTCGGCCTCATCACCTACATGCGCACCGACTCGTTCCGGGTCTCGGCGGACGCGCAGGCCGAGGCGCGCGACGTGATCCGCGAGCTGTACGGCGCCGAGTCGGTCCCGGCGGAGACGCCCCGCTACGCGAGCCCCAAGGGCTCCCAGGCCGCCCACGAGGCGATCCGTCCGACGGCGGCTCGCCGGACCCCGCAATCGCTCGCGCCCTACCTCGACCCGGACCAGCTCCGGCTCTACACGCTCGTCTGGAGCCGGTTCGTCGCGAGCCAGATGGCGGCGGCGCGCGTCGCCCAGACCGTCGTCCGCGTCCGGGCGGGGCGCGGGCTCCTCTCGGCCCAGGGGCGGGAGGTGATCTTCGCCGGGCACCTGCGGGCCTACCCCGCGGGGGCGGCGGAGGAGGTCGTCCTCCCCGCCTTCCGCGAGGGGGAGACCCTCTCGCTCCGCGAGGTCGTCCCCTCCCAGCACTTCACGCAGCCTTCCCCGCGCTACTCGGAGGCGACTCTCGTGAAGACCCTGGAGAAGAACGGCATCGGGCGCCCCTCCACCTACGCGCCGATCCTCTCGACGATCCAGGAGCGGGGCTACGTGACGCTCGAGAAGCGCCGGTTCCACGCCACCGAGGTGGGGCTGGTCGTGACGGACCTCCTGGTCGAGCACTTCCCGGAGATCCTGGACGTGGACTTCACCTCGAGGATGGAGTCGGACCTCGACCGGATCGAGGACGGGAAGGCCGAGTGGGGGGACGTGCTCGGCAAGTTCTACGGGATCTTCTCGAAGACGCTCGCGCGCGCCCAGAAGAAGATGAAGGACCTGAAGCGGGAGCCGCAGAAGAGCGGTGAGATGTGCCCGAAGTGCGGCAAGGAGATGGTCTACCTCCTCAACCGCCAGGGCCGGTTCCTCGGCTGCTCGGGATACCCCGAGTGCCGCCAGACGGTTCCCCTCGATTCCGAGGGGAAGCCCGCCCCTCCCAGGACCACGGGATTCCCCTGTCCGGTCTGCGGGAAGCCTTACCTCCTGCGCCACGGCCGGCGCGGGCCGTTCCTCGGCTGCTCGGGCTATCCCGAGTGCCGCGGCACGAGCCCCGTCGGCCCCGACGGGCGGCCGCTCCACGCCGAGGAAGCCGGGAAGCCCTGCGTGAAGTGCGGCAAGCCCATGCTCGTGCGGACGGGCCGCCGCGGCCCCTTCCTCGCGTGCTCGGGCTACCCCGAGTGCCGCGAGTCGCGCCCGCTCGGCGACGGGGCCGAGGAGCCCCTCCCGCCCGGCGTCGTCTGCAAGGACTGCGGGAGCCCCATGGCCCGCCGCCGCGGCCGTCGTGGGACATTCCTCGGTTGCACCGCCTACCCCAAGTGCCGGTTCACGATGCCCGACCCGGGCGGCTCGGCCCCGCCGCGCGCCGAGCCCGTCGAGCCCGTGGAGAAGGACGACGCGGGAGCCTCGGAGCCCGACACCGAGGAACCGACGCCCGAAGCGTGAGGGACCTGCCCGGCTTGACACTCCCGACGGCACGCCGATAGCATCGCCGGCCTTCCGGCGCGCGAGCGCCGGAGCCTCTGATGGACCTCCAGCGCGCGTCCCGCGAAGAGCTGGTCCAGGAAGTCCTCCGCCTCCAGCGGAAGGTCCAGGGCCTCGAGGGCAAGACCGGGACCCAGGGGCAGATGCGGAGCATCGTCGGCCTCGACGAGAAGGTGATCCAGCTCGACGATGACGACAAGATCGAGTACGTGAACACGTCGCTCGCCCGCATGCTCGGCGTGGACCGGAACCAGGTGACCGGGAAGCACGTCTCGACCATAGACCACTTCAAGTGGGGGGACGGGCTGATCCTGCACCTGCTCGCCCGCTGCCGCGCCGAGGGGGGCACGATCAGCGAGGACGTCTCCTTCCACGACGAGGGGAAGGGCCGCCACAGCTACCACAAGCTGAACGTGACCATCTCCGCCGGCAAGCCGCAGATCCTCATCGAGGACATGACGACGGTGAAGGTCCTCGAGAACACCTTCAAGCGCTACGTCTCGCCGGCCGTCATCGACCAGATGGTGAAGCTCCGCGACGAGAAGGACTTCTTCAAGGCCGAGCGCTACGAGATGACGGTGCTCTTCGGGGACCTCCGCGGCTTCACGGCGACGTCGGAGCAGATGCGCCCCGAGGACGTACGCGTGATGATCAACGAGTACCTCACCGCCATGACCGACGTGATCATCAAGAACGAGGCGACCCTCGACAAGTTCGTCGGCGACGAGGTGATGGCCCTCTTCGGGGCGCCCCTCTACTTCCCGGACCACTCGGTGCGGGCGCTCAAGGTGGGCCTCGAGATGCAGGAGGCCCACCGGGCGATGCAGGCCAAGTGGAAGGGCGAGGGGCGGCCGGCCCCGGGCCTGGGCGTCGGGATCAACACGGGCGAGATGGTCATCGGCAACATGGGCTCGGCGATGCGGGTGGACTACTCGGTGCTCGGACACCACGTGAACCTGGCATCGCGGCTCTGCAGCCTGGCGCAGCCCGGCGAGGTGCTGCTCGGCGAGAACACCTTCGCGATCATCCAGGAGGCGGCGAAGAACGGCACCCTCGACATCAAGCGGAACCTGAAGTTCAAGCGCAAGGGCAACATCAACGCCAAGGGCATCAGCAAGCCGGTCGGGATCATCGCCGTCGTCGAGAAGGAATTCGATCCGGAGATGTCCGGGGCGACGGCCCTGCCGCAGCAGTAGAATCCCGCCGGTGTCCCGGCTCCGCGCGGCGGCCCTCGGTCTCCTGCTGGCGACGTCCGCCACGGCGGCGCAGGAGCCGGGCGCGCCGGGGGCCGATCCGCGCACCGACTACGACGCCCTCTACTACCGGGTGGACCTGCGCGTCTTCCCGGCGGAGAAGAGGGTCGAGGGGATCGGGGTGCTCCGCGGGCGCGCGGTCCGGGACGGTCTCGGAACGGTGGTCCTCGACCTCCACGAGAAGCTCGAGGTGCGGGGAGTCCACGCCGTCCGGCCGGACCTGGACGACTCCCCCGCCATCCCGCTCGGGGCCGGTCTCGCCTGGGAGCGGCCGAAGGACCGGGTGGCCGTGAAGCTCTCCGCCCCGGTGCGGGCCGGTGAGGTCTTCGCTCTCGCCGTCCGGTACGGTGGGACGCCGCTCGTGAAGGACGGCTTCACGGGGTTCCACTTCCGCAAGACCCGGGGCGGGGAGCCCTGGATCAACACGTCATGCCAGGGAATCGGGGCGCACACGTGGTGGCCCTGCAAGGCGTCGTTCTTCCACCCCGAGGACAAGGCGGACCGCGTGGACCTGAACGTCTCGGTGCCGGGCCGGCTCGTGGCCGCGTGCAACGGGGTGCTTCGCGGCGCCTCCGCCGAGGAGCGCCCCGACGGGCCGGGCACGCTCTGGCGGTGGCGGCACGACTACCCCTGCCCCACCTACGCCATCGCGCTGAACGTCGCGCCCTACGTGGAGCTGAAGGGGGAGGCGAGGCTCCCGGGGATCCCCGACCCGGTCGCCCTCCGGTACTACATCCTCCCGGAGGACGTCGAGAAGGCGAAGAAGGAGTTCGCGGTCGTCCCCGCCCTCCTCGAGTTCTACGGCGAGAAGTTCGGGCCGTTCCCGTTCCCGAAGGCGAAGTTCGGGCTGGTGCAGACCTCGATGTGGGGAATGGAGCACTCGACGATCGTCGCTTACGGGTCCTCGTTCCCCTCCTCGATCCCCAAGGCCGCGGACCGCTACGCCTCGCGGAACAAGTACTTCGACTACATCCTCATCCACGAGTCCGCGCACGAGTGGTGGGGGAACGCCGTGACCGCGACCGACTGGGGCCACTTCTGGGTCCACGAGGGATTCGCGACCTATGCCGAGGTCCTCTGGGTCGAGCACGTCCACACGAAAGAGACCATGCACGAGTTCGTGGCCGGCCTCGCGGCGCAGGTGGACGACGGCGACTCGGTCTACCGCCCCCGGCACGGGACCGGGGACGAGGCCTACAACCACAACATCTACGTGAAGGGCGCCTGCGTCCTCCACATGCTGCGCTACGTGATGGGGGACGAGAAGTTCCTCCGGGCCCTCAAGGCCTTCAACACGGACGAGCGGTTCCGCTACAAGAACGCGACCACCGAGGACTTCCAGGCCCTCTGCGAGAAGGAGCACGGGGGGCCCCTCGACTGGTTCTTCAAGGAGTGGATCTACGGCGTGGGACGTCCCGCGATCGAGTACGAGGAGCGGGACACGGGGACGGACGTCGAGGTGGTGTTGCGGTGTACCGGGTCGGGCTCCACGAACTACCGGATGCCGGTGGACGTGGCCGTCGCGCGGAACGGGCGGAGCGGGGTCGTGCGGCTGATGGCCGAGCCGGGCGAGTCGAGGCACGTGGTCCGGGACGCGGAGCCCGCGGATGTCGAGCCGGTGGGGCTCCGCTGGATCGTGCTGCGGAAGGGAATCGAGGCGCCCCGCCGGAAGAGGTGACCGGGCGCGTTGCCTCCGGGGCGGGTCTCGCGTAGCCTTCTCGCCGCGCCGGTGAGCTGGCGCGGAGAGGGAGGGCTCGATGGGGAATCGTCATCCGGAGTTCGCGGCCTGGGCCCTGGGGGCCACGCTCGGCCTCCTCGGATGCGGGGGCGGGGACGGGGGCTCGGGGCCGGAGACCGCCCCGCCCGCCGAGACCGCGCCCCGCGAAGCCACGCCGCCTCCCGCGCCGCCCAAGCCCGACGCGTCCTCCCGGCTCGCGTCGGCCAAGCAGAAGGCCGACGCCGGGGATCACGCCGGGGCCATCGCGGACTACGCCGCCGCCCTCGAGATGCGGCCGGGAGACGCGAAGATCCTGAACGACCGGGCCCTCTGCCGCGCGGCCGTCGGGGACGCCGCGGGCGCCCTCGCCGATCTCGACGCCGCGATCGCCGCGGCCCCCGACCTCGCGGACGCCTGGTTCAACCGCGCTTCGATCCGGCGCGAGACGGGCGACGCCGAGGGGGCTCACGACGACTTCTCCAAGGCGGTGGACCTCCGCCCCGACGACCTCGACGCGCGGCTGGGGCTCGCCCGTTCGCACATGGACCGCGCGACGTTCGACCAGGCCGAAGCCGACTGGAACGCGATCCTGGCCGGGCGTCCCGGGGACAACGAGGCCCTGGCCCGCCGGGGGATCGCCCGCCACCGGCTCGGGAACCTCGCAGGGGCCATCGAGGACTACACGGGGGCCCTGGCGGGCCGCCCCGAGGACCCGGAGACCCTCTACAACCGGGGGACCGCGCGGAGGCTCGTGGGCGACCTGGCGGGCGCGTGCGCCGACGCGGATGCGGCGCTCGCGCTCCGTCCGGAGTTCTCGCACGCCCTGGTGCTCCGGGCCCGGGCGCGCGCCGACCTCGGCGACGCCGCGGGCGCGATGGCGGCCGCCGACGGGGCGCTGAGACTGAAGCCGGACGACCCCGACATCCTCCTGCTCCGGGGGCGCGCCCGGGACGACTCCGGGGACGCCGCGGGCGCCGAGCAGGACTTCTCCGAGGCCCTGCGCCTCCAGGCCGACCACGCGGCCAGTTGCTTCGCCCGCGGTGTCCTCAGGACCCGGCAGGGCCGAGCCGAGGACGCGATCGGGGACCTGACGGAGTTCCTCCGGCTCGCTCCCGACGACTCGACGCACGCTCCGATCGCGAGGCAGAGGATCGCCGATTGCCTCAAGGCGCAAGGGCTCGGGACCGCGGCCGACTGCGTCCAGAGGGCCCGGCAACGGCGGAGGATCGGCGACTACGCCGGGGCGGTCCACGACTGCGACATGGCGCTCCTCCTCGAGCCGCAGGCCGCCGACGCGCGCCTCGTGCGCGGGGAGGCCCACCTGTCGCGCGGGGACGCCCCGGCGGCGCTCGCGGATTTCGACGCCGCGCTCGCGGCGCGTCCCGACCTCCCGATCGCGCTGGTCGGGCGAGGGATGGCGCGACTCGCGGCGGGCGAGAAGGACGCCGCGGCGGCCGACCTCGCGTCGGCCCTGGAGAAGGCGCCGGGGATGGTCGAGGCCCTCGTGACGCGGGGCCGCGGCCGGCGGGTCTCGGGGGACGTCGCGGGCTCGCTCGGCGACCTGGACGCGGCCGTCCGGCTGGAGCCCGCCTCGGTCGAGGCCCATGCCGAGAGGACCGCCACGCTCGAGGCCAAGGGCGACGCCGCCGGGGCGGCGGCCTCCGCCCGCGAGTGCCTGCGGCTAGCCCCGGACGACCGGAGGGTCGCCCGGTGGCGGAAGATCGCGGAAGGCACCGGCGGCGGAGCGGGTGAGGGCGAGGGGAAGTAGGCCGGCGCTCAATACGCCAGGATGTCGTAGTTCCCGCCGGTGTTGTCCGACCAGACCGTGACGGTCGTGCCGTTGCCCGAGCCGACCGCGGGCGAGAGTGAGGTCCCACTGTTCGCGGAGATGTTCACCGGGGCGGAGTAGGTCGCCCCTCCCGTCGTCGAGCGGGCGACCCATATGTCCGTCGGGCTTCCGGCGGGAGGCTCATCCCAGGCGACCGTCAGCGTGCCGGCGGCGTCGAATGCGAGGGCCGCGTCCATGGCGGTGCCGTTGCCCGTCGAGGGGTTGGCGGAGGTGTTGCCAAACGTTGCGCCCGCGTCCGTCGAGGACTTGGTCAGGATCTCCCGGCCGCCCAACCCGGAGCCCTCGTCCCACGCGACGACCACCCGCGCGCCGCTCGCCGCAACGGCGGGGCGCATGGGCATCGCGGCGCAGTTCTGCGAGAGGTTTGCGGGCGTCGAGAAGGTGGCGCCGCCGTCGGTCGAGCGGGCGAAGAAGGTGTCCATCCCCATCCCGGGTCCCCCGCACAGGAGGATGATCTCGGTCCAGGCGACCAGGATCGTCGAGCCGCCCGAGGTCGCCACCGCGGGCGCGTCCACGAAGCTCACGAGATTCGAGACGTTCACGGGGCTCCCGAAGCTTCCCCCCACGGTCCCGGTGATGCAGAAGATCCGATAGGTGCTGGACCCCGAGAGGGCGTCGTAGACGACCGCGACCGTCCCCGTGGACGTGATGGCCACGTCGGGGTCCGGGAAACTCGAGCCGGTGTTCTGGAGCGAGGCGGGGCTCGACCAGTTCGCGCCGGCGTCGGTCGAGTAGGCGTAGTAGACGTGGTAGGTGCTCGAGGCCGTGATGTACTCCCGCCAGACCACGAAGACGTCGTTTCCACGGGTCGCGACCGCGGGGTTCCACGCGTTCGTGCTGGCGCCCGACACGGTGGTCGTCGCGGACCAGGTGGCGCCCCCGTCCGTCGAGCGCCGGTAGCGGACCTCGTACCCCGGCCCGGCGATCGTCTCCATCCAGACGACGTGGACGCGGCCCTGCGAGTCCACGGCCGCGTCGGGGACGGTCGAGTTGGTCGAGGTCGCGGCGACCGGCGTCGGGACGTAGGTGAAGCCCGAGGCGAGGCTCCCCGAGGCGCCGCCCGGGTTCGTGACGGTCACCGTGACGATCGGGGACGCCCCCGGGACCGCGGCCGGGACGACGGCGGTGATCGAGGTAGAGTTCACGAATGTCACGCTCGTCGCGGCGACACCGCCGATCGTGACGACGGCGCCCGTCTGGAAGTTCGACCCGGTGATCGTGACGAGGGTCCCGCCGGCCGCAGGGCCCGAGGTGGGAGAGAGGCTCGTCACCGTCGGCGTGGTGCCGCCCGTCGTGTAGGTGAACCCCGACGAGAGCGATGCCGAGGTCGAGTCGGGGTTCGTCATGGTGACCGTCACCGGGCCGGCAGAGCCGGAGGGGGTCTGGCAGTTGATCGTCGTCGGGGAGACGATCACCACGCCCGTCGCGAGCGTCCCGCCGAGCGTCACTGTCGCCCCGGTCTGGAATCCGGTCCCGGTGAGGGTGACCGGGGTCCCGCCCGAGACGTCGCCCGAGGACGGCGACACCGAGGAGAGTGTCGGCCCTCCCGTGTAGGTGAACCCGCCCGTGAGAGTCCCGGTCTGCGTGTCCGGGTTGGTGACGGTGACGCTCGCCGGGCCCGCGGTCCCCGCGGGGGTGACGGCGGTGATCGTCGCGGCGCTGAGGACCGTCACCGAGGTCGCCGCGGCGCCTCCCACCGTGACCGTGGCGCCGGTCTGGAAGCCGGTCCCGGTGATCGTGATGGCCGTGCCCCCCGCGGTCGGGCCCGAGGTCGGGTTCACGGCCGTGACGGTCGGAGCCGGGGGCGGCCCCGACGTGTAGGTGTACGCACTGGTGGCCGTGGCCGAGAGCGTGTCCGGGTTTGTGACGACCACGTTCGCCGGCCCCGCCGCCCCGGCCGGCGTGACGGCGGTGATCGTCGTGCCGGAGACGACCGTGACCGACGTCGCCGCGGTCCCGCCGACCGCCACCGTGGCGCCCGTGACGAAGTTCGTGCCTGTGATCGTGATGGCTGTCCCGCCGGCCGTCGGGCCCGAGACCGGAGTCACGGACGTGATCGTGGGCCCCGAGGCTCCGGCGCCTCCCGCCCCGGCCTGGCGGCGCCTGTCGTCGGAGCAGCCAGCGGCGACAGCAAGAGCGCAGAGCGCGAGAAGGGAGCGTGCGAGCATGGACAACCTCGGGGCGGGGGAGCGTTCCTCGGCGGATTCGAGGGCGTCCGTTCCGTCTCGTCGGCCAGCCCCGAGAGCAACAGGGATGCCGCGCGCGGCGCGGAACGAGTGGGCGTCCTGGGAGACGTGCGATTCCCTTGGTTTTCAGGGAACCCCTCTCCTAAACGATGCGGCAATACCCTGACGTTCGAGTCTCGGAGCGTATCCGGCAGTTTACGAAACCCGCAAAGCCGGCTTTACACGCCGCCAACCTGGTTGGCACTAGCTCGCGCCATTCGCGTCCCCATCCTGCCGCCGCGAGAGTGAGGCGAGCTAGAACAGCCGGAGGATCTGATCCACCGCCGGGAGCCGGTCGCAGGCCACGAGGTAGTCGAAGTCCAGCGCCAGCTCGCGCAGCGCGGGGAGGGTTCCCCGGTCCCCGATGTAGCCGAGGGCCACGATCGTGATAGCCCTCGCCTCGGGGTTGGACTCGTGCCGGTAGTGCGCGACGAGGTCCTTCACCGTCTCGGGATCGCGGAAGTAGCCGAGGGCGATCGTGGCCGACATCTGGAAGTAGCGGTTCCGGTCCTCGATCGCGCGGCGGAGCGTCGGGATGGCCGACCGGTCGCCGAGCTTCGCGAGAGCGAGGGACGCGGCGGCGCGCAGCTCCGGCACGTGGGCCCTCTCGACCAGGTCCCGGAGGAAGGAGACCACCCCCGGATCGTCGCGGCCGAGGAGGCCCAGCGCGACGCAGCAGTAGCCGCGCACGTCGGGGTCCACGCCGTCGGCCGAGACCGCGTCGGCGATCCGTTTGCAGCTCGCGGTGTCGCCGAGGAGGCCGAGCGCCACCGCGCAGGCCGCCTTGTCGCTTCCCGTCGAGGCGCCCTCGAAGGCCGCGCGCAGCGGGGCCGCGAGGCCGGGGTCGCCGCGGCCGAGGAGGCCCAGCGCGATCGCCGCGTAGCCGAACTCCCGGTCCGATCCGAAGCGGAGCGCGCGCTCGAGGAGGCCGTGGGCCGCGCGCCTCTCCTCGGAGATCCCCCGGGCGTGGACGACCTCCGCGAGCGAGAGCATCGCGAACCCGCGGGTCACGGCGTCGCGGTCCTGGCGGGCCGCCCGCTCGAGGGTGCTCCGCGCCTCGTCCGCCGCGGGGTGCCTCCGCAGCACGAGCGCCGCAGCGCGCCGGACGTCGTCGTCCCGGTCGGTGAGGAGCCGGCGGCCGAGCATCGCGACCACCGAGCGCCCGTTCACCTGGTCCACGCCGAGCTTCCCGAGCGCCGACACCGCCGCCACCCGGACAGGATCCGGGGCCGCGGGGGAGTCGGTGAGGCCGGCCAGCGCCGCGGCGGCCGTCCCGTCGCCCGCGAGCCCGAGGGCCATGGCCGCGGCCACCTGGACTTCGGCCTCGTCGGGCCGGGCGAGGAGGGCCAGGAGCTTCCCCGTCGCGCTCCCATCCCGGAGCATCCCGAGCCCGATGGTCGCGTGGACCCGCAGGCGCGTCTCCTGCGACGGATCCGCCGCCACGCGGACGAGCAGAGGCGCCGACGCGCTCGCGCCCATCATGCCGAGCGCGAGGGCGGCCG
>JAKEIC010000327.1 GCA_022614695.1 Planctomycetales bacterium | reverse complement strand
GGTCACCATGAGCGCCGGCTCCCAGCGCGGGATGACCAGCGCCGTGACGAGGGCGGGGACGAAGGCGAGGGCCCCGCGGCGGACGCGCGCCCTCGGAGGCGCGGGGGCGGCGGCGCCCGCGAGCGACCCCGCGCCCGCGGCGAGGAGCGCTCCCGCGATGAGGGTCCCGCGGATGCCGAGGAGCGGGAGGAGGAGGAGCCCCCCGGCCGCGGCGCCGGCGATCGCGCCCACCGTGTTCGCCGTGTAGGCGCGGCCCACCCACCCTCCCGCGGCCGCGGCCTCGGGGGCGAGCGCCCGGATCGCGAGCGGGAGCGCCATCCCGAGCAGGAGAGACGGCGCAAGGACCACGGCGGCGGAGAGCCCGGCCTGCGCCCACACCAGGGCGTCGGGCCCGAGTCGAAGGACGAGCCTCCCCGCGGCCCATGGGAGGACGTTCCCCACCCCGGCGCCCCCGAGCGCGGCGAGCGCCGCGAGAGCCTCGGCGGCGGCGAGGGCGACGAGGGGGCGGGAGGCGATCGCGCGCGGGAGGCGGCCGGCGAGGCCGCTCCCGAGCGAGATCCCGGCGAGGACCGTCGCGACGATCACCGTGAAGGCGTAGACCGACGAGCCGAGGAGCATCGCGAGCCAGCGGGTCCAGGCGATCTGGCAGGCGAGTGCGCCGGCGCCGGAGAGGGCGAGGGCGGCGAGGACGGGACGGTGGGGCACGGCCGCGGGGGAGGTCGCCCCCGCCACCGCGGCCGGGAGCGGCGCGGCCCGCGTCGAGAGCGCGAGCGCGCCGAGGCCCACGGCCAGGTCGAGCCCGGCGGCGCACGCCGTCGTGAGGGTCTCCCCGATCCGGGGGAGGAGGAAGAACCCGGTCCCGAGCGTGCCCGCGAGGGCGCCGGCCGTGTTCGCGGAGTAGAGGGCGGCCACTGCGCCGGCGGCAGTCTTCGCCTTGGGGGAAGATCCCTCCTTGCCCCCCCGGGCCGCCAGGTGTCTCACGAGCAGCGGCAGGGTCGCCCCCATCGCCGTGGTCGGGAGGACGAGCGCGACGAACGCCACGACGAACCGGAGCGCGTTCACCGCGAGGGGCGCCTCCGCGAGCGCGTTCGCCCCGACCCGGTAGAGCGGTACGAGCCCGGCGAGGATCGCGGGGAGCGCCAGCGCGTAAAGCCCGATCCCCACCTCGAGCAGCCCGTAGAGCCGGAGCGGCCGGGCGGCCCGGTCGCCTCGCCGCGCCGCGGCGGCCGCCCCGCACGCGAGCCCCGCCATGAAAGCCGCCGTCACGGCCGCGGAGGCGAGCGCGGTGGACCCCGCGAAGAGGTGCAGCCGCCGCATCCAGACCACCTCGAGCGCGAGCCCGGCGGCGCCGGAGGCGAAGAAGAGGGCGAGGGGTCCGAAGGCCGCCGCGCGGCCGGGGGCGGGAGGGCGGGTCGGCGCGGTCTCGGTCAGAAGGGCGGAAGATAGGTCGGGGAGCGGCCCGAAGGAAGGGCGGCGGGGAGGCCGTCGGCCTTCTTCGTCTAGGGGCCTCCGGACGGAACCGCCCGAGGGCGCCCCGGGCGCTCACCGGCCCGCGGCCCGCCGTCTCTTCCGCAGCAGGCACCTCCAGAGCTTGATCGGCAGTCCCCGCGACCCGAGAGACGGGTACACCGCGAGATCCAGAGTCTCGAACCGCGACCCGAAGGCTTGGCGGATCTCCTCCCGACGGATGCGCCGCGGGCCCCAGTCGCCCGGGACGTCCGGGGAGAAGCAGCGGAGGAAGAAGAGCCCGCGGGGCCGCAGGACCCGGTGGACCTCCGCCGCGTAGGCGTCCCGCTGCCCGTCCGCGAGGTGGTGGAAGAGCCCCCGGTCCACGGCGGCGTGGAACCGTCCCGGCGGGAACGGGAGGTCGGAGGCGTCCGCCCGCCGGAACTCGGCGCGGACGCCGTAGAAGCTCGCGAGCGCCTTCGCCCAGACGATCGCCCGAGGCTGCCGGTCCACGCCGGTCACCCGGAGCCCCTGGACGGCGAGGAAGACCGCCTCGGTCCCCTGCCCGCAGCCGAGGTCCAGGACGCGCTGCCCCTCCCGGAGGGTGCCGTCCACGACGAGCTTCACCAGCTCGGGTTCGGCGGTGCCGCAGGACCAGGGGAGCGTGCCGGGCTTCGAGTCGCGGTAGATCTCGCCGAAGTTGTCGGGCATGGGGCCGGCATTGTAGCCCGCGCGTCTAGCGCAGAGTCGCCGCCGGGGAGCTGGGGGCGCCAGGGCCAGCATCGCGTGGGCGGGAGGGCTGCAGGAGGGCGAGCGTCACCCCCCCGATCCCCGAGAGGGCCCAGTAGCCGAGGGGGATCCAGCCCGCGATCGGCACGATCCCGACGAGCCACATCATCCCCCACCCCACGGCGAGGGGCGCGAGGCGGCCCGGGCCGCGCTCGGGGCCGAGGAGGGTCGCGCCGAATGTCTCGGCCTTCGCCGCGAGGCCGGTCACGAGAGCGGCGAGCAGCGAGATCCCGAGCGCGCCGGCGGCGAGGGTGCCCGGGCCCTGGATGTGAGCGGCTCCGAAGCCGAGGACCACGAGGCCGGCGGTGTTCGCGGTCCCGAGGAAGAACGGGAGGATCGGGCGGCCGGCGGCCGCCTCGCGGGCCCGCTCGACGAACCCGGGCGCGAGGAGGACCGCGAGGCACTGCCACGCGAGGAGCACCAGACCCGCGAGCCCGAGCCAGAGCGGGGTCCCGACGATCATCGCGACCTTCTCCGCCTCGGACTGGCCTCCCCCGCGGCGCGGAGGGGAAGAGTCCTTGGCCGGGGGGGAATCGGGGGCGGCGGTCGGGGCCGGGGCGGCGCCGGCCTCGGGAGGCGTCCCCGGCGGTTCGCGGCTCTCCTGGGCGAGTCCCGCGGACGCGAGCACGAGAACGAGGCCGAGTGCGAGCACGAGTACGGGCACGGGCACGAGGGCGACCGCGGCGGTCGGCAGGCTACGCCTCACGGGGCTTCCCTCCGCGGAGCCGGGCGACCAACGCATTCACGACGACCAGCAGCCCCGCCGCGGCGGCGGCGGGGATCCCCGCGGGCACGGCGGACCACGCCGAGAGCGCGCCCACCGACTCCCGGGCCCGACTCTCCGCGCCCTCAAGGATCGTGGCGACCCGCCCCACCCCCTCGACGACCGGGGCCGGAAGGGCCGGGAGCGCGCCGTTCCCGGCGCCGAGCTCCAGGTCGCCCCCGGGCCAGAGCCCCGCCCACGCGATCGAGAACCCGAGGGGGTCGGCGAGCACGAACGCCGCCGCGGCGGCCGCCGCGAGCGCCCCGATCCCCGCCCGCGCGAGGGCCCGCCGCCTCTCCGCGGTCTCGGTCGCGAGCGCGACCAGCACGCAGGCGCCGAGGTCGGCCGGAGGCTCGACGGGCTCGAGCGCCCGCAGGGCGGAGTCCGTCGCGCGGAGCCCCGCCGCCTCCGCGCGGCAGCCCGCGCACACGGCCCCATGGGCCTCCAGCGCGGCGGCCTGCTCCGGCGAGAGGCGCCCGTCCAGCGACTCGTGGATCGCGTCCACCCACTCGCGGCACGCGCTCATGCTCCGCGACCTCCGAGCCCCTCGGCCTCCAGGACCTCCCGCAGGGCCTCCCGCGCCCGGAACAGGCGGTTCTTCACCGTCCCGAGCGGCAGCTCCAGGGTCTCGACCAGGTCCTCGTACGCGAGTCCCTGGAAGTAGTGGAGCGTGAGGATCGCCCGGTACGGGGGCGGGAGGCGGAGGATCGCCGCGCGGACGCGGCCGGCCTCCTCCGCGCGCGCGGCGGCCTCCGGCGCCTCGCGGCCCGGCGCCGGCGGATCCAGCAAGAGGGCCCCCTCGTCCGTCCGGCGGTCCAGCGACGCGGCGAGCGGGGGCCGGCGCGTGACCCAGTTCACGGAGAGGTTCCTGCCGAGCCTGTAGAGCCAGGGCGCGAACGGCCTCGTCGGGTCGTACCGCCGGAGGTTCTGGAACGCCCGCAGGAAGATCTCCTGCGAGAGGTCGGCCGCCTCGGTCGTGTTTCCTGTCATCCTGTAGGCCAAGTTGTAAATCCCCTTGGAGTAGTGGGTTACGATCCTCCCGAAGGCCTCCCGGTTTCCCGCCCTCGCCCGGGAGAGATCCTCCGCCGGGGGCTCGGGCAGGGGCATTCCGGTTCGACTCCCTCTCCTACACCGCGGGGGGGCCGCGGGTTGCGACGGCCGTCGGGGGGCCAGCCTATCACGCGGCAGTAGAATCCCGGGCGCATGCCCGTCCTCAAGGTCGTCGCGGGCCGCGCGTCGGCGCCCGAGTTCGTGCTCTCCGTGGAGGCCACGATCGGGCGCGGCGAGGAGAGCGCCATCCGGCTCTACGACGAGACGAGCTCGCGCCGCCACGCCGAGGTGGTGCCGGCCGGAAGCGGCGGGGGGGCCGCGGGGGAATGGAGGGTCAGGGACCTCGGCTCCTCCAACGGGACCTACCTGAACGGTCGCCGGGTCTCCGAGGCGGCGCTCGCCGAAGGGGACGAGATCACGGTCGGGGCGACGCGGCTGCGCTTCGAGTCGGGCCGGCTCGGGTCGCGCGAGACGGTCGTCATCGGGGAGGGGCCGGCCGGACGCGTCGAGTCGTCGCTCCGCGAGGCGGACCTGGGAGCCCCGGCGGCGGGGAAGGCCTCGGAGGCGCTCCAGGCCGCCGGCCGCCGGTTCGCCGGGATCCTGGACGCCGAGGACCTCCTCGAGGCGGTGGCCGAGGCGGCCGAGACGGCATTGAAGCCGGACCGGGTGGCCGCCCTCCTCCTCGACGGGGAGGAGATCGCGGCTCGGGCGCTCCGCGGGTCGGCCGGGCGCGACGTGGCGCTCTCCCGTGCGATCGTCTCCCGGGTCGTCTCCTCGGGAGAGGCGCTGCTCGTGGCCGACGTGCCGGGCGATCCGAGGTTCCGCTCGCGCGAGAGCCTCGTCACGGCCGAGGTGCGGAGCGTCCTGTGCGCGCCGCTGGCCGCGGGCGGGGAGGTCCTCGGGCTCCTGTACGCGGACCGGGGGCCCGAACGTGGCATGGGCCGGTTCGGGCCTGACGACCTGGCCACGGCGCTCGCGATCGCCCGCGAGGCGGGGCCGGCGCTCCGGAGCGCCCGGGCGTTCGCGGCCGAGCGCGCGCGGGTGCGGAGCCTCGAGGGGGCGATCGCCGAGAGCGAGGCGATCGTCGGGGAGTCGGCCAAGCTCCGCGCCGTCCTCTCGATGGTGGACCGGGCCGCGGCGACCGACTCGACGGTGCTGCTCCGCGGCGAGACCGGGACGGGGAAGGAGCTGGTCGCGCGGGCGCTCCACCGCCGGAGCAAGCGTCGCGACGGGCCCTTCGTCCCGGTGAACGTGGCGGCCCTCGTCGGCACCCTCCTCGAGTCGGAGCTCTTCGGCTACGAGAAGGGCGCCTTCACGGGGGCCGTGAAGCGCACGCCGGGGAAGTTCGAGGCGGCGCACGGCGGGACCCTCTTCCTGGACGAGATCGGGGAGATGGCCGTCGAAACGCAGGCGGCGCTGCTCCGCGCCATCCAGGAGCGCGAGTTCTTCCGCGTGGGCGGGACGCGGTCCGTCTCGGTGGACATCCGTCTCATCGCCGCCACCAACCGCGACCTCGAGGGCGAGGTGAAGGCGGGCCGCTTCCGGGAAGACCTCTACTACCGGCTCTCGGTCGTGCAGGTCGAGATTCCGCCGCTCCGCGACCGGCTCGAGGACCTCCCGGCGCTGGTGGAGCACCTGATGCGGCGGATCGTCGCGAGGACGGCCCGGCGTCCCGGGGCGCTCGCGCCCGGGGTGCTCGATGCCTTCCGGGCCTACCGCTGGCCGGGGAACGTGCGGGAGCTGGCGAACCTGCTCGAGCGCGCGGTCGTGCTGGCGCCCGGCCCGAGCCTGACCCTCGACCTCTTCCCTCCCGAGGTCCGCGGCGAGGCGCCGCCCGCGGGCGCCGCCCCGGCCCCGCGCGACGACGAGGTGATCACGGTCGCCGAGGCCGAGCGGCGCGCCATCGCGCGTGCGCTCGCCCACACGGGCTGGAAGAAGGGCGAGACGGCGAAGCTCCTCGGGATCTCCTGGCCGACGCTCAACAAGAAGATCGAGGACTACAAGATCGTCCGCGAGGGACCCGCTTCCGGCAGATCCTAGACCGCCAGCGCCGCGCGCAGCGGGCCAGGGGCCGCGGCGGGCGCCGGCGCGGGCGCGCCCGCCTCGGCGGCCGCGGCCGCCCAGACGTAGAGGCAGGTGTAGTAGGCGGCGCGCGTGTAGAGCTGGAACGCGGCCGCGACGGCCAGCACGGCCACCGCGACGACGATCGCGAGGACCGCCCCGACGGGTCCGGGCAGGACCGCGAGCGCGAGGAATCCGATCGAGGTGACCACGGCGATGGCCGCGAACAGGGCCAGGTTCCCGACGAGCCGCACGCCCACCTCTCCCACGGCGATGGGCAGGAGCCCGCGCGCGTGGATCTCGCGGACCCTGCGCATCGCCTCGCCGAACGGGATGTCCTCGATGAGGATCGCCGGGAGGAGCAGGAAGGCGAGGACGGTCCACGCCGCCTGGAGGGCGGAGGCGGCGAGCCCGAGCAGGGCGTCGCCCGCGCCCCCTCCACGGTGGGTCCGTCGGGGCCGGAGGGCCCGCGCGAGCAGCTCCACCATCGTCGAGACGAGAGCGAGCATCGCGATGGCGCCGACGTTCCTCCCGGCGTCGAGGAGGGCCTCGCGCACCGACGGCCGTCCCCCGCGGAGGGCGACCTCCACGGCCGAGACCGTCGCTCCCATCAGGAAGAAGTAGGCGAACGACGCGGCGAGGATCGCGACGGCGTCGAGGAGGATCCCCTCCCCCTCGTCGAGCCGCACCCCGAGCGCCGAGGAGAGGCCGAGCAGGACCCCGGCGAGGAGGAGCACCACGGCCACGAGCGCAAGAGGGAGGATCCGCAGCGCCGGGTGCCGGAGCGCGAGCCGCCACGACTCGACGGCGAAGGTCCACCCGCGGCGGACGCTGTCGAGGAGGCCGTGCACGGGGAGATTATGCCACCCCCGCAGGCGCCGGTTGGACGTCTCCGCCCCCACCCGCTACCATCCGCCCCCCCATGCCCTCGGGACGCATCCCCGCGGCCCTCCTGGTGCTCGAGATCCGGGGCCTCTCCGCGCGGGCCGAGGGGGAAGGGCCGGGATCCGTCGCCCGGCTCCTCGACGCGCTCCCCGCCGCGGCCGGCGACTCGGTCGGGAGGGCTGGCGGGGCTCTGCTCGGTCTCGCCGAGGACGTCGCGACGTTCGGGTTCGGCGGGCGCCACGCCCATCCGAGCCCCGGCAAGTCCGCCTGCGCGTCCGCACCGTTCCTCCTGCGGCGGCTCGCCGAGTCGCCGTTCGCGGATACGGGCCTCGCGGCCCGGATCGCGGTCCTCCCGCTGCGGGGCACCGACGCGAAGAACCTGGCCACGGTCTGGAAGGCGCCGCGGATCCGGACCCTGATGGATCGCGCGCTCAAGGCGGCCGGGCCGGGCGAGGCGCTCCTCGCCTCGGAGCTGCGGGGCGACCTCCCCTCGGGGCTACCCGCGCCGAAGCCGCGCGCGGCCGGGCCGTCGCGCTACCTGGGGGTCGCGGCCGGGGGGCCGCCGCCGGCTCCCGTGCCCGGTCCGGCGCCGCTCGCGAGGGTCCTCACCCAGAAGCTCGCCGCGTGGCGCGGCGCGGCCGCCTCGCGCGAGCGCCGCCCGGTCGCCCTGCTGGTCGCCGTCCCGGCGGGACGCCGGGACCCCTCGCCGCGCTCGGCGCTCGCGGCCGAGTCGCGCCGCTCGGGCGCGGTGGTCCGGGCGCTCCCCGGCCGCGGGGCCGTGGCGATCTTCGGAGTGGAGGAGCGGGCGGCGGACGCGGGCGACCGCGCCCTGCGCGCCGGGCTCCGGCTCCGCCGGCCCGCGTCGGGGCCGGGCCCCTCTCTCGCGGCCGTCGCGGCCGTGGTCCCCGCCTCGTCGCTCGGGGGAACGGTCCGGGAACGCCGGCCCCCGCTCGCCGGGCTCGTCGCGAAGGCCCGCGCCCTCGCGAGCTCCCGGGCGGCGCCGGGTCGGTTGCTCGCCGTGGAGGGGGGGCTCGCGGACGTCCTCCCGCTCTTCCGTACCGAGGCCGCCACCCCGGGCGTCCGCGAGGTGGTCGAGCTGGGACCCGGCCGGTGGCGGGGCCTCTGGGCCCGGGCGGGCCGGCTGGGTGGCGAGTACGTGGGCAGGCGCTCGGAGCTCCGTTCCGCGGAGGAAGGCCTCGAGGGGCTCGCGCAGGGCAAGGGCTCGCGCTACCTCGTGCTCGGGGGACCCGGCTCGGGGAAATCGGCCTTCCTCGCCGAGTGGCGGCGGACGGCCGAGGCGGCGGGGCTCCGCGTGGCCCAGGGCGCCTACGACCCCGCGCTCCCCCGCGTCCCGTACGCGGCGCTCCGCGAGGCGGTCGCCGACCTCCTCGGTCTCCCGGCGAGGTTCGGCGAGGCCGAGGCCGCGGAGGCCGTCGCCCGCCGGTTCGGCGCGCTCGCCCTCAAACCCGACGGGCCCCGGGCCCGCGCGATCGCGGCGCTGCTCACGGGGCGCGCCGCAGCGCCGCTCGACCGGTTCTCGGCGCCGATCCGGGAGAGGCTCCTGCGCGAGGCGCTGCGTGAGTGGATCGCCGCCGAGGCGGCTCGGAAGCCCGTCGTCCTGCTGCTCGACAACGCGCACGTTGCCGATCCGGCCTCGCGCCGCCTCCTCCCGGCGCTCGCCGCCTCGCTCAAGCCCGCGCCCGTGATCGTGGGCCTCTCCGGGCGCCCGGGGCCCGGGGAGCCGACCCTCTCGGAGGTGAGGCGGATCCGGCTGGGGTTCATGACCCCCACCGACCTGCGGGAGCTCGCCCGGCGGGGGCTCTCGGGCGCGGCGCCTTCCGCCGCCCTGCTCCAGTACCTGGCGGGGCCGTGCCAGGGCATCCCGGGGCCGGCCGTGGAACACCTGCACGAGGCCGCGGCGGGCGGCGAGCTGATCCCGCCGCCGCCCCCCTCGTCCCCGGCCGACTCGGTCCCGGCCCCGGCCGCCGCGAGCGAGAAGGCCCCGCCCTCCCCGGAGGCCGGGGG
>JAKEIC010000326.1 GCA_022614695.1 Planctomycetales bacterium | reverse complement strand
GGGGGCCGCCGGGTCCGGCTCGGTGAATCCCGCGCGGCAGCCGAGGGCGCGGGCGACCTCGTGGGCGAGCGTGATCGCCCCGAACGCCGAGCCGAAGACCCAGTCCGGCCGCGGCTCGCCCGCCGCGAGGATCGCTCCCCGGTGGGCCGCGACGACGCGCTCGAGCAGGTCGGGCCTCTCCGTGAGCGTGGTCGCGTTCGCGAAGCCGTCGGAGTGGAGCCCGCTGGTGAGGATCGCGTGCGGCCGGCGCGGATCCCCTTCGTGCGACCAGAGCCCTCCGAGGTCCGCGAAGACGCGAGCCCAGTCTTCCCCGCTCGCGCTGAGCGGAGCCGAGCCGCTCACCGCGCGCCGAGCTCCGCGATCGTCCGGTCGAGGGCGGCGGACGGGTCGGGCGCCTGCACGATCGGGCGGCCGATCACGAGGTGCGTCGAGCCGCCCGCGAGGGCCTCGCGGGGGGTGGCGACCCGCTTCTGGTCGCCCGGGTCCTGGTACCAGGTCGGGCGGATCCCCGGCGTGACGCGCCAGAGGTTCGCCGTGCTCGCATCGGCCGCGAGCGCCTTCGCCTCGAGCGGGGAGCAGACGATCCCGCGCGCGCCAGTCTCGGCCGCGAGGCGCCCGAGGCGCTGGACGAGCAGCTCCGGGGAGTCCCCGAAGAGGGCCCGGCAGTCGTACCACGAGAGCGAGGTGAGGACCGTCACCGCGAGGATCCGCTCCGGCCCGCCCGCCTCGACCGCCGCCTCGATCATCTCGCGGCCGCCGGAGGCGTGGACCGTGAGCAGGTCGGCCCCGGCCGAGACGAGGCGCTTCACCTCGGAGCGCACCGTGGCCGGGATGTCGTGGAACTTGAGGTCCACCCAGACCCGTCCGTGCCGCTTCAGGGCCCCCACGAGCGCGGGCCCCTCGGCGAGGTAGAGGTCGTGGACCTTCACCGCGAAGACCTTGCCGGCCACCTTCTCGGCGAGGGAGAGCGCGGCCGGCCGCTCGAGTCCGTCCAGCGCGAGGATGATGGGCGCCGCCACGGCGGGCGGGATTCTAAATGGAGGCGCACCGAGCGTCCACGTTGACACCACCCGCGCGCGGTCCCGAGAATCGGCCCGTGGCCGAGCCCGACCCCCTCTCCTCCTACGCCGGGCGGCTCACGCCGTTCCTATGGAAGGGGGAAGACCTCGCCGAGGTGGTCGAGGTGAGCGCCCGGCTCGCGACGACCTCGACGCGCGGCGTGCTCGCGGTGACGAACCTGCGCGTCCTGATCCTCATGGAGATGCGCCCCGGCGGCGGGCTCGATTTCAAGCGGACCCTGCGGACCTACTCCTTCCGGCACCGGAGCCTCACCGACATCGTCCGGAACGGGCCGTCGGTGCGGCTCCAGTCCCCCGAGCACGCGGTGGACCTGATCGTCGCCGAGTCCTCGGGCGGCGCGGCCGCGGCCGAGCGCGTCGAGGCGGTGATCCGGAAGAACGGCGGCGGCCGGGGGGACCGCGGCGCGACGCCCCGTCCGGCGCCCCCTCCCGCCCCTCCCGCTCTCTAGCCGGCCGTCTCGCGGCCGCCCCCCGGTCTGGCGAGGGCGGGAGACCCCCTCCGTGGTGCGCTCGGTCGGGCTCGAACCGACGACCCGCTGATTAAGAATCAGCTGCTCTGCCAGGCTGAGCTACGAGCGCGGCGGAGCGGGATTCTCGGGATTGGCGGAAGTGAAGTCAACGCGGGATATACTGGGCGGCTGGCGAGAGGAGAGACCGCGATGGAATTCCGGCTGCCCGACATCGGAGAGGGACTCACCGAGGGCGAGGTGACGCGCTGGCTCGTGAAGGAGGGGGACGCCGTCCGCGAGAACCAGCCCCTCGTCGAGGTGATGACCGACAAGGCGACCGTCGAGATCCCCGCGCCCCGGACGGGACGCGTCGCGAGCATCCGGGTGCCCGAGGGGAAGACGGTTCCGATCGGGACCGTGCTCGTGGTGATCGAGGAGTCGGGCGGCGCCGCCGCGCCCGCGCCGGTGGCCGCTCCGGCGGCGGCCCAGGCGACCGCGGCGACGCGTCCGGTCGGGCACGCCCCGGCGGCCTCCTCGGGTGACGGCGACGGGGCGGGCGGGAAGGCCCTCGCGGCGCCCGCCACCCGGGCCCGCGCGCGCGAGTTGGGCGTGGACTTGGGACGGATCGCGGGAACGGGACCCCGCGGGAGGATCACCGTCGAGGACGTGGAGAGGGCTGCCTCTGGGTCTCGCGCCGCTCCCGCCCGCCCCGAGCCCGGTCGAGGGGCTTCCGCTCCCGGACGCGCCGTCCCGGTCCCGGCCGCACGCCCGGCGCCGGCTCCCCTTCCCTCCGGACCCCGCGAGGAGAGGATCCCGCTCCGGGGCGTGCGCAAGAAGATCGCCGAGCACATGGTGCACTCGAAGCACACCGCCCCGCACTACACCTACGTCGAGCAGCTCGATGCGACGGATCTGGTGGCGCTGCGGAACGAGGCGAAGCGGATCGGCGAGGCGCGGGGCGTGAAGGTCACCTACCTGCCCTTCGTGATCAAGGCGCTCGTCGCCGGTTTCCGCGAGTTCCCGCTGCTCAACGCCTCGCTCGACGACGCGACGGGGGAGATCGTCGTCAAGAGGTACTACAACATCGGGATCGCGACGGCGGGGCCGGACGGGCTCATCGTCCCGGTGGTGAAGGACTGCGACCGGCGCTCCCTCTGGGAGATCGCCGCCGAGATCCAACGCATCGCCGACTCGGTCCGCGCGGGGAAGGTCGCCCTCGAGGACCTGCGCGGCGGCACCTTCACGATCACCAACGCCGGGAACATCGGCGGCGTCCTCGCGACCCCGATCATCAACCACCCCGAGGTGGCGATCCTCGGCATCAACAAGATCCGCGAGACCCCCGTGGTCCGGAGCGGCCAGATCGTGATCCGACAGGTCTGCCACCTCTCTCTCTCGCTCGACCACCGCGTCGTGGACGGGGCCATCGCCGCCGAGTTCATGAACCGCGTCGTCCGGCTCCTCGAGGACCCGAAGCTGCAGCTCCTGGAGACGATGTAATCCCTGTGCCCGACCTCCTGACCGTCCTCCCCGGCGGCCCGCCCGGGACGCGCGTCGAGGCGCCGGAGCTCCCACCCGAGAACCTCCGCGCGCTCTACCGCGGGATGCTCCGGATCCGGGTCCTCGACGCGCGGATGCTGGGGCTCCAGCGCCAGGGCCGGATCGGCTTCTACGGGACGGCCACGGGGGAGGAGGCGGCCGTCGTGGGATCGGCGGCGGCGCTCCGGCCCGCGGACTGGATCTTCCCGGCGCTCCGGCAGGGCGGCGCCATGCTCCTCCGGGGGATGCCCGTCGCGCAGGTGATCGCGCAGTGCATGGGGAACTCGGCCGACGTGCTGAAGGGCCGGATGCAGCCGGTCCACATGGCCGACCGGCGGGTGAACGTCGTCTCCTGGTCCTCCTGCATCGGGACGCAGCTCCCCCACGCCGTGGGCGCGGCGCGGGCCGCGCAGATCCTCGGCCACGACACGGTCGTGATGGGCTACCTCGGGGACGGGGCGACCTCGGAGGCCGACTTCCACGTGGCCATGAACTTCGCCGGGGTGTGGAAGGCGCCCGTCGTCCTCCTCTGCCAGAACAACCAGTGGGCCATCTCGGTCCCCTTCCGGGTCCAGACGGCCGCCGAGTCCATCGCCGTGAAGGCCGAGGCCTACGGGTTCCCCGGCGTGCGGGTGGACGGGAACGACGTCCTCGCCGTGCACCGTGTCTGCGGCGAGGCGGTCGCGCGCGCGCGCGCAGGCGGCGGGCCGACGCTCGTCGAGTGCCTCACCTACCGCATGCTCGGCCACTCGTCCTCGGACGACCCGACCCGCTACCGCGCCGAGGCCGAGGTCGAGGAGTGGCGCCGCCGCGACCCGATCGAGCGCTTCCGGCGCCACCTCGAGGAGCGCCGCCTCTGGTCCGCCGAGGAGGACGACCGGACCCGCGCCGAGTTCGAGGAGGAGATCCGCCTCGCCGCCCTCGAGAACGAGCGGACGAAGCCGCCGACGCTCGGCTCCATGGTCGAGGACGTCTACAAGGAAGTCCCGTGGCACCTGCGCGAAGAGCTCGGGGAGATCGAGACCGGGGGGCTCTAGCCGCCGAGGACCCCGGGGTCGCCCGACGCGCGCGAGGGAGGCACGCCCTTCGGCGCCCCGAGCACGAGCGCGAGCCAGGCGGCGGCGCCGGCCGCGAGCGCCGGGACCGAGGCGGCGACGGGATCGAAGCCCTCGAGCACCAGGTTCACGCCGCCGCTCGGGAGCGGTTTCACGAGCTGCTGGCCGATCCGCACCGCGGCGAGCGCGGGGACCCCGAGCCACCAGAGGCGCCTCACCTCGTGGCGGTCGCGCTGGGCCGTGAGGAAGAGGAGGCCCTTCGCGCCGAGGACCGCCGCGGGGAACCCGGCGCCGGCCGCCACGGCCGCGGCCTCGAGCGACGAGGTGGACTGTTTCACCCACGAGACGATGTCGAGGGGGAGCCCCTCCGCCGCCGACGTCCACTGCTCGACGAGGCCCGCGGGGAGCCACTGGCCGAGGAAGACGAGCGGCTCGGCGGCGAGCGCCCCGAAGGAGAGCCCGACGACCGCGGCGGCGCGGCCCCGGGCGCTCTTCGCGCGGACGAGGGTGGCCGCCAGCAGGGCCGCGATCGAGCCGAGGCACGCGCCCTGGAGCAACTGGGAGACGACGGGCGCCCAGCGCCAGACGGCGCGGATCGAGGCGACCGTGCCGCGGACGCGCCCGACCGTTCCGACGACGTCCCCGGGGGCGGCGGCGGGCGTCCCGGGGAGCCCGAGGACGGACGGCCGGGGCCCCGGGGCGGCGGTCGCGGGAGCCGCCGGCGTGGCCGGCGCCCCGGCGGTGGTCGGCGACGCGGGAAGCGCCGGCACGCCCGGGGCCTTCGGGTCCCCCGACAGGACGCCCTTCACCGCCTCCCCGGCCGCGGCCCTCCCGGCCGTCCGGACGGCGTCACTCGCCGCCGCGGACGCCGCGGCGGGCGCGAGCTTCGAGACGTTGTCAACGGAACCACGCAGAAAGACCGCACGCCGTTTTGAAGCAGCAGAGGCGTCAGCGCGGGAAAGCGACTCTCGAGCGCTGTATCCCCAATCATGACCGGCTCTTGGGTTTTCCACACCAGCCCGCCCGGCGATTCGTCAACAGGCAGTTCGAGACCGGGGCTGATCGTGGTGGGTTCCGGCGTCACGAGCAGGTGCAAGCGCATGACGTGGCGCGCGGGGTCGTACAAGACCAGATTGATGTAATCGAATGGGACGATGCGCGGCAGTCGCCGGGCGAGATCATCAAACAGCGCACCCAGATCGCGGTGAACGGCAAT
>JAKEIC010000325.1 GCA_022614695.1 Planctomycetales bacterium | reverse complement strand
GGACGTGAAGTACAAGCCGCTGGAGCTCGTCGACGCGGGCAAGCTGGCGGATGAGTGCCCCACGAAGTGGTGGAACCAGACGCTCGTGCGGGTGAACGACTGCGTGGCGCGGCTCGGGGTGTTCGAGGGGGAGTTCCACTGGCACAAGCACGACCGGGAAGACGAGTTCTTCTTCGTCCTCTCGGGCCGGCTCCTGCTCGATCTCGAGGGCCGCACCGTGGAGCTCGGGCCCCGGCAGGGAATCGTCGTCCCGCGCGGGGTCCTCCACAGGACCCGGGCGCCGGCCCGGACCGTGGTCCTCATGGTCGAGGCGGCCACGATCGTCCCGACGGGGGACTGAGTGGCCCCGGTCCCGGCGCTCCGACGTCTCGACGCCTCGCGCCGCGAGGACTTTCTCGCCCTGATGCGGCGAGGCTCCGAGGAGTCGGCCGCCTGCCTCTGCACGGCCTACCTCGGGGCGGGCCCGGAGCCCGCCGGCGCCGGCTCCGCCTGCCGCGAGAGCCGGTTCCGGGAGGGGCTCTCGGACGGCTACCTCCTCTACGACGGTGCCCAGGCTGTCGCCTGGTGCCAGGTGGGGCCGTGGGCCTCGTTCCCGCTCCTCGCGAAGAGGCCGCCGCCGGCGCCCGACGCGTGGGCGCTCACGTGCCTGGTGGTCGCGCCGGAGGCCCGGCGCCGAGGGCACGCGCACGCCCTCCTGCGCGAGGTGCTCGCCGAGATCGCCCGGTGCGGCGCCCCCTACGCCGTCGCGTTCGGCCACCGCCTCGGCCCAACCTACTCGAGCCCGCTCCCGGAGCTCCCCGAGTCGGTCTGCCGGGGCGCCGGGATGACCCTCCTCCGCGACGATCCCGAGTGCCCGCTCTACGGGATCCGGCTCGGGGCCCCTGGCCGGTAGACTGCGGGCTCGAAGGGAGCGCCGATTCCGCCTCGTCGCCTCTCGAACGCCACGTTCGCCGGGAAGCCCGCTCCTGGCTTCGTGCTCGACGGCCAGACCCCGGCCGGGAAGGTGCGGCTCCGGCAGGCCCACGCCCCCGAGGCGGAGCGGGCCTACGTGCTCTCGGCGAACGAAACCGCCTCCGAGTTCGCGCGCCAATCCAGCAGCTTCGTCACGGCCGCCTCGGCGCTCGCGCTGCTCGCCGCGCGCGACTTCCGTGTCCCCGTCGCCGCGGACCGAATCGAGAGGACCCTCGACTGCCGCCGGAAGATGCGCGTGGCGTTCGACCTCCTCCTCGACCGCTGCGCGAGCTACCTCGCCGAAACCGGGAAGACCCTCACGCACTGCGGACCCGACGGGCAGGGGTCCCACGACCTCCTCTTCGAATACGCGCACGCCGCCGAGGCCGCGGCGAGGCTCCTGGCCGAGACCCGCGAGCGCTACCGGGCGCCGCTCCTCGAGCTGGTCCTGGCCTGCCGACGGGAGGACGGCTCGTTCGCCGACAACCCGATCCTCAGGGGCGCCGCCGGGGCCGCCCTCGCCCTCCGGGCCCTCCGCTCGCTGGAGGCGGGGCCGTGACGGGGCCGGAGCGAGGGGACGGCCTGCCGGCGGCCCGCGCCTTCCTCGCCGACTTCGGTCTCGCCAAGTCCGTCGCGACGGGATCGAGGCTGACCCGCACCGGACAAGCGCTCGGGACTCCCGCCTACATGTCGCCCGAGCAGGCCCGGGGCGAGGTCTCGTCGCTTACCGCGGCGACCGACGCCTGGAGCCTCGGCTGCGTGCTCTACGCCATGCTTGCGGGGCGTTCCCCCTTCTCGGGCGACACGCCGGCGGCCGTGGTGGCGGCGGTCCTGACGCACGAGCCGCGGGGCCTGCTCGAGCTCTGCCCGGACGCGCCCCGTCACCTCCCCCGCGTCGTGGGTCGCGCCCTCCGGAAGTCCCGGGCGTCGCGCTACCGCGACGCGGCCGCGCTCGGGGACGACCTCTCGCGGATCCTCGCCGGGGAGCGGCCGGCGACGTCGCTCCCCGGGACGCCGGCCGGACGCCTCATCG
Organism: Planctomycetales bacterium; assembly: GCA_022614695.1. Lineage (GTDB taxonomy): Bacteria > Planctomycetota > JAKEIC01 > JAKEIC01 > JAKEIC01 > JAKEIC01. Next base: position 1,150 of record JAKEIC010000325.1, on the reverse strand, counting down.
CCGCGGGAGCGACGCTCGGCGTCGCGATCGGGATCGCCGCGCTCCTCCCCGGGCGGGCGACGACGGACCCCGGGTCCCCCGCCGCGGCCCCGCCGGGGAACCCGGCGGCCGAGGGGCTGGCCCTCCGCGCGCTCCGACTCCGGCAGTCCGACCCGCGCGAGGCCACCGAGACGCTCGCGCGCGCGCTTGAGGTCGAGCCTCACCGCCACGGCTGGCGCGTGGAGCGGGGGCTCCTCCTCTGGGGGCTCGGGAGGACCGCAGATGCCCGGACGGAGTGGGAGCGGATCCCCGACGGAGCGCCGGAGGCCCCCGCGGCCCGCCTCTATGCGGCGCTGGAGGCCATGTCGGGCGGGGACGGGGGCCTCGCTCGGTGCGAGGTCACTCGCGCCGAGGCGGACCCGGGCGGCGACGGCCGCGTCGCCCGCGCCGTCTCCGCGGCGCTCCGAGCCGACTGGACGGGAGCGCGCGAGTGCCTGCGGGAGGTCCCGGGATGGTCCGCGTCCCTCGTGCGCGGATACGTCGAGGGCACGGATCCCCGGGGGGATGCCCCGGCCGCCGTCCGCGAGTACGAGGCCGCGCTCGCCGAGGGGCCGCCCTCCGCGTGGGCCTACCACAACCTGGGCGTCGCGCGCGCGGCCGCGGGGGACCACGCGGGCGCCCTGGAGGCCTTCGGTCGATCGCTCCGCCTGCGGCCGGGGGATCCGGTGACCCACTTCTCCCGCGGGGTGTCTCGGGACGTCACCCGGGACTACGCGGGCGCGATCGAGGACTACTCCGCCGCCCTCGAGCGGCGGCCCGACTACTTCGAGGCCCTGAACAACCGCGGCTACGCTCGGCGCCGGGCGGGGGACGCGGCCGGGGCGCTCGGCGACTACGAAGCGGCCGTCCGCCTCCGTCCGGACCTGCCCGGGCCGCGACGCAATCGGGGGATCGTGCGACAGGAGCTCGGGAACGTCTCGGGAGCCCTCGAGGACTTCGACCGGGCCCTCCGCGAAGGTCCTCCGGACGCGGAACTCTACAATGACCGCGGACTCGCCCGGCACGCGGCGGGCGAGTATGCCGGAGCGGTGGAGGACTACACCCGCGCGCTCGCCCTGCGGCCCGACATGGAGATGGCGCTCTCGAACCGGGCGCTCGCGCTCGAGGCGCT
>JAKEIC010000324.1 GCA_022614695.1 Planctomycetales bacterium | reverse complement strand
GAGCACCGCGCCCGCGGCCAGGGTGAGGATACGTCCTGCGTTCATCGTCTCCGCTCCTTCCCGCGAAGCCACCCGGCCCCGCGTCTCACCCCCTAGTCGCGCGGGAGGGGTGGATCTTACGCGGGTCTCGCGGCGACGACGTCGTAGGGGGCGAGCAGGGACCGGATCTCCTCCTCGGAGAGCGCCTCGCCATCGTTGAGCCTCCGGACCACCCCCTCGATCCCGGCCTTCGCCTCGTCGGCCTTCCACGTCCGGTAGAACCCGTCGTAGACGTGCTCGCCGGCCGAGGCGCGCGCGATCTCCGGGTCGCGGTTCCCCTCGTGCAGCTCCGTGTAGCAGACGACCCGGTAGCGGCCCGTGTAGGCCGTGTCCCGGTAGATCTCGAACATGACCCGGTCGTGGATCACGCGCCCGCCCTCAGACGCCCACGGGCGTCGCGAGCCGCCCCCGGATCTCCGCCTCGAGGGCCCGGAGCTTCTCCTCGACCCGGGCCTCGGCCTTCTTCCGCTTCACCATGTCCTCGCGGTAGCGCTTGAGGAAGTAGGTGATCGTCTCGACGCGGATCCTGATCGAGCCGGTCGGCTTGTTCTCGTCGATGTCCTTGAAGGAGAAGTAGGGCGTCCCCGAGTCCTCGATGATCTCCTCGACCACGGTGTAGATCGGCGCGTCGTGGCCGCACTTGAAGGAGGAGAGCTCGAGCGCCACCAGGTTCGGGTGGCGGGCGGTGTACTTCGCCGCCCAGACCTTGCGGCTCGTGTTCTCGCTGTAGGAGTTCTTCCACGCGTCGGAGATGTCCATCGGGTGCGAGATCGCGCCGGCGCGCACCTCGTCCCCGAAGAGCCGCTCGAGGATCTCGGGATCGGTCGGGAGGCTGTCCTGCGTGAGGATGGGATAGCCGTGCTTCTGGAACTCCTCGAGGATCTCGTGGTTGAGCCCCGGGTCGTTGTGGTAGGGGCGGGCCAGGACGACGATCCCGATCTTCTGCTCCGCCTCGAGCGTCTTCAGGACCTCCCGCGCCGTCCCGCGCAGGATCTGGTTCGAGAAGACGTCGAGGGCCCGGAACCCCTGCTCGACGGCGCGGCGGTTCTCCTCGGCCGAGAGCCCCAGGATCTCCCCGAAGTCGCCGAGCATCTCGCGCGCGGCGAGCTCCGGCTCCCGGAGGTGCACGAACGTCGGGAGGTACCGGATCCCGTTTTCCCGGAAGACGTCCCCCTCCTTCACGAAGGCCGCCTTCACCGTCTCGGGCGTCGCCGTGACCGTCGGGCAGGCGCGGTGGGCCTGGACCCCGACGAGGTCGGAGGTGAGGGAGTCGATCATCGGGAAGACGATGAGATCGAGCTTCTTTCGCTCCTTGTGGACCCGGTAGACGAGGTTGTGGACGTGGGCGACGGAGACCTTGCTCGGGAAGCACGGGTCTATCGCCCCGCGCTTCGAGCCCTCCTTGAAGAGCGCCTCGCTCGTGTAGTCGGACCAGAGCAGGTTCTCCGCCGGGACGCCGAGGCTCTCGAAGTAGGCCGTGAAGAAGGGGCCGCAGCTGTACATGTTCAGGACCCGCGGGAACCCGATGACGACGTCCTTCCGCGCCTTCATCCGCTCGATCCGCTCGCGCCCCTTCGGGGTGAGGGCGAAGGAGGGGACCGGGTCGGCGACGCTCGGGGGGCCGTAGCTCTTGAACGCGGCCCGCGCCGCGATCTCGGCGAGGTTCGGGTTCTCACCCTTCACCTGGTCGAGCCACTTCTTGATCTCGCGCATGTCGCCCACGTCCTCGACGGTGCCTTTCTCGCAGGTGGCGATGATGAGACGCTTCGCCCGGGGGGGGAGCGGGACCTTCGACTTCACCTTCGGGGCCGGGGCGGCGTCGCCGGGCGCGCGCGTCGCCGAGACGTCGATGAAGGTCCGGAGGCATTTGTTCTTGCAGAAGTAGCAGCGCGTGTCCTCGCTGCGGGTGGTCGCGTAGGTGATGCTCTTCACCGCGTCGAGGCCGATGAACGTCGTCTTCCGGCCGTTCTCCCAGAGGCGGCACGCCTCGAGCCCCGCGCCGATCGCGCCCGACTCCCCCGCGTGCTCGTGGACCCAGACATTCGGCTTCTCGCCGTCGGGGAAGCGCGACTCGATGAAGTCCACCTGGGCCTTGACCGCGGCGAGGTTGTACTGGGTGCCGCCCTGGAGCACGAAGTTCTTGCCGAGCTTCTGGAGGTTCGGGATCTGGGAGACGTAGAGCCAGATGTTCTTCGGGAGGACGGCGGCGAGCCCCGCCATGATCTCCTCGGGCTTCCAGCCCTGGCGCTGGAAGTCCACGATGTCGGACTGCATGAAGACGGCGCAGCCGTAGCCGAACTCGGGGTAGCTCGGGGCGGAGAAGGCCACGTCGGCGAAGTTCTCGACCTTCACGCCGAAGGTCTCGGCGGTGCCCTGCAGGAAGTAACCGTTCCCGGCCGAGCACTGGGTGTTCAGCTTGAAGTCCTTCACGCGGCGGTTCTTCAGGATGATGAGCTTGATGTCCTGACCGCCGACGTCGCAGATCACGTCCACGTCCTTGTAGAAGTGGAGCGCCGACTCCATGTGGGCGACGGTCTCGACGAGCGCCACGTCGGCGGCGAGGACGTCCCGGAGGATGTCCTTCGCGTAGCCCGTGGTGCCCACGCCGAGGACTTCGAGCTTCGCGCCCACCTCCTCCACCATCGCGCGGAGCTTCGCGAACATCTCCTGGGTGTCCTCGATCGGGTTCCCCTTCGAGAGCTGGTAGGTCTTGGCGAGGAGCTTCCGCTCCGGGGAGAGGAGGACCGCCTTCGTGGAGGTGGAGCCGCCGTCGAGGCCGACGAATCCCCGCACGGTCTCGCCCGGGGCGAACGGAGCCGGGACGAATGTCTTCCTCTTGAACCGCTCGCGGAAAGCGGAGAGCTCCGAGTCGTCCTTGGCGAGCCCCCCCGCGTGGCCCCGGCGCATCTTCTGCTCGCCGCGGCCGCCCCCCATGTACTTCTCGAGCCCGGCGCGGCCCGTGTAGCGGCCGACCGAGGGCTCCTCGTCCTTCCCGAACTCGACGGCGCCGAGAGCGGCGAAGTACTGGGCGTTCTGCGGGACCTGGATCAGGTCCTTCGGGTCCTTGCCCGGCGGAAGCGGGAAGTTCCGCTCGGCCCAGACCACCGGGATGTTCGTCTGCCACGCCTCGCGCATCCCGCGGATGTAGCAGTTCGGGCCCCCGAGGAGGAGGACGACAGGCCGGAGCGTGTTCCCGCGCGTGAGGACCGAGAGGTTCTGCTGGACGATCGCCTCGAAGAGCGACGCCATCATCTCTTCGCGTGGCACGCCCGACTTCTGGAGCCCGTTGATGTCGGTCTCGGCGAAGACGCCGCACTTGCCCGCCACGGGGTGGAGCTTCAGGCCGACGTAGCCGAGGTCGCAGAGCTCCTTCGCCGGGATCCGCAGCTTCGCGTTGATCTTGTCTATCACGGCGCCAGTCCCCCCGGCGCACTTGTCGTTCATGCTCGGGATCTTCTTCTTCTTCCCGGTCTCGGGGTCCTCCTTGAAGATGATGATCTTGGCGTCCTGGCCCCCGAGCTCGACGACGCTCCCGGCCTCGGGGTAGAGCTTCCCCACCGCGAGCGAGACGGCGTTCACCTCCTGGACGAACTTGGCGCCGAGAGTGCGGCCGATCCCCGAGCCGCCCGACCCGGTGACGAAGATCCGGAACCTCTCGGGGGGGAGCGAGAGGTCCTTCTCGATCCGCGAGAGGAACTCGAGGCACTTCTCGGGCTGCTTCGTCTCGTGGCGCTGGTAGTCCTGCCAGAGCATCTTGTCAGACGTCGGGTCCACCACCACGGCCTTGACCGTGGTGGACCCGACGTCCAGTCCGATGAACAGGTCGCTCATATCCGTCCCATCAGCTCCGCCACGTGGCGCACGAACCGCGCCCCCGTCCCGACGATCCCGGGGACCTCGGGCAGGTGGAGGAGCGCGCGATCCAGGTGCAGGTCGGGGTGCTTCGAGACGTAGTCGCGGACCGCCTCGACCGTGAGCCCGGTCCGCTCGAGGACCCCCTGGAACTCGGCGCGGGCCTTCGAGCGCGCCTCGCCGAGCGCCATCTGCACGCGGCTGTGGGCGTTCACCTCGCCCTCGCCGGAGGTCTCGATCGGGAGGTAGATCATGTCCTTGTAGGTGGAGACCACGGCCGATTGCGCCCCGTCGGACTGGGTGCTCGGCATGCAGCCGAAGGGCTTGAGCGAGAGCACCATGTGGGCGAGGTCCTTGTTCGAGTAGTAGATGTTCTTGGCCACCTCGAGGTGGCCCTCGCCGCCCTGCGCCTTCGAGTTGTAGTAGGGGTGGCCGAGCCGCTGCAGCTCGTACTGGTCGGTGAGGGTGTGGGCGGTGCCGCCGAGCGCCTCGCAGAAGCGGCCGTACTCGCGCTTGAAGAGCGCCTCGGCGAGCCGGATCTTCGCGAGCTTCGAGAGGAACTTCCTCTCGATCCGGGCCCACCGGTCGAGCCGCCACCAGGGGGGCGGGGCCTGGCCGCCCTCGATCCCCTTCCGGTCCCGGGCGCCCTGCTGCGCCTGCCAGAGCATGTAGTTGATCCAGGTGGCGATCGGCTCGACGAGCACCTGCGCCCCTTCGCCCTCGAGGAAGCGGAACATCCGGAAGTTCCCGTCGCCCTCGGTGGTCTGCGCCCAGAACTCCCCCGTGATCTTCACGATGGGCCGGACGCGGGCGTAGTCCACCGGGATGCGCGCCAGCCGGTCGCGCGCCTCGCCGAGCGGCTCCGTGTAGTAGTCGCTCGCGAGCTGGTCCACGAACTTGACCACGTACTCGAGGGCCTTCCGGCCGCCGCGGGGGAGCCGGCGCTCCACCCACGCGGGGAGGGTCGGGCGCGGCTTCTCGCGGAGCCGGGACTCGAGCCGGGCCGTCACCTCGGAGAGCACGCGGTCGGTCTCGCCGGGGTTCACCTCGTAGGGCCGGATCTGGTAGCCGACCTCGTTCAGGAGATCGCCCATGTTCATGGCGTTCAGGATCCCGAGGAAGAAGTCCATGTTCATTGCGAGGCCGGCCTCGACGTCGCTCTGGGAGAGGCCGCCCTTCTGCTGGAAGAGGATCACGCGGAAGCCGTCGAACCCCGAGTTCCGGAGCGCGAGGCGGTACTCGGCCTCGTACATCCCGAAGCGGCAGGGGCCGCACGCGCCCGCCGTGAGGAAGACGTACTGGTCGAGGATCTCGGCGAGCGGCATCCCCTTCGTCCGGAGCCCCTGGAGGTGCTTCACCAGGTTCCCGACGGTGAAGTAGGTCGGGTTGCACTGGCCGTTGTTCCCGAACTCCTTGCCGAGCTGGAAGCTCTTCACGTCGGGCGTTTGCACGATCTCGATCCGGTAGCCGAGCCCTTCCATGGCGGCCTTGCAGAGCCGCTCGTGCCGGAGGGTGAGCCCGCCGAAGAGGATCGTCGTCTTGGGCCTGTCGGCGGCCGTGAAGGGCCGCTCGACGGGTTTGTGGAAGTGGTGGACCCTCTCCTCCTCGACGCCCTCTTCTTTCAAGAGGCGCGCGCGCTCGGCGGCGAGGAAACCCTGGATCTCCTGCTCGGTGGCGGTGGCGGTCGGCGGCACCATGGGACTCTCCTCCCCCCCGCGGGGCGGCTGGAATGACGTGTCAGTCCCGAACGAGGGAAACGAAAGCGGGGCCCCCCCGCCGCTCCCGGTCCCTCTCCCGCCGGGAGCCAGCCCGCACCGGGATGGGGGACGGGGGCACCCCCCTCCGCCTCCCGCACGGCTCGGGCGCGGCGATCCTAGGCACGGTCCCCCGGCAGGGTCAAGCGGAATCCGACCTGGTGTGGGTCTAGACCCTACCCAAAGCCGACCCCGCCGTTCGCGGGATTTCCCTTCCCCTCCCGGAAAAGGACGGTACTATCCCCGGGCCCCCGGGGCGCGTGGCCTCGGGGGGGCGACGGGCAGCCCCCGAGGGGCGTGCAAAAGAGGAGGAGCGAGGAGTGGCGAGGAAGCCGAATCCGGAGTTCATGAAGCCGGTCCAGCCCGATGCGATGCTGGCGGCGGTGGTCGGGGACAAGGCTGTCCCCCGGACCGAGATCACGAAGAAGCTGTGGGCCTACATCAAGAAGAACGGCCTGCAGGACAAGAAGAACCGGCGGAACATCAACGCCGACGACAAGCTCAAGGCCGTCTTCGGCGGCAAGGGCTGCGTCAACATGTTCGAGATGACGAAGCTCGTGGCGAGGCACGTGAAGTAGTCTTCGGGAACCCGCATCGGGCGCGGCGGGCGGGGGCAACCCCGCCCGTTGCGCTTTAACGGTCCGCCCTAGCGCGGCGCCACCCGGTACGCCTTCCCCTCCACCACGACCGTGACGCGGTCGCCGAGGGCGAGGCAGGGGGCGAGGTCGGGCCTCTCACGCGAGAGCGCAAGCCAGGCCTCGGAGAGGGCCTCGACCTCCACGACCGGCATCTCGGAGCGGAACGCCTCGTCCACCCAGGCCACGCCCTCGCGGCGGAACGTCCGACCGCCGGCGCGGCGGACCTCCGCGTCCCCCACGGGTGCGGCGGCCGCGCGGCCTTCCTTCAGCGCGTCTATCGTGCGACCCGCCTCGATGCCGGCGGCCCCGTCGGACCGGAGGTCCTGCGCGGCCGCGGGGCCGGGGACGGTCTCCCTCGTTCCGAGGATCCTCCCGTAGCGGTAGTAGATCTCCAGCGAGAGAGTCGCGAGGGCCGTCGCGGAGACGCGATCGGTCGCGGCGCCCGGGTCCCAGGAGCCGTCCTCGTCTCCGCCCCGGCGCTGCGTCTTCACGAGCGCCTCCTTGATCGCGGCGTTCCAGTCCCTCCAGTTCGCGCCTCCCGTCTGGAACATGGCCAGGGTGCCGAAGCACCAGGTGACGAAGTCGTTCCCGCGGTCCGGGTCCCACTTCGGGAGGGAACTCCGGAGGAGGGCCGCGCCGGCCGTCACCTTCGGCGAATCCGTCGGCTCGCCCATGAAGATGCGGGCGCTGACGGCAACGGCGACCGTCCCGGGGGCCTCGTCGCGCGCCTTGTCGAACCAGTTCTTCGCGCCCTGGAAGGCTTCGGGCGGGACGTCGAGTCCGGAGAGCCTTGCCGAATGGAGGGCGAGGACCGCCCACCCGGTCACCGTCGTGTCGCTCCCCCCGGTCCGGATCCCCGGCCCCCACCCGAGGTAGGGACTCTGGGCCTGCAGGAGGAATTCGACGGCCTTCTGCGCGGGGGCCTTGAGCTGCGGAGTCATGCCCGAGAGCCCATAGGCCTCCGAGAGGGCCATCGTGCCGATCGCGTGGTTGAAGATGTACCGGCCGTCGCTCGTCTTCGGGCCGACGCACCCGTCGGGCGACTGGACCGAGATGAGGTACTTGAGGCCGTTCTTCACCGCCTCCCTGTAGGGACCGGCACGCATGGAGTTCCCGGCGCCGAGAAAGGAGAGCAGCCCAAGGGATGTCGTCCCGGACCCTCCCTCCCAGGAGCCGTCCGATTCCTGGTGCTTCTTGAGCCACCGGAGCGCCGCGGCGACCGCCGCCTCGGTGCCCCGCCCGCCGCCGCCCCGCGCCACGAGGTCGCGCTTGCCGCCGAACCGGCCGCCGTAGGCCCCCCCGGCGCCCCCGGCCACGCCGAGAGAGTCGTTCCAGTACTTGCCCTGGAAGGGCTTGTCCGCGACGGCGTTCGGGTCCCCCCCGGACCCGTGCTTCTCGCTGGACTCCTCCGCCTCGTTGTGGTCGGCGGGCGCGTCCTTAAGGACCGGGTCCTCGATGGGCCACTCGTGGGTCGTGACGTCCCGGTCCACGTCCCGGTCCACGTCCCGGACCCGGCCCCCGCGCGACCCGCCCCAGCGCTCCACCCTCGCCTTCTCCGAGTCCTCCACCACCAGGTACGACGTGTACGGCGTCACGATCCCGTGCTCGCGCGAGAGGCGGACGACCTCGGCCCGCACCTCCGGAGTCTCGCCGCGCAGCCGGATCTCCTCGAGCAGGATCCCGACCTTGCGCGCGGCCCAGAGGCGCGGCAGGTTCTCTCCGCCGGGGCTCGACTTCCCGAAGTCCGCCTCCGCGACCACGGTTCGCGTCCGATCGCCGACGCGCCCCGTGACGCGGACGGCGTGGGAGCCCTCCCCCT
>JAKEIC010000002.1 GCA_022614695.1 Planctomycetales bacterium | reverse complement strand
GGGTACGTGGACGGGGACCTCCATCCGAGGAACGTCCTCGTGCGGAGGGTTCACGCTTCGGGGGAGGCGCGGGACGGCTGGGAGTTCGTGAAGGTGGACTCGCCGGCGGGGAGGGTGCCGTGGACCCAGTGGGGGCTCCGGCGCGGGATCGTCGCCGACCTGGCGGCCCTCGATACGGTGGCCGCCCGGCTCCTGCCTCGGACGGACCGGCTGCGGTTCCTGCTCGCCTACCACGCCCACGGCGGGGTCCGGCGGGCCCGCGTGCTGGACGAGGAGCTGGCCGTCGCGGTCGCCCGGGCCCGGGAGCGGCTCCGCCCGCGCGAGGAACCGCGGCTCGCCGAGGCGTACACCCACCTCGCGGGGTCCAGGTGAATCCGGCGCCCGGGAGCCTGGACCCAGGGCTAAGCCTCGAACCCTCGGGGCTCCCCGACGGCGCCGAGGTGCTCTCGCGCCACCGGGGGCGGCTGGTCGCCAGGGTCCGGGGGACCGGACCAGACGGCGCGCCTCGCGCCGTCTACGCAAAGTACTTCGCGCCGCCCCGGCTCCGGGAGGTCCTCCCGGCCCTGCTCCGGGGCGGGCCGATCTCCTCGCCCGCCGCCGCCGAGGCGGCTGCGGCGGAGCGGCTCCGCGCGGCCGGGGTCGTGGCCCCCGGGGTCCTCGAGGTGCGGGAGGAGAGACGCGGCGCGTGGCCGGGCCGGAGCCTCCTCGTTCTCGCGGAGGTCCCCGGGATCCCGCTCCGGCGGGCGTTCCCGAAGGCCGGGCGCGCGCGCCGGGCCCTCGCGCGGGCGCTCGGCGACCTCTGCGGGCGGCTCCGCGCGGCGGGCCTCGGCCACCCCGACCTCCACCTCGGGCACCTCCGGGCGGAGGGGCCGCTCGACGCGCCGCGGCTCTCGGTCCTCGACGTCGCCCGCTCCGGGCCGGCGCGCGACCTCGCCGCGACCCTCGCCGCGCTCGACGCCTCGCGTCCCCCGGACGTCTCGCGGACGGACCGCCTGCGGGTCCTCCGCGGGGCCCTCGGCGAGGCGCGCCTCGGCCCGTCCGCCCGGCCCCTCGCGCGCCGCGTGCTCGGCCTCGCGGCCCGAGGCCGACGGCGTCTCGCCGCCCGCGCCCCCGACGAGCCTCTCCCCGAGGTGCTCCTCGACGGGGGGAGACTGCGCGCCTCGGCCGGCGCGGTCTCCGCGCTCCGCGAGTCCGGCCTCGACACCGCCGCGTCGTTCCTCGACCCCGCGCGCGGACGGCTCGTCCGGTCGCGCGACGGCCGGGAGAACGTGCAGATCCCCGTCGCCGAGGGGCCCGAGGGCCCGCGGGAGACGACCTGGCACGTGAAGCGTCACCGGTCGCGCCCCCTCGGCGAGAGGGTCCGGGCCGCGCTCGGCCTCGCGCCGCCGGGCGACCCCGCCGCGCGCGAGTGGGAGATGCTCCGGCGCTGCCTCCTCCTCGGGATCCCGACCCCGGCGCCGGTCGCGTGGGGTCGGGTGGAGGCGGCGAACGGGCGCGGCGGCTCCTTCGTGGCGACCGCCGCGGTCGAGGGGGCCCGGCCGCTCGACGAGCTCCTCGCGGAGTGGCGCGCGCTCCCCCCCGCCGAGGCCAGGGCCCGGCGGCGCGCGGTCGCCGGATCGCTCGCCGCCCTCGTCCGCCGGTTCCACGGCGCGGGGTTATCCCACCGAGACCTCTACCTCTGTCACGTGCTCGCGGCGCCCTCGCCTCGCCCCGAGGCTCTCGAGGGGCCGGATTCGGCGTGGGCGGCGCCCCGGCTCACCCTCATAGACCTCGCCCGCGCGGAGAGAGGCGCCCCCTTCTTCGGCCACCGCGTCGTGAAGGACCTGGCCGCCCTCGAATACTCGGCGGCCCCGCTCGTCCCGAGGGCCGAGCGGCTCCGGTGGCTGCGGCTCTACCTCGGCGTGCCCCGCGGTACGCCCCGCCTCGAGCCGGCCGCCCGCCGGATCGCCCGGGCCATCCTCGCGAAGGCGGCGCGGATCGCCCGGCACGAGGGCCGGGCGGCGGCGCGTTCCGGTTAGACTCGCCTTCCCGTGGGCTCGGATTTCCGGGTCGAACCCCGTGCATTCATCGCCGACTTCGGCCTCGCCAAGGCGATCGGCCTCGCCCCGAGCGCGTCGAGGGGCTCGAAGCTCACGAAGACCGGCCAGGCCCTCGGCACCCCGGCCTACATGAGCCCCGAGCAGGCGCGCGGGGAGGTCTCCTCACTCACGCCCGCGACGGACGTCTGGAGCCTCGGGTGCCTCCTCTACGAGATGCTCGCGGGGCGGCCGCCGTTCGAGGGGGAGACCCCCGCCGCGGTGTTGGGCCGAGCGCTCCTGTCGGAGCCGCCGCGGCTCCGGACCCTCCGCGGCGACCTCCCCGGGGGGATCGAACGCCTCGTGCGGGCCTGTCTCGGGAAGCGCGCGCGGGACCGCCCTCCCTCCGCCCTCGAACTGCGGGACGACCTCGACCGCGTCCTGCGCGGCGAGCGGCCCTGGGCCCGCGTCGGTGGAGGCCGGGCGCCGGTCCTCCTCGCCGTCGCGGCGGCGGCCGGCGCGGCGACCCTCCTGGTCGGCACGGGGGTGGGGCGGTCCGGGACCGCCGCCCCGGCGCTCCCCGCGGCGTCCGAGGGCGCACGCCTCTCCGGACGGGCCCACGCCCTGCGGGTCGAGGATCCCCGCCGCGCCGCCGCGCTCCTCGGCGACGCCCTCGCGCTCGAGCCCGCGCGGCGCGACTGGAGGCTCGAGCGGGGGCTGCTCCTCTGGGCGATCGGAGACGGGCCCGGGGCCGTGGCCGAGTGGGGGCGGATACACGAGGACGCACGCGAGGCGCCCATGGCCCGCCTGTACGAGGGACTCGAGGCGTTCTCGCGACTCGCCGGGGGGGACGCGACGCCACCCCTGGAGGCGGCGATCCGTGCCGGCGGACGGGCGGGTCGTCTCGGAACCGGCGCTCTCCGGGCGATCGCGAAGGACTGGGCGGAGGCTCGAGAGGCGCTCGCCCAGGAGTCGGGGTGGGAGGCCGCCTTGCTCCGCGGCTACGTGGAAGGAGTGGACCCGCGGGGCGACCGGCCGGCGGCGGTGCGGCAATACGGCGAGGCGCTCTCCGGGGGGATCCCTCTCGCGTGGGCCCTCAGCAACCGCGGGGCCGCCCGCCGGGAGCTCGGGGATCCCGAGGGGGCACTCCGCGACTTCGACGAGGCGATCCGGTTGGCCCCGCGGGACGCGCGGGCGCTGAACAACCGCGGACTCACGCGCCGCGAGCTCGGGGATCTCCGGGGAGCCCTCGCCGACTTCGACGAGGCCGTCCGGTCCGATCCCTCCTCGGCTTCCGCGTGGAGCAACCGGGGCATCGTTCGCATGGAAGAAGGGGATCTCGCAGCCGCGCTCCGGGACCTCGACGAGGCGATCCGGCTCGATCCGGCGGACGACGCGCCCTTCGGGAACCGGGCGACGGCGTACCGGCGTCTGGGCGACCTCGCCGCCGCGGAGCGGGACTTCGGCGAGGCGATCCGCCTCGACCCGGGCCGCGCTGCGCTCCGGAGCGCGCGGGGAGAGGTGCGGATGGCGCTGGGGCGTCCCGCGGAGGCGATCGCCGACTACGAGGAGGCGCTCCGCCTCGACCCGCGCGAGACCGACGCCTGGATCAACCTCGGAGTCGCCCATGAGAGGCAGGGCGACCCCTCCCGGGCGATCGAGCACTTCGACCAGGCCCTCCGCGTGGACCCCCGGCTCGCCCCGGCGTGGATGAACCGAGGCCTGGCCCTCCGGGCGATCGGCGACACCGCCGGAGCGATCCGCGACTACGACGAGGCGATCCGGCTCGATCCGCGGCTCCCCCAGGCGTGGCTCAATCGCGGGACGGCGCGGGCGGACGCGGGCGACCCGGCCGGCGCGATCCGCGACCTCGACGAGGCGATCCGGCTCGACCCCCTGTACGCGATGGCCTGGAACAACCGAGGCAACGTGCGGGCGAACCTCGGCGACGCCCCCGGGGCCCTCCGCGACTACGACGAAGCCCTGCGGCTCGATCCGCGACACGCCCTCGCCTGGTACAACCGCGCCCTGGTGCTCCGTCGGACGGGCGACGTGACCCGCGCGGTCGCCGAGATGGAGAAGGCCCTGGAGGTGGCTCCGCCGGACTGGCCGTACCGCGAGGCGGTCGAGGAGACCCTCGCGGGGGCTCGTTCCTCCCTCCGGGAGGGGAGGGAACGGTGACCCCGCTCCGGGTTGCGCTGGTCCTCGAGCGGTTCGTCCCGGCCCTCGGAGGGACGGAGCGCTACGCCGCGGGGCTCGCGCGCGGGCTCTCGGCGCGCGGCCACGCCGTGACGGTCGTCTGTTCCGAGGCCGACCCGGCGGCCCTGGACGGGCTCGCGCGGGTGGAGATCCCCGTCGCGCGCCTCCCCAAGGCCTGGCGCGTCTGGTCGTTCGCCTCGCGGGCGCGGGAGGCGACGGCGGGTCCGGGAGGCTCCCCGAAGTATGACGTCGTCCACGGGCTGCAGAAGAGCCTCGGCCACGACGTCTTCCAGCCCCACACGGGCTCGCACCGGGATTCGCTCCGCGCCGCGAGGCGGGCGCGGCCGTCGGCCCTCGGGCGCGCCGCCCATGCCGCGGGGAAGTGGCTCTCCGCGAAGCAGTGGGTCTTCGCCGCGATCGAGAGGCGGCAGTACACCCAGGCGCCTCCCCCGGTGTTCGTCGCCGTCTCCGACCTCGTGAGGCGGCAGATGCTCGAGGTCCACGGGGTCCCCGCGGACCGGGTCCGGCTCCTCCCGAATCCGGTGGACACGACGCGCCTCCACCCGGGGCTCCGCGCGGGACGCGAGGAGACCCGGCGCGCCCGCGGGGCGGGGCCGGGTGAGCCCCTGCTCCTCTTCGCCGGCCACGACTTCCGGCTGAAGGGGCTCGAGCCAGCGCTCCGGGCCCTCGCGAGGCTCCCAGCGGCGCGACTCCTCGTGGCGGGCCGCGAGAGGCCGAAGCCTTGGCAGTGACTCGCGGAGAAGCTCGGCGTGGCCGGGCGGGTGACGTTCCTCGGGCCCGTGGCGGACCTCGCGCCTCTCTACGCCGCGGCCGACCTGCTGCTCGCCCCGACCTTCTACGACCCGGCGCCGCTCGCGACGCTCGAGGCCATGGCCTGCGGGACCCCGGTCGCGACGACGCGGGCGAGCGGCCACGCGGACCTCGCCGCCGAAGCTGGTGGCGAGGTCCTGGCGGATCCCTGGGATGCTGCGGCTCTCGCCGGAGCGGTCGTCGCCGTCCTCGACCGCGCCCGGGACGGCGCACTCGTCGCGAGGGCCCGGGCGGTGGCGGAGCGCCACGACTGGGCCCGCCACGTGGAAGCCCTCGAGGGGATCTACCGCGAGGCGACCGCCGCCCGCGCACGGGCGAGCGCCGCCTCGATGGAGGGCCCCTTCGCGTCCGTGTAGCCGGCGCGGTCGGCGCCGTGGCGCGCCGCGAGGTCGCGCTTCAGGGCCTCGTAGGCGCGCGCGTCCTCGGGGTGCGTCCGGAGCCAGTCGCGGAAGAGGAGGTGCGTCGCCCAGAACGCGCCGCCGACCTCGACGGCGTGGAGGTGGTGCGACCGCGCCTCGGGCGGACCCCGAGCATCAAGTCCACGATCGGCTTCCCCCCGAGCCCGGGGACCGCCGTGCTCCCGACGTGCTCGATCGCGACGACGACGGGGGCGTGGGCGATCACGCGTCGAGCCTCACCCGCCCGAGCCGGGCCGAGTTCAGCACGACGCTGATGCTCGAGAGCGCCATCGCGAGGCCCGCGAGGCCCGGGTGCATCGCGGGGGCGCCGGGGACGAGGCCGGCCGCGAGGGGGACCATCGCGAGGTTGTAGGCGAGCGAGAAGCCGAGGTTCTGGCGGATGGTCCGGAGGGTCGCGCGGCCGAGCTCGACGGCCCGCACGACATCGCGGAGGTCGTCCCGGACGAGGACGAGGTCGCCCGTCTCCTTGGCCACGTCCGTCCCGCCGCCGATCGCGATCCCGAGGTCGGCCTCCGCGAGGGCCGGGGCGTCGTTCACGCCGTCCCCGACCATCCCGGCCGGCCCGGCCGTCTCGCATAGCGCCCGGACCGCGGCGACCTTCTCCTCGGGTCGCAGCGGGGCCCGCACGTCGGCGATCCCCGCCTGCCTCGCGACGGCGGCGGCGACCGGCTCCCGGTCCCCGGAGAGGAGCACCGTCCGCACGCCCATCCTGGCAAGCCGCGCGAGCGCCACCCCCGCCTCGGGCTTGATCGGGTCCGCAAGCCCGAAGACGGCGACCGCCCGGCCGTCGCGGGCACAGAGGACCGGCGTCACCCCGCGCCGCGCCATCTCGTCGGCGAGGGGGCCGAGCGCGGTCGCGTTCGGCGCCTCGGCCGCGAGGAAGGCCGCGTTCCCGAGGACGACCTCGGCGCCCGACACCGTCCCCCTCACGCCGCGGCCGGGGACCTCCGCGGCGCCGAGGGCTTCCCCCCCGACTCCACGCGCCCGGGCCGCCTCGAAGAGGGCGCGCGCGAGCGGGTGGGCCGACGCCGCCGCGACCGGCGCCGCCGCGGCCCACGCGTCGGCTTCGCCCACCCCCGGCGGGGTCCTCACCTCGGCCACCGCCGGCGCCCCGCGCGTGAGGGTCCCGGTCTTGTCGAAGGCGAGGGTGCGGACCCTCCCCGCCACCTCGAGCGCCGCCGCGTGCTTCACGAGGATCCCGCGCCGGAGCCCGGCGCCGCTCCCGACGAGCACGGCGACCGGGACCGCGAGCCCGAGCGCGCAGGGGCAGGCGATCACGAGCACGGCGACCGCCCGCGAGAGGGCCTCGTCCGCCGACGCTCCCCCGAGCGCGAACCACCCCGCCCCCGTGAGGGCCGCGGCCAGGACGACCGCCGGGACGAACCACCGGGACACCCGGTCCGCGAGCCTCTGGATCGGGGCCTTCCCCGCCTGCGCGTCCTCGACCATCCGGGTGAGGCGCGCCACCGCGGTCTCCTCGCCGACGCCGGTCGCCCGCACGCGGACGGTCCCCGACCGCGAGACGGTCCCCCCCAGCACCCGGTCGCCCGGCCCCTTCTCGACGGGGACCGACTCCCCCGTGAGCATCGCCTCGTCCGCGGCCGCGCGGCCCTCGAGCACGACCCCGTCGGCCGGGAAGGCGTCGCCGGCGAGGACCCGGATCACGTCCCCCGCGCGCACCTCCTCGGCGAGGACCGTGACGAGCTCGCCCCCGCGCTCCACGCGCGCCGCGGGCGGTCGCAGCGCGAGAAGCGCCCGCAGCGCCTCCCCCGCGCGCCGCCGGGCCCGCGCCTCGAGCGCCTTCCCGACGCGGACGAAGAGGAGGAGCAGCGCCGACGCCTCGAAGAAGTGGCCGGCTCCGTGCGGCGCGAGGCTCGGGACCGCCACCGCGAGGGCCCCGTAGGCCGCGGCGACCGTCGTCCCGAGGGCGACGAGGGTGTCCATGGTCGCCGTGCGGTTCCGGAGCGCCCCGAGCGCCCCGCGGTAGAACGGAGCGCCGCCGAGGACCTGCAGCGCCCCGGCGAGCGCGATCGCCACGAGCCCTCCGGCGCCGGAGTCGGCGAGACCGGACCAGGCGAGCCCGGCGAGCGGCAGGGCGAGCGCCGCGACGAGGGCGAGGGCTCGCCCCTCCCCTTCGGCCTCGATCACCCGCCCCGCGCCCGCGGCGGCCGGCTGCGCCCCGTAGCCGGCGTCGGCGACGCGCCGGGAGACCCCCGCTTCGTCCGGGACGGCGCCCGCCTCCCACTCGACGGCGAGCTTCTCGGCCGCGAGGTTCACGGCGGCGGCCCTCACGCCGGGGAGCGAGGAGACCGCCCTCTCGATCGTCCCGGCGCACGCGGCGCACCGCATGCCGGTCACGCGGAAGATCCGCCGCGCGGCGGGCTCGGCGGCCGCCGCCGGCGCGCGGGTCGCATCCACGGCGCGACCTACTTCAGGACGTACTGGCCGAGTAGGTCCCAGTCCCGGGCCCAGCCGTAACCCATGCCCGCCAGCATGTGGAGGACCCCCAGGATGAGCCCAACCGTCAAGAGCGACCAGAAGACCCGGCTCGCCACCCAGGCGAGGTAGGACCCGCTCTTGCTCCTCGTCTCGTAGCTCTGCTTCTGATCGTAGACGCTCATGGTGACGAGGTCGGGCGGGCGCGCCCTTCTCCCCGACCAAGGATACACCGCAGCCCAACCGGGTCGCAACGTGTGTTGCGAACGAACGCGTCGGGAGATGTCGGAGCGAGGGGCTCGCGCGCCGCTCGCGCCCGGCTACTTCTTCCCCTTCTCCCAGTCCTTGAGGAAGTCCGCGAGGCCCTTGTCCGTGAGCGGGTGCTCGACGAGCTTCTCGAAGGTCGCGTAGGGCATGGTCGCGATGTCGGCGCCGAGGAGCGCGGCGCGTTTCACGTGGATCGGGTGGCGGACGCTCGCCACGAGGATCTCGGTCTCGAAGCCGTAGTTGTCGAAGATCTGCCGCATCTCCGAGACGACCTCCATGCCGTCCTCGCTCCGGTCGTCGAGCCGTCCCACGAACGGGGAGACGTAGGTGGCGCCCATCTTGGCGGCGAGCATCGCCTGGACCGCGGTGAAGCAGAGCGTGACGTTCACGGGATGGCCCTCGGAGGTGAGGGTCTTGCAGGCCTTGAGCCCCTCGTGGGTGAGGGGGACCTTCACGACGATGTTCTCCGCGATCTGGCGCAGCGTCCGTCCCTCGGACGCCATCGCGGTCGCCTCCGTCGCGATCACCTCGGCCGAGACTGGCCCGCGGACCAGCTCGCAGACCTCGCGGAGGACCTCCCGGGCAGGCCGGCCCGACTTCGCGATCAGGCTCGGATTCGTGGTGGCGCCGTCGAGGAGGCCCGTCGCCGCCGCCTTCCTGAACTCGGCGATCTCGCCCGAGTCGAGGTAGAGCTTCATGGGGTCCCTCCCGCCCGGAGTATAGCCGCCTCCCCGGGGAGCGTCCTCCGGAATCCCGCTCAGCCCTTGGCCGGCGGAGCCTTCTCGAGCAGCCCCGCGACGGCGGCCGACACGGCCTCGTCGTCGCCGTCGAGCGTCGCGAGAGTGACGGCGAACGCGACCCGTCGGCCGTCTCCTCGCGTGGTCTCGACGCGCACGTAGCGCCCCCCCGCGATCGGGGTGACCACCGTCTCGAGAGCGCCGAGGCCGCGGAGGACCTCGCGGAGCCGTCCTTCCCGGTCCGGCCGGTCCGGGGGAAGCGCCGCGCCTGGCGCGGCCGCCGGGGCCTCTGGCCGGGAGGGAGCCGGCGGCGGGGCGGGGCCCGGCTCGCGCGCGGGCTGGCTCCCCTTCGCGCCCTTCGGGCCCTTCCCCGCCGGTCGGGCCTTCTCCGGCGCCGGCGCGCGGTCGAGGAGCCTCGAGACGGTCGTCCGGAGCGCGTCCGGGTCCACGAGGCCGAGCGTCGCGCGCGCCACCCGCAGCGAGAACGGCCGCCCGTCGGCCCGTTTCCCCTCGACGCGCAGCGACCGGTTCGCCTCGACCTCGGCGATGTGGAACCCCTGGCACCCGAGCGCCTCGAGGGCATCGGCGAGCCGGTCGGCCGCCGCCCGACCCCGGCGGCCCTCGGCCTCCTCGAGCGGCCGCGCGAAGGTCCAGCGCTGGAATTCCAGCCCCACCCGGCGCGTGAGCAGGTGGCGGAAGACCTCCGTGAGCCCGCGCGGCCCCGGCCCCGTGCGGGGCGGGAGGCCTCCGCCGGAACCCGGCAGCGGCAGCGCGTCCGGGGACCCGCCGACGGCCGCGGCCTCGGCGGATTTCCCCTCGAGGAGCGTCCTCACCTCGGCCTCGATCGGACGGCGACGCATGAGCGCGGTCTCCGCGGTCGGTCGCTCGATCCCGAGTTGCGACTTGAGGAGTCGCACGAGCGCCATCCGGTCGAGCGCGAGGGCCGTCCGCGAGACCCGGAGCGTCGCGGACTCGCCGTCCCCCCGCGTGAGCCGCACTTCGACCGGATCGTCCCGATCGGGCGCCGGGAAGACGATGTCGTAGACGCCGAGGTTCTCGAGCAGATCCACGAGCCGGAACCCGCCCTCGAATCCGGGCGCCCCGAGCCGCTCGTGGGAGGCGACGAGGAAGACCACGACCGAC
The DNA here is from genome assembly GCA_022614695.1 of Planctomycetales bacterium. Taxonomy (GTDB): domain Bacteria; phylum Planctomycetota; class JAKEIC01; order JAKEIC01; family JAKEIC01; genus JAKEIC01. The sequence continues at coordinate 15,794 of JAKEIC010000002.1, read as the reverse complement.
TCCGGATACTGGACCAGGAGCCGCTCGAGCCCGTCCCGCGCGAGTTTCTGCTCGCGCGAGATCCGGTCGAGGAAGTCCGTGAAGCGCGGGAGGAAGCCCTCCGGGATGGGCATTTCGTGCGAGAGAGGAGGCTACCGGCCCCAGGCGGCCGCGTCCACAGCCTGCGGCGCGGCCGCGACTACGGGTACACCCCCCGGGTCCTCGTCGCCTCGGCCACGCGCCCGACGCCCACCATGTAGGCCGCGTGGCGCATCGAGCACTTCCGCTCCTCCTTCCTCGCGTAGACCGCGTCGAAGGCGCGCTCCATCACGGCGCGCAGCCGCGCGTTCACCTCGTCCTCGGTCCAGAAGAAGCTCTGGAGCCCCTGGACCCACTCGAAGTAGGAGACCGTCACGCCGCCGGCGTTCGCGAGGATGTCGGGGATCACGAAGACGCCGTTCTCCTCGAGGATCTTGTCGGCCTCCGGCGTCGTCGGGCCGTTCGCCGCCTCCGCGAGGATCCGGCACTTCACCTTCGCCGCGTTGCGCTCGGTGATCGCCCCCTCGAGGGCGGCGGGCACCAGGAGGTCGCACGGCACCTCGAGCAGCTCCTCGTTCGTCACGCGGTCGGCGCCCTTGAACCCGACCACCGAGCCGGTCTCGGCCTTGTGCTTGCGGACCTCCTCCGGGTCGAGGCCCTTGCCGTCGTGGATGCCGCCGCGACTGTCGGAGACCGCGATGACCCGCGCCCCCTGCTCGGCGAGGAACTTGGCCGCGAACGAGCCCGCGTTGCCGAAGCCCTGGATCACGACGGTCTTGCCCGCGACCGGGAGCCGCAGCCGGTCCGCCGCGCGGAGGATCGCGAAGACGACGCCGCGCGCGGTCGCCTCGTTCCGGCCGAGCGAGCCCCCGATGTTCACGGGCTTGCCCGTCACGACCCCGAGGACGGGGTAGCCCTTGTTCATGGAGTAGGTGTCCATGATCCACGCCATCTCGCGCGGCCCGGTCCCGACGTCGGGCGCCGGGATGTCCACCTCGGGCCCGATGATCGGGAGGATCTCCGAGGCGTAGCGCCGGGTCATCCTCTCGATCTCCGCGGCCGACATCTCGTCGGGGTTGCAGGCGATCCCGCCTTTCGCGCCCCCGTAGGGGATGTTCACGACGGCGCACTTCCAGGTCATCCACATCGCGAGCGCCTTCACCTCGTCGAGGGTCACGTCCGGATGGAAGCGGATCCCCCCCTTGCTCGGCCCGCGGGCGACGCTGTGCTGCACGCGGTGGCCGACGAAGACCCGGAGCTCCCCTGCGTCCATCTTCACGGGCACGGCGACCGACAGGGCGCGCTTCGGCTCCCGCAGGAAGCGGTGGATGTTGGGGTCGAGGCTCATGAGCGCCGCGACCTCGTCGAGCTGCTGCCGCGCGACGTCCCACGGGTTCGGGCGGGCGGGCGACGGGTCTTTCCGGGACGCGGGCATGGGTCCTCCTCGCGGGCGCTACCCGCCCCGGATGTAGTTCTCGAGGTCGCGGATGGTCGTCTCGCGGTCGGCGATGATCGCCTTGACGACGTCGCCGATGGAGATCATCCCGATCAGCCGTCCGGACTCGAGGACCGGCAGATGCCGGATCCGCCGCGCGGTCATGAGGGCCATGCAGTCCTCGATGGACTGGTCGGGGGTCACCGTGTACGTGGTCGTGCTCATCACCTCCCGCACGGGCGTCTCCTTCGAGGACTTGCCCATCAGGATCACCTTCCGCGCGTAGTCCCGCTCCGAGAAGACGCCCGCGAGGCGCTCCCCCTCCAGGACGAGGACGGCCCCGATGTTCTTCTCGGCCATGAGCTTGAGGGCGTCGTAGACCGGCGTCTCCGGCTTCACCGACCAGACGTCGCGCCCCTTCACCTGGAGGAGATGCGTGATGAAGCTCATGGCATGCCCCCCGGGCCGTTCCGGCGCGTTCCCTACTTCAGCACCGCGAACAGCTTCGTGAGGCTCTCCTTGGCGTCTCCGAACAGCATCATGCACTTCGGGTTGTAGTAGAGCTCGTTGTCCACGCCGGCGAATCCCGGACGCATGCTGCGTTTCAGCACGATCACCGACTTCGCCCGATCCACCTCCAGGATCGGCATCCCGTAGAGCGGGCTCGCGCGGTTGGTCCGGGCGGCCGGGTTCGTGACGTCGTTGGCCCCGACGACCAGGGCGACGTCGGCCTCGGCGAAGTAGGGGTTGATCTGCTCCATCTCGTAGAGGCGGTCGTAAGGCACGTCCGCCTCGGCGAGGAGCACGTTCATGTGCCCGGGCATGCGCCCGGCCACCGGGTGGATGGCGTACTTCACGTCTATGCCGCGTTTCCCCAGGGCCTTCGCCAGGTCGCTCACCGCGTGCTGGGCCTGCGCGACCGCCATGCCGTAGCCGGGCACGATGATCACCGAGCGGGCGTCGTCGAAGAGGACCGGCACCTCCTCGGGCTGGATGCTGCGCACGGTCCCCTTCGCGTCCGCCTCGGACTCGGGCCGCGGAGCCTCCGCCTCGATCTTGCCGAACGCCCCGAAGAGGACGTTCAGCGCCGAGCGGTTCATCGCGCGGCACATGAGGATGGAGAGGAGAAGCCCCGAGGTCCCGTCGAGGGATCCCGTGATGATCTGGATCTTGTTCATGAGAACGAAGCCCATGGCGGCGTCGGCCAGCCCCGCGTACGAGTTGAGGAGGGAGATGACGACCGGCATGTCCGCGGCGCCGATCGGGATGACGAGCAGGAAGCCGAACAGGAGCGACACCCCGACCATGGTGAAGAAGAGCCATCCCATCGAAGGATCCACGACCATCGCCACCAGGCTCCCGACCATGGTGGCGAACAGCGCGATGTTCGAGGCGTTCTGGCCGCGGTACGTCATGGGCGCGCCGGGGAGCAAGCCCATGAGCTTCCCGGCCGCCATCAGGCTCCCGGTGAACGTGAGGGCCCCGATCACGACCTCGAACCCGATCGTCGTCATCTTCACGCGGTCGAAGTCGAGGGCGAGCATCCCCCCGTGCCGGACGTACTCCGAGATCCCGATGAGCGTCGCCGCCAGGGCCCCGAGCGAGTGGGAGAACGCCGTCCGCTGCGGGACCGCCGTCATCGGGATCCAGTAGCCGAGGCTCCCCCCGATGACCGAGCCGAGCAGGAGCCCCAGGGTGATCCAGGAGTACTGGACGATCCCGTGGTGGAAGAGGGTGCCCACGACGGCCACGAGCATGCCGAGCATGGCCATCCACATCCCCTTGCGGGCCCACTTGGGTGAGCTGAGCCCCTTCAGCCCCAGGATGAAGAGGATCGCCGAGGCGACGTAGAGGACGCTGAGAGTCTGGCCGGGGTCTATCCCCCAGGCCCTGAGGAACCCCCGCAGGCCGTCGAACCCGAAGAGCGACGCGACGAGGATGAGGAAGAGCGCCGGCCCGACGCTCGCTCGCAGGGGCGACGGCCGCGCGGCGCCGCCGGCGCCCCCGTCCCCGGCCGGGGAGACCGGGATGCCGGCCCCCCTCCGGAACATCTTGAGCATGCGGTCGGTGATGAGGAAGCCGCCGACCACGTTCGTCGCGGAGCAGGTCACGGCGATGAAGCCGAAGAGCGTGTGCAGGGTCCCGTGGGCGGAACCGGCGACCAAGAGGGACCCGACGAGCGAGATGCCGGACATCGCGTTCGTGGCCGACATGAGCGGCGTGTGCAGGAGAGGGGGCACGCGGGAGATGAGGTGGTAGCCGAGGAAACCCGCGAGCATGAAGATGTAGAGGCCGATCTCCAGCTCGGTCGTCATGTGTTAGTGGCCGGCCTTGCCGGCGGGGGCGGCCGCCGCCGCCCCGAGCAGCCCGCGCACCTGCGCGTGCACGACCTCCCCCTCGCGCGTGAGCAGGGTGTCGCGCACGATCGGGTCCTCGAGGTCGAGTTTCACCGCGCCCTCCTTCACGAGGGCGAGGAGGAACGTCGTCACGTTCCTCGCGTACATCTGGCTCGCGTGATACGGGGCGGTGGAGGCAAGGTTCAGGGGGCCGAGGATCGTGACCCCCTGCGCCACCGCGGTCTCCCCGGGCCGGGTGAGCTCGCAGTTGCCGCCCGATTCCGCGGCCAGGTCCACGATCACGGACCCCGGCCGCATCCCGCGGACCATCTCCCCGGTTAGGAGGACGGGCGCCCGCTTCCCCGGCACCGCAGCCGTGGTGATGACGACGTCGCTCCCCGCCACCGCCTGGCTCATCATCTCGCGTTGCTTTCGGTAGAACTCCTCGTCCATGGCCTTGGCGTAGCCCCCCGCCCCTTCGGCCCCCGCCGACTCGAGTCCGAGCGTGAGGAACTTGCCGCCGAGGCTCTCCACCTGTTCCTTGACCGCCGGCCGGACGTCGTAGGCCGTGACGGCCGCCCCGAGGCGCTTCGCGGTCGCGATCGCCTGGAGGCCCGCGACTCCCGCCCCCATCACGAAGACCCGGGCCGCGGAGAGGGTCCCGGCCGCCGTCATCAGCATGGGGAACATCTTGTCGAGCGTCTCGGCGGCGAGCAGAACGGCCTTGTAGCCGGCGACCGTGGCCATCGAGGAGAGGACGTCCATCCCCTGGGCCCGGCTGATGCGCGGCAGGAGCTCGAGGGCGAAGGCGGTCACTCCCCGGGCGGCCGTCTCGCGCACCAGGTCGGGGGCGCCGAGCGGGTTCATCAACCCGATGACGACCTGGCCCGTGTGCATCAGGGCGAGGTCGGCGGGTCCGGCCTCCGGGTTGGTCCCCGGGGCGTGGACCATGAGCAACGCGTCGGCGGATGTGAATAGCTCCCGGCGCTCGCGGGCGAGGCGCGCCCCCTGGGACTCGTAGGCGGCATCCGGGAATCCCGCGGCCTGGCCCGCTCCGCGCTGGACGAGGACCTCGAGTCGCGCCTTCGTCAGGGTCGGCACGAGGGCGGGGACGAGCGCGACGCGGCGCTCGTGCGGGAAGGACTCGCTCGGGATCCCTACGATCATCGCTCGGTCCCCCGCAAGAGCGCGCCAATCTAAGGGGGCGCGGCGCTTTGTCAAGGACGACCCCGGACCCGCTCTTCCGGGACCTACGGTCGCGCGGGTGCGTAGACCCCGCTGCCCGAGGTCCGCACCGCGACGCCCCGCCGGCTCTTCGCGTCTATCCGCACCTCGAGCGGTTGCGGGAGCGCCACGTGGCGGACGCTGGAGCGGTCGGACTCGGGGGTGAGCGAGTCGAGCCACGCGAGGTCGATCTGGTCCTCGTCCGTCCGGAGGTCCACGGTGAAGTAGCCGATCCGGAGCGAGGTGATGTTGTGGAAGAAGTGGGTCCCTTGGGAGGCCTCGATCGGGTGCTCGGGGACCGAGATCTCGGCGATCACGCGCGCGCCGGAGACCTGGCCCCACGAGACCGGGACGCCGAGCGAGGGGTCGGCGGTGCCCCAGCGGCCGGGTCCGGCGAGGAGGTAGGGCCGCCGGGCCGCGACGAGGCCCGCGTTCACCCGCGCGATCTCCGAGGCGATCTCGGCCGTCGCCCGTGCCCCGAAGCGGGCCGGGGAGACGTAGACGACGTCCCGGATCCCACGGAGGACGCCCGAGCCGAGCGCGCGCCCGGCCATGAGGCGCGTCTCCCCAGGCGCCAGCGCCGAGACGTCCACGGTCTCGCCCGCGCCCGGCGCCACGAGGGGTCGGAGCTGGACCACGCCGAATTCCGGGCGACCGTCCCCTTTCGCTCCGCCCTCCAGCGAGACGGCGAACTCGATCTCCGCGGGGGCCCCGAGGCCCGCGGCCCCCAGTTCGAGGAGGTCGCCGAGGATCGGCGCGAGCGGGAAGCAGCCGAGCCGGAGGACCGGCGCGAAGGTGACGATCCGGGGCCCCGGCCGCTCGAGGGAGTCATGGATGCGGTCGTCGTCCGGGTCATAGCTCGAGGCGACGGCCCCGAGGGTCCCGTCCTCCTCGGCTCGGGAAAGCTCGAAGGAGCGCAGCGTCGCCGCCGCCCCCGGCCCCACCTCGAGGTCGGGACGCGAGAGGTCGAGGGCGTAGAAGCGCTTCTGCGTCGAGCGGAGCGCCATCTCGGGGCTGCCGAGCTGCGGCAGCACCTCCGGGTGGCGCGGGCAGAACCGCAGCGCCCTCCCCCCCTCGACGACCGTCTGCCCGAGCCCGAGGACCGCGGCGGCGATCCCCTCCCGGGGCTCGAGGTAGCGCAGCGGGTAGTAGTTCCAGGACTGCGCCGTGCCCGCGAAGTCGGGATAGAAGCGGTCGCCGTGCCGGCACCCCACCAGGCGCTGCACGATCACGGCCATCTTCTCCTCCTCGAGCCGCAGGAGACCCGCGGCCGCGTAGCTCCGCGGCCCCTGGAAGAAGGTCGAGGCCCAGACGAGCCGGATCGCCCGCGAGAGCTGCTCCAGGCGGACCGCATCCGAGACGGAGGAGTTCGGGACGAGGATCGTGTCGTAGAGCCCGGCGAGCGGCTCGTAGGCCGAGTCCTCGAAGAGGCTCGAGGAGCGGACCGCCAGCGGGTAGCGCACTTCGGCGAGGATCGCGGCGAGGTCGGCCGTGACGTCGTCGGGGAGCGGGTGCTCGAGGAAGAGCCGCGCCACGCCCGCGTCGGTCCCCTCGCGGAGCGCGCGCTCCCGCAGCCCGTGCGCCTCGAGCTGCCGATCGAAGAGGTCGGTCCCGAGCACCTCCGCGCGCGGGACGACGATCCGCACACCCGGGTGCCGGCGGTGGATCGGGTGGTCCACCAGCTCCGAGGCGAGGAACGCGATCCCGCGCGCCTTCCCCCCCATGGAGCCGCCCCCGATGCGGGTGAAGTCGAGCCGGAGCGGGTCCGCGCCGCGCACCCAGTCGGTCACGAGCCCCCGCTGGCGCTCCTCGAGGAAGCCGGCGAGGGCCCGCGTCATGTAGGCCCGCACCTCGGCCGGCCCCGCGAAGTCGTCGAGGCGCTTCCCGCGGAACTCGTAGGCGAGGGGGAATTCGCATCGGGTCATGAGCCACTTCGAGAAGTGGTTCCGCGCGGCGTGGTAGAGGAGGCTCTCGTCCGGCACCCGCGGGAGCACGTGGACCAGCTCCTCGATGTCCTTCGCCCGCGCCACCTCCCGGGCGTCGGGCGCCCGGAAGATGAAGGGGCCGAACCCGCAGTAGTCGCGGAGGAACGCGCGCACCGTCGCGAGGAGGTCGGGGGAGTTCTTGTCGGCGAACGCGATGCCGAGCGAGCGGGCGGCCTCGGCGCCGCCGGGCTCGGCCGACTGGAGGAGGAGCGGCAGGTCGGGCACGTCGCGGCGCAGCTCCAGCGCGAGCGAGCGACCCGCCTCGGGGTCGAGCGCGCCCCCGCGCGGGAATCGGCTGTCGAGGACGACGCAGAGCAGGTACTCGCGGTAGCGCCCGAGGAGGGCTTGCGCCTCCTCGTGCGTGCGCGCGAGCAGGATCTTCGGCCGCGCCCGCAGCCGGTAGAGTCGGTCGGCCTCGTTCAGCCCCTCCACCATGCAGGCCTGCGTCTGCTGGTAGACCTCGGTGTAGAGCATCGGGAGGTAGGAGGAGTAGAAGACGGGCGAGTCCTCGACGACGACGAGGACCTGGACCGAGTTCCGGCTCGTGTCCTCGTCCACGTTGAGCCGGTCCTCCACGGACTTCACGAGCGCGAGGAGGAGCCGGGGGTTGCCCGACCAGAGGAACACCTCGTCGAAGCCCTCCTCCCCCGCCGGGCCGCGGGGGAGGTCGGCGTACGTCTGCGCGCTCGCCCGGTCGTAGGCGAGGAGGATGACCGGCCGCCCCGGCCGCTTCTTGCGGATGGCCGCCGCCAGCTCCCGGGGGCTCATGTCGGCGCAGTGCGGCGTCGTGAGGACCAGGTCGTAACGCTCGCGTTCGATCTCCCGGATCGCCTCGCGCGCCGTCGAGACCAGCTGGAACCGGGGCACCGCCGAGAGGTTCAGCTCGAGGTACTCCCGGAAGATCCGGTCCGAGAACCGGCCGTCCTCCTCGAGCAGGAACCGGTCGTAGGGGCTCGCGACGAGGAGGATCTCCCCGACGCGGCGGCGCATGAGGTCCTGGTAGCCGGTGAACCCGGGCTCCTCGCCGGAAGGGGGTGTGGCCTTCGTCCGCGCCGCGCGCCGCATGCGGGGCTAGGGTAACCGATGGCTGCTAGCCGGGGACGAGCCACAGGCGGATCCCCACGAACAGGAGGACCGCGGGGCGTTGCCGCGCCGCCGCCGCCCCTGTAGACTCCGGATGTGCCTCGCGCGGCCTCCGCAGGATTCGAGAAACTGAGCGTCGCGGAGCGCATCCTCAGGCTACAGGACCTCTGGGACCAGATTGCGGCTCACCCTGACAGGGTGGGCGTCACGCCCGTTCAGCGCGCCGAGCTGGACCGCCGGCTCGCGGCTCATGCGGCCGGTCAGGGTCGGACCCGGTCCTGGGAGCAGGTCCGGCGGCGCGTCCCCAAGCGTCCTTGACGCCGCAGGTCGGCTTCCGCCCCGAAGCGGAGGAAGACCTTCGTGAGGCCTACGGCTGGTACGAAGCCGTGCGCCCTGGGCTTGGGCGGGAGTTGCTGCTCTCTGTGGACTCCGCGGTCGCTCAGCTCAGGCGGAATCCTCGAGCCTTCCGGATCGTCCATAAGGACGTGCGACGCGTCCTCGTCCGACGGTTCCCGTACGGCGTCTTCTACTTCACCGAGGGAGAGAGGATCGTCGTACTGGCCGTCTTCCACGGTCGTCGAGACCCTCGGGTCGTGCGCCGCCGCCGCTGACGTTCTCCCAAGAGCCTGCCCGCCAGCCTCGTCGGCAGCTAGGGATACTCGGAACACCCGGGGTCTCCGGGCGCTCCCCCTGGGCCTCTCCTCGCCCTCTAGCGCGCGCGATTCGCGGCGGAGCGCGCGAATCGTGCGCGCTACACGACCCCCTGGTCGAACATCGAGCGGGCGACCTTCAGGAACCCGGCGATGTTCGCGCCGTCCACGAGGTTGTGCGGCTGGCTGTACCGCTTCGCCGCGTCCGCCGCCGCCCCGTGGATGTTCTGCATGATCCGCTGGAGGTTCGCGTCCACCTCCTCGCGGGTCCACGAGGCGAACTGCGCGTTCTGGGTCATCTCGAGCGCGCTCGTGGCGACGCCGCCCGCGTTCGCCGCCTTGCCGGGCCCGTAGCTGATCTTCGCCTCGAGGAAGACCCGGACGCCCTCGGGCGTCGTCGGCATGTTGGCCCCCTCAGCTACGTAGCGGACCCCGTTCTTCACGAGGTTCTTCGCGTCCTTCCCGTTCACTTCGTTCTGGGTCGCCGAGGGGAACGCGAGGTCGGCCTTCACGTTCCAGAGCGGGTTCGAGTCGGCCTTCGGGTCCACCGCCGTGTAGGTGACGCCCTTGAACTTCTTCGCGTAGGCTTCGATCCGTCCCCGCTCGACGTTCTTCAGGTTCATCGCGTAGGCGAGCTTTTCGCGGTCCACGCCGGCGGGGTCGTGGATGAAGCCGCTCGAGTCGGATAGGGTCACGGCCTTGGCCCCGAGCTGGTTCAGCTTCTCCACCGTGTACTGGGCGACGTTCCCCGAGCCTGAGACGAGCGCGGTCTTCCCCTGGAGCGACTCGCCGCGGGCCTTCGCCATCTCCTGCGTGAAATAGACGGCCCCGTAGCCCGTCGCCTCGGGCCGGATGAGCGAGCCGCCCCAGTTCAGGCCCTTCCCTGTGAGGACGCCCTCGAAGGAGTTCTGGAGCTTCTTGAAGTGGCCGAAGAGGTACCCGATCTCGCGGCCGCCGACGCCGATGTCGCCGGCCGGCACGTCGGTCCACGCCCCGATGTAGCGGTAGAGCTCGTTCATGAAGTTCTGGCAGAAGCGCATGACCTCGTTGTCGCTCTTGCCCTTGGGGTCGAAGTCCGAGCCGCCCTTCGCGCCGCCGATGGGGCGTGTCGTGAGCGCGTTCTTAAAGATCTGCTCGAAGCCGAGGAACTTGAGGATCGAGAGGTTCACCGACGGGTGGAGCCGGAGGCCGCCCTTGTAGGGTCCGATGGCGCTGTTGAACTGCACGCGGAAGCCGCGGTTCACCTGCACCTCGCCCCGGTCGTCCACCCAGGCGACGCGGAACTGGATGGCCCGGTCGGGCTCGACGATCCGCTCGAGGATCTTCGCCTTCTTGAGCGCCGGCTCCTTGTCGAGGACCGGCATGACGCTCTCGACGACCTCGCGCACGGCCTGGAGGAACTCGGGTTGGTTCGGGTCGCGCTCCGCGACCTTCGCCATGAAGTCGTCAACTTGCTTCGACATGGGCGCCTCCTCGGGTGTCCGGTCTCCGGGCCGCATCCACGACCGGCGGGCCACCGGGGTCCGCCGCACGCCGGTCCGGGGGGAGGGGAGTCTACTCGGGGTCCCCGGGCGCACAAGGGGGCCGCGCACCGCCAACAGGACCGATCCGGTCCCGATTCGCTCGTGGGTTGGTACCCGCCTACTGACGCTCGAAGAGGGCGAGGTAGCCCCCGTCGGTCGTGGCGGGGAGCCGGAAGCGCTCCTCGAGGAGCCGGAGCCCCATCGCCGCGGCGAGGGAGGCGGTCCCCGGGCCCTCCTCGGGCTCGATCGAGCACACGCTGTAGAGGACCCGGCCCCCGCGCCTCGCCGCCCGCGCGGCCACGGCGAGGAGCGACTCCTGCCCGCGGGCGAGCTCCCGGATCCCGTCCGGCCCCGCGCGCCAGCGCGCCTCGACCCGGCGCCGGAGGACCCCCGTGTTGCTGCACGGGGCGTCGAGGAGCACGCGGTCGTAGGACCCGGCGGGGAGGAGCGCCGCCGCGTCCGGGGAGGCCGCGTCCGCGCAGCGGGCCTCGGCGATCTTCACGCCGAGCCTCTCGCAGGTCTCGCGCACCTTCACCGTCCCGCCGGGGGAGCGGTCGAGCGCGAGGATCCTCCCCTCGTTCCCCATGAGGTCGGCGCAGTGGACCGTCTTCCCCCCGGGGGCGGCGCAGAGGTCGAGGACCGCCTCGCCCGCCCGCGGCGCGAGCAGCGGGGCGGCCTCCTGGGCCGACTCGTCCTGGATGGAGACGAAGCCGCGCCGCACCGCGTCGAGGCGGCCGGGATCGCCGCCCCGCGAGATCCGGAGCGCGCCCGGGACCGCGCCGGGCTCGATCCGAACCCGGTCCGCCTCGAGCGAGGCCCGGACCTCCTCCTCGGTCGAGCGGAGCCGGTTCACCCGGATCGCGATGGGGGGGGTGGCGTTCCCGGCCGCGAGGACCCGGACCGCCCCCGGGAAGCCGAGCCCCGAGAGCCGCCGGCGCGCGAGCCACAGCGGGTAGGAGTAGGCCGCGGCGAGGTAGGAGTCGGGCTGCCGCTCCGGGTCGGGGAGGACGTCCCGGTCGAGCATGACGACGCCCGGCCGGTCCGGCAGCGGGATGGCGCGACGCGGCGATGGTGGGGCCGGTTCGCCGAGCGAGGGGCTCCGCCCCTCGCGCTCCCCGGAGAGCTCGACCACGCCCACCCGGGCCCTCTGGAGCCCGCGCAGCACCCCGTTCACGAATCCCCCCGCCCGCACGCCGCCCTCGTCGGACCGCGCGAGGTCCACGCACTGGGAGACGACGGCGTGGTCGGGGACGCCGCCCATGAGCAGCATCTGGAAGGCGCCGTGGCGGAGGATCTCCCATGGGACCGGTGGCTGCTCCCGTCGCGCGCGCCCGGAGACCTCTTCGAGCACCCGGTCGAGCGTCGCGCGGTGGCGGACCACCCCGAGCACCAGGTGCCGGAAGAACCCCTGCGCGCGCCGGGGGAGCCGGCGGCTCTCCTCGACGATCCTCTCGTTCAAGGTCCCCCCCTCGCCGAAGCGCGCGAGGGTGAGGACCACGGCCCGACGCCGCATCTCGAGCGCGGGGTCCACGCTTCACCGCGCTCCGCGCGCGAGGATCGCCCGGCACTGGGTCTCGAGCGCGCCGACCGCCGGCGCGAGGGTGGGGTTCCGGCGGACGGCCTCGGCGAGGTCGCCGAGCGCGGCGCGCGCGTCCGGCGTGCCGTCCTCCTGCCGGTTGAACTTCCACGCGGCGACGTCGTGCCGGGCGGTGCCGCGGACCTTCCACGCGAGCGCGTTCGCGGCGTTCAGCTCGATGGCCCGATCCAGGTCGGCGAGCGCCTCGGCATGCCGGGTGCGCGGGTCGTCGCCGCGCTCGGCCCGCCAGTTCGCCCACGAGAGGCGCGCGTTGCCCCGCGCGAGCCACGTCTCGGAGCGTCGTGGGTTCCGCGAGATCGCCTCGTCCAGGTCCCCGATCGCCTCGGCGTAGAGTCCCGTCGGATCGCCTCCTCGGATCCAGACCCAGTTCCCCCAGTTCCCGCGGGCGAGGCCCCGGCGCATCCACGGCTCTTCCGGGCGCGGATCGAGGCGGATCGCCTCGCCGAGATCGGAGACGGCGTCGCGGTAGCGATCGGTGGGGTCCTCGGCCCGGGACGCGAGGTGGGAGGCGAGCGCGAAGCGGGTCGCTCCTCGGCCGGTCCACAGGGCGGCGCGCGTCGGGTTCCTCCGGAGCGCCTCGCCGTGGTCCGAGAGCGCCCGCTCGAAGAGGGCGCGGGCGTCCCGGCCGCGGGCGGCCTCGAAGTTCGCCCGGTTCCCCAGGGCCGACGCGCGGAAGTCCCAGACGTCGTCCCTCGAATCGTTCCGGCGCAGGACCTCGTCGTAGTCGGCGACGGCCCGGTCGAGGAGGTCGCGCGGGTCGCCCCCGCGGGCCTCCGTCACGACCGCGAGGTTCACTTGGGCGTTGCCGCGGTGGACCCGGGGCTCGGGCTCGTCGGGCGCGCGCCGGAGCGCCTCGTCGAGGTCCCCGATCGCCTCCTCGTAGAGCGTCACCGGGTCCTCGCCGCGCCGCTCGACGTGGAGGGCCCCGTTCACGCGCGCCGCCCCGCGGGCGCCCCAGGCCGAGACGCGGCCGGGGTCCCGGTGGATCACTTCCGAGAGGTCCTCGACGGCCGCGCGGTAGATCGGTGAGGCGTCGCCGCCGGCCCGGGCCGTCGCGAGCCCCCAGGAGTTCCGTGTCCGACCGCGTCCCTCGAGGTGGGGCGTGTAGCCGAGGTCGCGATCGAAGCCCTCGGTCCACCACCGGACGGCCTCCTCGAACCTCCCCGCCCCCTCGCAGAGCGAGGCGAGGGCCTCGTAGGCCTCCTCGAGGGGCTCCTCGGCTCGGACCGCCTCCTCCAGGATCCGCCGCGCGCCCCGGTTGTCGCCCTCGAGCCACGTCCGCAGGGCGCGGGCGCACGCGATCGCGCCGGGGGGGACCCCCCCTCCCGCCTCGACGGCCGCAAGATCGGACGCGAGGGTCCTGCGCCAGGCGCCGGCGATCGGGTCCGCACCCACGGCGTCGGCCCAGAACGGGACCCTCGCCTCCTCGCCCGCGCGCACCGTGCCGCCCCCTTCCCGCGCGAGCCTCTCCCCCTCCCGCCGCGCCCCCTCCCGCCACACGCGGTCGGCCCGCTCCCGGAGTCTCCTCGAGAGGAGCACGACCCGTTCGTAGCGGGCCGGTGCGTACGCGCTCTCGATCGCGAGCGCCCGCTCCTGCTCGGCGAGCGCCTCGTCGTCACGCAGGAGCGCCCGGTGCATCCTTCCGAGCCGGTAGTGCGGCTCGGCCTCGCCGGGGAGCGCCTGGATCGCCTCGGCGCAGGCCTCCTCGGCCTCGCGCGCGAACCGGGCCATCTCCGAGGCGAGGCCCTTCCGGCGGAGCGCGAGCGCCCCTTCGAGAGCGAGGGCGGCGCGCTTCCGGAGCTGGCGGAGCGCCTCCTCCCGGGCCGACGCGGCGGCGCCCTCGGCCTCCTCGCGGCCCGCCCGCTCGGAGAGCGCCCCCGGCACGAGGACGCCCGCCCCGGCCGCGAGCGCGGCCGCGGCCCCCGCGCCGACGACCCAGGGCGCCGGGTTCCGCCGGATCCGGCGCGCGAGCCGCTGCACCTGGCTCGCCGAGCGCGCCTGGACGGGCTCCCCCCGCAGGAACCGGGCCAGGTCCTCGGCGAGCGCGAGCGCCGAGGGGTAGCGTCCTCCCGGCTCCTTCTCGAGGCAGCGCTCCACGATCGCCGAGAGCCCCGCCGGGACGTCGGCGCCCCGCCGGGAGAGCGGCGTCGGCTCGCCCCAGAGGATCGCCTCCATGACGCCGTGGGGGCCCCCCTCGAACGGGCGAGCGGAGGTGAGGCACTCGTACAGCACGACCCCGCAGGCCCAGACGTCCGTCCGGGCGTCCACGAGCCCCACCCTCCCACCCGCCTGCGCGGGGGCCCTGTAGTGCGGAGTGCCGATGGCCTGGCCGGAGCGGGAGAGCGCGGCCGAGGCGTCCGCGTCGCGCGCGAGCCCGAAGTCGGCGAGGTGCGGCTCGCGGTCGCGGTCGAGGAGGATGTTGCCGGGCTTCACGTCCCGGTGGATGACGCCTTCCCCGTGGGCGTAGTGGAGGGCGCGCGCGACCTTCTCCAACAGGGCCGCGGCCCGCCCGGGCGCGAGCGCCCCCTGTTCGATCTCGCCAGCGAGGCTCGAGCCCTCGACCAGCTCCTGCACGATGTAGGCGTACCCGTCGGCCTCCCCCGCCGCGTGGACCGAGACGATCCCCGGGTGCTTGAGCCGCGCCCCGGTCCGTCCCTCCCGAACGAAGCGGAGCTTCAAGTCGGGGGGCGACCCCGGCTCCAGGACCTTGAGGGCGACGTCCCGCCGGAGCTGCGGGTCGCGGGCGCGGTAGACCCGCCCCATGCCGCCCGTGCCGAGATCTCCCAGGACCTCGTAGGCGCCGATCTTCATCGCGCGCCCACGCTAGCGGTCGCCGCCGGGACGGTCAACGCGGGGCGGGGGCGGGTTCACTCCCCGAATCTGTCTCCCGCCCCCGCACGGTAGCCGTTGCGGAAGTCCCCCCACGCGAGGTCCCGGCCGGCGGCCGGTCGAAGGCGGAGGATCCGGACCGCGCCGGAACCGCACGCGACGACCCCCGAGGCGGCGTCGAGCAGCGCACCCACGGAAACGGGGGAAACGGGGGAAACGGGGGCAGACCCCGTTTCCGGGGCCGGGGCGGGCTCGACCTCGAGGAGGGTGACCGGAGCGGCGCGCTTCCGCGCGGTCCCCCGGAAGTTCGTCGTCGCCCCGGGCCACGGGGTCACCGCCCGGACGTGGCGCGAGACGGCCTCGGCCGCCGCGCTCCAGTCCACCCGGCCGTCCTCCTTCCGGAGCTCCGGGGCGGACGTGACCCGCGACTCGTCCTGCGCCTCCTCGCGGGCGCGGCCCGCCGCCACGTCCGCCAGCACCGAGACGATGAGGGGCGCGCCAAGGGTCGCGAGCCGCGCCTGGAGCTCCCCGGCCGTCTCCCGCGGGCCGATGGGAGTCGCCGCCCGCGCGAGGAGGGGTCCCGCATCGAGCCTCCGGAGGAGACGGAAGACCGTGACCCCCGTCTCCGCGTCGCCTGCGCGGATCGCCGCGGCGACGGGCGCGGCGCCCCGCCAGCGCGGCAGCAGCGAGAAGTGGAGGTTCAGCCACCCGCGCGGGAGAGCCTCGAGCCAGCGCGAGGAGAGGATCCGGCCGTAGGCGACCACCACCCCCAGCTCGGGCCGGCCGGCGCAGGCCGCCTCGAGGATCCCGGGGGCCCGCAGGTCCTCGGGCGCGAGCACGGGGATGCCGCGCCTCTCGGCCTCGGCCTGCACGGGGCTCGGCCGCGGCGCTCCCCTCCCTCGCCCGGCGGGCCGCGGCGGTTGCGTAAGCGCCGCCGCGACCTCGTGGCCCGCCTCCGCGAGCGCCGCGAGGGTGGGAACCGCCGCGGCGGGCGTCCCGGCGAAGAGGACCTTCACGCCGCCGGCGCCCCCGCCCTCCCGTCCCCCAGCGCCGCGCGCAGGTCGCGCAGGGCCGCGGCCGGGTCGTCGGCCTTCATGAGGGCCTCCCCGACGAG
>JAKEIC010000323.1 GCA_022614695.1 Planctomycetales bacterium | reverse complement strand
CCAGGGCCACGATCTCTTCGGTCGTCATGCCGACCTCCCTCTCGTGGAGGAAGATCGGCAGATCAGCCGTGGAACTTTATCGGAGTAGGACTAGGCGCCACACACGATGCGCGCGGACACTGAGGAGGAATCCCGGCAGGGGCCCGACACGGCTCGAGAAGCTCGTCGGAGGCTCCTCCAGCTGGCGCTTTACCTGCCTCCGGCCGTGCTCGGGACGTTCGCCGTCACCCGCAGCGCCGGGGCCCACACCTGCGCCCCGAGCCCCGGCTGCCGCCCGCGGGACCGGCGCCACTGCCTCCCGTGCACCCCGCACGGGGGCCCCGGTTGCACGCCCCCCTGCGCGCCCTGAGGGGAGCGCCTCCGGCTACTCCAGACCGTACCGCCGGATCTTCCCGAGGAGCGTGCTCCGGCTGATCCCGAGGATCGTCGCCGCCTTGTGGCGGTTGCCCTTCACGTGGGCGATGACCCGCGAGACGAGGTCCTTCTCCGATTCCTCGAGCGTGGGGAACCCGCCGGTTCCCGCCCGGACGCCGGAGTCCCCGAGCCCCGAGATCCGGCCCGGAAGGTCCTCGGGCCGGATGGCGGTCCCCTGGCAGAGGAGGACCGCGCGCTCCACGACGTTCCGGAGCTCCCGGACGTTGCCCGGCCACGCGTAGCCGGAGAGCCGCGCGGCGGCGGCCGGCGACACCTCGGCGACGGGCTCGCCGTACTTCCCCGCGAACTCCGCGACGAACAGGCGCGCGAGCGAGAGCACGTCCCCGCCCCGATCCCGGAGCGGCGGGATGTGGATCGAGACGACGTTCAGGCGGTCGTAGAGGTCCCCCCGGAAGCGGCCCTCGGCCACGCCCTTCCCGAGGTCGTGGTTCGTCGAGGCGATGAGCCGGACATCCGCCCGCCTCTCCTCGGTGCCGCCCACCCGGCGGAACCTCTTCGTCTCGAGCGCCGTGAGCACCTTCGGCTGGACGGGGCCGGGCATGTCCCCGATCTCGTCGAGGAAGAGGGTCCCCCCGTCGGCCACCTCGAGGATCCCCCGCTTCTCCGTCCGCGCGTCGGTGAAAGCCCCCTTCTCGTGGCCGAACAGCTCGCTCTCGAGGAGCGCGGCGCCGAGGCTCGCGCAGTTCACCTCGACGAACGAGCGGGTCCGACGCGGCCCCCTCTCGTGGAGGAGACGCCCGACGACGCCCTTGCCCGTCCCACGCTCGCCCGTGAGGAGGACCGTGACGTCGTGGTTCCACACGCGGATGAGCTGCGTGAGTACCGGGGCCATCGCGCGCGAGGCCCCGAGGAGGTCGCGAAGGTCCTCACCCGGCCGGAGCCCCCGGGGGCCGGCCGGGACGACGGTCCGGACCCACTCGTGGGCCTCGAGGACGCGGCGCGGGAGAGCCGCGAGATCCAGCGGCTCCGAGAGGACGCCGGCCGCGCCGAGAGAGAGGGCGGTCTCCTGGAGACCGCGGTCGGGCTTGTCGGCGACGACGAGGACCGCGGGCCTGCGGGGCCGGTCGGCGATCTCGCGGAGGAACTCGCCGATCCAGACGCCGGGGAAGTCCTTGTCCACGAGCACCACCTCGGCGGTGCCGTCCTCCGCCGCGGCGAGGAACTCCTCCTCGGTGGCCGCGAGGACCGGCGCGCAGTCGCCCTTGCCGAGCGCGCGCGCCGCCGCCTCGCGGCGGGCGGCGTCCGGGAGAGCGACGAGGACGCGGATGGGCATGGGCGAGTCCGGGCGCGGAGCTCGCAAAGGTCGTGCCTGGAGGCACGGGGTGCCCGCCCCGGGTCCCTCATGATACCCCCGGTGCCAGGCACTCGGTGCCTGGCACCGGGAAGGCCTACCGTCGGCGCTCAGCCGTCCGCGACTCGCACTCGGCGAGCCGCCGCCGGGCGTCGTCGGCGCTCGGGTGGTCCGGCACGAGGCTCAGGAAGATCCTGAACTCCGCGACGGCGCCCTCGTCGTCCCCCATCTCCTGACGGGCGATGCCGAGGTTTATGTGGCCGGGCGCGTAGTCGGGCTGGAGGGCCAGGGCCCTCTCGATGTCCTCGATCGCGCCGGGCAGGTCCCTGCGGGCCCTGCGGATGATGGCGCGGTTGTTCAGGGCGTCGGGGTCGTCCGGGCGCAGCCGGAGCGAGGCGGTCCAGTCCTCCTCGGCACCCGTCGCGTCACCGAGGCTCCAGCGCGCCGCCCCGCGGCCCGTGTGGAACCTCGTGTCCCCGGGATCGAGGCGAATGGCCGCGGAGAAGCTCTCGACCGCTTCGGCGAACCGATCGAGCTTGAAGAGGGCGAGCCCGCGGTTGAAGTGAGCGAGCGCATGGTCGGGGTCCCGGCGGATCGCCTCGCTCGCGGCCCAGAGCCCTCCCTCCGGATCCCCCGCCCGGCAGCGGGCGTTCGCCAGGTTGCTGAGGATCATCGGGTCCTCCGGCCGGATCCGCAGCGCCTCCTCGAAGTCGGCGATCGCGCCCGCGAGGTCCCCGGTCTTCGCGCGCGCGTTCCCCCGGTCGGAGAGGACCCAGGGGGCGTGGATGCCCCCGGCCAGCGCCTCGCTGAAGAGCCTCACGGCCTCCGCGGGATCGCCCGACGGGTCCCCCGACTCGGCGGCCGCGCGGAAGAGGGCGGCTTCCCAGCCCGGGACCCCCCGGAGCGCCTTGCGCGCTTCGGCCCACCGGAACGAGGTCGCCAAGAGCGCCCCTCGGGCCACCCCGGCCATCGGACCCCCGCTCCGGGCCGCGTCCTCGAGGCGCTCACGCGCCTCCCCGACTCCGGCCCTGTAGAAGGCCTCCAGTCCGCGGTAGAGGAGCGCCGCGGAGGTCTCCCCCACACCGTCCGGGACCCGCTCCCACTCCTCGCGGGCCCGGGGCCCTTCCCCGAGAGTCCAGAGGAGCAGTCCCCGCTCCACGCGGAGGTCGTGGCGGCCCGGGGCGATCTCGAGCGCCCGCGCGAGGAGGCGCTCCGCATGGCGGGCGTTCCCGGCCGCCGCCGCCCGGGCTCGGGCCACCAGTTCGTCCTCCAGACGCCCCGTCGCCGTCGGGGCCGCAGGCGCGGTTCGCTCCGGCGCGGCGGACGGTCCACTCCGGAGCGCGGCGGACCCGAGGCCGGCCGCGCCCGCCGACGCTGCCAGGGCCGCGGCCGCGAGGCCGACGGACAGCCTCCGCCGGGGACGCGCCCGCGGCGCCTCGCCGCGGAGGATCCTCTCCAGGTCGTCGCGGAGGGCACCCGCCCCCGCGTACCGGTGCCTCGCGGCCTTCGCCAGCGCGACCCGGAGCACCCGCTCGACGGCGGGCGGCACGTCCGATCGCAGCCTCGGGATCGGCGCGGGCTCCCGCGCGAGGATCGCCGCCACGACGACCCCCGGGCTCTCCCCCTCGAACGGAGGCCGCCCCGCCAGGGTCTCGTAGAGGGCGCAGCCGAGCCCCCACACGTCGGTCGCCGGCGCCAGCCCCGCGATCTCCCCCCGCGCCTGCTCGGGGGACATGTAGGCCGGGGTGCCGAGGGCCTGGCCGGTGCGGGTGAGCCGCGAGCCGGTGGAGACCGACTTGGCCAGGCCGAAGTCGGTGAGGAACGCGCCGTCCGCCACGCCCCCGAGTCTACCGCGTTGCGGGACCCGGGCGCGGCCAGGACAATCCCGGCGATGTCCCCCTGGCTCTCGGTCCCCGTGTCGCTCGGCGCGGCCGGCGGACTCGCCGGCGCGCTCGCGCTCGCCGCGTGGGCCCCCGAGGCCGCGGTCGGGACGGCGGTGGGCGTCGTGATCCTCGTCCCTCTCGGCTACTTCCTCGCCTGCACGCTCCTGCCGGGGGTCGAGGAGAAGACCTGTCCCCGCTGCCGGGAGGACGCGCTCGAGCCGATGGACCCCGCCGAGCGCTACGGCGTGCGCTGCGCCGCGTGCGCCTACGAGGACCCGGACGTCCCGACCGCGCGGCTCGGGTGGGAGCCGCCCGACCGGCGCCCCTGACCCTGAGGGTTGAACCGCGGAGACGCGGAGGACGCGGAGCGGAGTCGGTCGGTATCATCGTCCGTGCGTGAGCTCTGACCCTCTCGGCTCTCTGCGGCCTCTGCGCCTCCGCGGTAGATGACTCGGCGGGGCCCCCTCGCGGAGGCCGGGCTCGGGGCGACCGCTCCGATCCGGGGGCTCCTCCTCCTGCTCGGGAGCCCCTGGCTCTGGCCGCTCGCCGCGGTGCCGTGCCTCGTCGCGACGCTCGCCCTCGCCCTCCTACTCGCCGCGGGATGGGTGGCCCTCGACCCTCTTCTCGGGTGGCTCTGGCCGCTCGCGGAAGGGGAGCCGGCCGGGTTCCTCCGGACTCTCGCGGCCGTCGGGGTCGGGCTCCTCCTGGCGCTCGCGGCGTTCGGGGTCTCGATCCTCCTCGCGCCGGCCCTGGCCGAGCCCTTCCTCGGGCGGCTCGCGAGGCGCGTCCGCGAGCGGACCGCGGGCCCGGGGCCGGAGACGCCGGGCGGGCTCGTCGCGGGCCTCGTCGTCCCGATCGTGAACCAGGGGAAGAAGCTCGCGTTCCTCGTGGCGGCGAACGTCCTCCTCCTGCCTCTACTCCTCGTGCCGGGCCTCGGCGCGGCCGCCTACGCGGCGCTGGCGCTCACCCTCACCTGGTTCCTCCTCGGGCTCACCTACCTCGAGTACCCGCTCGAGACGGGCCCGCGCCTCCTCACGCCTCGGGAGCGCCGCCGCTACCTCTACGCGCACCTCCCCGCGGGCCTCGCGCTCGGGGCCGTCTCCTCCCTCGCCGCGCTCGTCCCCTGCGTCACCTTCCTCCTCCTCCCCGCCGCGGTCGCCGGAGCGACGCTCCTCTACCTGGACCTCGGTGGGGATGAGTCGCTGCCGGGCGGAAGGGCCGGAGGAGATTCCTGAAGGGGAAGATCCCCCTACGGGGATCCCGCACCTCCCCCCTCGGCACGCCGGATGAGGCCGGCGATCAGCGCCGACCGTCGGCCGCAGAGGGACCGATCGTCGTCCTCGCGACCGGACTCGGGCTCGGACTCGGACTCGAACACGAGATCGGAGGGCTTCCGGTCCCCAAAGAGATCCGCCGACCCGCTCAGAGCCTCCGCAGGATCCTCTCGACCGCCTCCGCCCTCTCCTCGACGGGGACCCAGGGGAGCGGGACCGGGACCAGGCCTCCCGACGCCCAGGCGTCCCGGAGCAGGCCGTGGAGCCGTGCCGCCTCTCCCGGGCTCTCGTACCGCACGCCGTCCGTGCGGAACTCCGGGGCCGGCTCGCAGAGGATCGCGGCCGCGTAGCGCCCCCGCGCGGCGCTCCAGGCCCGCGCCAGCGCGGGGAACGGCGCGACCCCGTGGAACGCGAGGTAGCCGAAGTGGTCCCCGAGCCCGCGGTCGCAAACGACCGGTCCTTCGCGCCTGCGGAGCGCCTCCCGCTCCCGCCGGAGCTGGCGGCGGAAGACCTCTCGCTGGAACTCGAGCGGCGCCCGACGCGGATCGAGGCCGCCCGCCCGGAGCACGTCGGTCGCGGCCTCGCGCACCGTCGGCCAGCCCCGCCGCGCGAGCGCGCGCAGGAGGGTCGTCTTCCCGCTGCACGGGCCGCCCGTGAGCGCCACGAGCCGCGGGGGCGGTTCCACGCCCCGACTCTCGCGCCCCGCTCGCGGGGGCGTCAAGCCATCATTGCCCGGCCGCGCGCGATCGGCGACACTGCGCACCCCCTCTCGGCGTGACCGCCCTCCTCTACTACCTCACCTACTTCGGGGTCCTCGTCGCGTGCGGGCTCGGGCTTCCGATCCCCGAGGAGGTGACCCTGATCGGGGCGGGATACGCCTCCTACCTCGGGAAGACGGACGTCCTCCTCTCGATCGCGGTCTGCTCGGCCGGGATCCTGGCCGGCGACACGTGTCTCTTCGTCCTGGGGCGCCTCTTCGGCCTCCCCCTCACCCGCCGCTGGCCCTTCCGGCGCCATCTCACGCCGGAGAGGATCGAGCGGCTCCGCGCCGCCTACGCACGCTACGGGGCCCGGCTCATCTTCCTCGTGCGGGTGGTCCCGGTCGTCCGGGCCGTCGCTCACTTCACGGCCGGGACCCTCCGGTTCCGTTACGGGACGTTCGCCGCGATGGACGGGCTCGGGATCGTCCTCACCGTCCCGGTCTCCGTCTGGCTCGCGTACACCTTCGGCTCTCAGATAGACGACGTGACCCGGTGGATCCAGAGGGGCAACCTCACCGTCACGGCCGTCGCGGCTCTCGCGCTCCTCGTCCTCTGGCTCTGGCACCGGCGCGGGGTCCGCGCGGCGGCACCGGTCCCGGCTCCGGCGCCCGCCCCGGGCGCGCCCGGCGTCGCCTCGCCATCCGCCTCGCGCCCCGGAGCCTAGCGCGTCCCGAGGGCCGGGGGGCGCGAGAGGCCGTCCGCCGCCGCGACCGACTCGAGCGCCTGCTGGAGTCGGCGGCGAGCCCACGAGAGCGTCGCTCGCGCGAATCTCTCGGGGGTCCCGCCCGCGCCGTCCGCCCCGCCCGACTCCCCCGCCCCGTCGGCCCCGTCGGGATTGGCCTCGCCGCGCGCGGGCGCCTCCCCTTCCCGGGGCTCGATCCGGCGCCCGAGGAGGACGATCCGGTCGAGCGCGTCGCGCGCCGCGGCGACCACGCCTCGGTCCAGTTGGCCGCCGGGCTCCCCCGCGGCCCCCGCCCCCTCCGCGAGCGACCCGGCGGCCGCCCCGGCTCCCGCCGCCTCGGCGGCGACGTCCTGCCGGCCGAGCGCCGAGAGCTCCCGGCCGACCACGTCGAGGTCCCGCGCCGCGGCGCCCGCCGCCTCCGCCGCCTCGGCCAGGCCCCGCAGCCTCGCCGCGTGGGCCTTCCAGCCCTCCTCCTCCGCCTCGAGGTCCGCGGGCGGGAGCCGCGAGAGCCGCGAGAGGAGCGATCCCAGGTCCACCGCCGGCGTCCGTCGCGACTCCCGGTCCCAGTAGTAGTGGACCAGGGTCGCCGCCGCGGCCGCGAGCTTCTGCATCACGCGGAGGTCGCCCTGCGGGCGGTAGTCCGACCGGACGGCTCGGGGCAGGTCGGCGAGACGTGGCGGCTCCTCCCGGAGGGCGCCGAGGAGCGCGGCCGGGAGCCGCGGGGCGCCGTTCCCGGGCGCGGTCCACTCGGCGAGATACGCGAAGCCCTCCTCCACCCAGGCGGCCCCGTGGTCGCCCTCCGCCGCCTCCGGGAACGTCGCGACGACGTGCGCGACCTCGTGCCGCAGGTGGCGCCGGAGCGGCCCCTCGCCCTCGCCGGACGCGAGGACCACGATCGGCCCGTCGGGGTGGAGCAGCGCCAGCCCGTGGACCCCCTCCGAGACCCGGAGCGCCGACTCGAGGTCCGCCGGCTGCGCGTAGACGTAGACCCGGAGCGGCCTCGTCGTGGCTCCGGAGGTGCCGAGGAGCCGCGCGAACCGCGCCCGCAGCGCCGCCGCCTCCCCGGCGAGGTCCGCCGGGACCGCCGCCCGCGGGGCCGCGTAGACCGAGACCTCCCCCGCGACCTGCGTGGGCGGCCCGGCGAAGCGGGCCCGGAGGTCCGCCGCGAGAGCGCGAGCGAGCTGCGACCCGGACGACGGCGGCGGAGTGGCGCAGCTCGCGCCGAGCACCGTCGAGGCGCCCGCGGCGAGGAGCGCCAGCCATGCGGCCCCCGTGAACCGTGGACCGTGAACCGTGAACTTCCTCATGCCTTGAGCGCCCTCTTCAGGATCTTCCCCGTCGGCCCCTTCGGGAGCGATTCGAGGATCTCGACGCTCCTCGGGTACTTGTAGGCCGCGACCCGTTCCTTCGCAAACGCGACGATCTCCTCGGCGGTCGCCCGGGCGCCCCGGCGCAGCGAGACGAACGCCGCCACCTCCTCGCCGAGGGCCTCGTGCGGGACTCCGACCACGGCCGCCTCGGCGACGGCGGGGTGCTTCACCAGCACCTCCTCCACCTCGCGGGGGTAGACGTTGTAGCCCCCGCGGATGATCAGCTCCTTCTTGCGGTCCACGATGAAGAGGTAGCCCTCGGAGTCGCGCGTCGCGATGTCGCCCGTCCGGAGCCAGCCGTCCTTGAGGGTCTCGGCCGACTCCTCGGGCCGGTTCCAATAGCCGGCCATGACGTTGTGGCCCCGGACCCAGATCTCGCCGGGCTCGCCCGGCTCCCCGGGCGCCGCGTCGCCGCCGTCGTCCTTCACGACCCGGACCTCCACGCCCCAGACCGGGAGCCCGATCGAACCGACCTTGCGTGGACGGTCCCGCCGGTTGAACGTGACGGTCGGGGAGGCCTCGGAGAGCCCGTAGCCCTCGAGGATCATCCCCCCGAACCGCTGCTCGAACCGGCGGAGGAGCTCCCCGGGCAGGGCGGCCCCGCCGCTGATGCAGAGCCGGAGGCCGCGCGCGTCGAACGTCGCCGCGGACGGCGACTCGAGGAGGTAGTGGTACATCGTCGGGACCCCGGCGAAGATCGTCACGCGTTCGGAGGCCAGGAGCGCCAGAGCGGGCTCCGGCTCGAACCGCGGCATCAGGACTAGCGTGGCCCCGCCGAGGATCCCGGCGTTCATCACGCAGGTCTGGCCGAACGAGTGGAAGAACGGGAGCGCCCCGAGGCAGCGGTCCTCGGGTCCGAGGTCCGCGAGCTCTCGGGAGACCCACGCGTTCAGGAAGAGGTTCCCGTGGGTCAGCCGCGCCCCCTTGGGCCGGCCGGTGGTCCCCGACGTGTAGATGAGCACCGCGTCGGCCCCCGCGCCCGCGGGGAACGGGGAGGGGACCGCCGGTCCCGCCGCGACCCGGGCCTCGATCCCGCCCGGAGCCCCGGACCAGATCGGGTCGCGCACCCCCGCCGCCGCGGCCCCCGCCTCGGCCTCCGCGCGGAACGCCGCGAACGAGACGAAGACCCGCGCCCCCGAGTCGGCGAGGTGGTAGGCGATCTCGTCCCTCTTGAGGAGGGGGTTGAGCGGCACCACGACCGCGCCGGCCATGAGGGACCCGAAGTAGGCGATCGGGAACGCCGTCACGTTCGGGAGCTGGACCGCGACCCGGTCCCCCGGCCTGACCCCGCGCTCGCCGAGGAGACCCGCGAACCGTCCCGCGCGCAGCGCCAGCTCCCTGTAGGTCAGGCGCTCCGGCCCGCTCGCGGTGAGCCCCGCCGAACCGCACACGATGGCCGGACGGTCCGGCCACTCCCGGGCCGCCTCGGTGAGCAGCGTGGCGAGGTTCAGGCCCACGGGGGAGACGGTAGCAAGCCGCGCGCCGGGGGCACAAGTGTTCGATTCTCCTTGACAACCCCTGGAGCCTTCCTAGACTTTCCGCGCCCCAGTCGGTCCGGGATCGCCAGCGAGCTTGCGGATGAGGACGGAGGCGCCGCCGTGACCCCAACCTTGCCGAAGGGCCCCTGGGACCTGAGGAGCGGGCCGTGCGTCGCGGGGGCCTTCCTCCTCGCCCTCCTCGCGGCCGGCTGCGGACCGAGCCCCGAGGAACTGGACCGCCGCTATCCGCCCGGCAAGGAGGCGGCGGCGCTCGCCGCGGACAAGCAGGCCGCGCTCGCGGCGGAGCTGGAGAAGACCTTCGGCACGCCGGCCGCCCCGAAGCTGGACCTCGCTGACGCCAAGGTCCCGGGCGTGGACCTCACCCGGCTCGCCCACGGACGCGACCGGTTCCGCCACCACTGCAGCCATTGCCACGGCTGGTTCGGCCGCGGCGACGGGCCGACGGCCGAGTGGGTGAACCCGCGGCCGCGGAACCTCTGGCGGGGGAAGTTCAAGTTCAAGAGCACGGAGCTGGCCGCGAAGCCCACCCGCGAGGACCTCCTCCGGATCGTCAACCTGGGGGCCCACGGGACCGCGATGCCGTCCTTCGCGCTCTATCCCGCCGGCGAGCTCGAGGCGATCGTGGACTACGTGATCCACCTCGCGGTGCGCGGGGAGGTCGAGCTGCTCGCCGCCGACGACATCCGGAAGGAAGGCAAGGACCCCGCGACGGCGGTCAAGGACTCCCTCGAGATCGTGGGGCCGCGCTGGGAGCGCGCCCCGGGCAAGGTCGTGACCCCCGCCGCGGCCCGGCCGCCGCTCGACGCCGCCTCGATCGCGCGCGGGAAGGCCCTCTTCCAGGGCGAGAAGGGCGGCTGCGTGAAGTGTCACGGGAAGGAAGGGCGTGGCGACGCCGACCCCGAGCAGGTGAAGGTCTGGGACAAACAGCAGGAGGAAGGGCTCCTCTGGGAGAGCCCGTCGCGGCCTGCGGACCTGACCGTCGGGATGTACCGGGGCGGGCAGCGGCCCGTGGACCTCTTCCGCCGCATCACGGAAGGCATCCTCCCGATGCCCGGGTTCGGGAGTTCCCTCTCCGAGTCCGAGCGCTGGGACCTCGTGAACTTCGTGAAGAGCCTCCCCTACGAGGAGGAACGAAAGCCGTGAACAAGCTCTGGAGCCTCCTCTTCCTCGCCGTCCCGGTCGGCTCGGTGGGGCTCTTCATCTGGGCGCCGGCGAACGGCCACTGGTGGCCGAAGCCGCTCTCGAGCTACGGGGCCGACATTGACTACTTCTACTACCTGATCACCGTCATCACGACGATCATGTTCCTGGTCACCGAGCTGCTCCTCACGTGGGCCGTCTTCAAGTACCGGAGCGACACCCCCGGCCGCGCGAGCCACTGGCACGACAACAAGAAGCTCGAGATCACGTGGACGGCGGCGACGGCGCTCATCCTCCTCTGGCTCGGCGTCTACCAGATCGGGATCTGGAAGGACGTGAAATTCCCGGGGCGCTTCCCGAAGGACGCCCAGCTCGTGGCGGAGGTGACCGGGCGACAGTTCGAGTGGAGGTTCCGGTACCCCGGGGCGGACGGGAAGCTCCACACCGTGGACGACGTGCAGACGGTGAACGAGCTGCACGTGCCCGTCGGGGTCCCGGTGAAGATCCTCCTCAAGGCCCAGGACGTGCTCCACAGCTTCTTCCTCCCGAACTTCCGGGTGAAGCAGGACGCGGTGCCCGGGGTCGAGATCCCGGTCTGGTGGAAGTCCACCGAGGAGGGGGTCTTCGACCTCGTGTGCGCGGAGCTGTGCGGCTGGGGCCACTACAAGATGAAGGGCCGGATCACGGTCGAGAGCCCCGAGAAGTTCCAGGCCTGGCTCACCAAGACCTGGCAGGAGCAGGAGGCGACGCGATGAGCGAAGCCCACCCGTCGGCGGACTCGGGGCACGGCGGCGAGCACTCCGAGCACCACGAGCTGTCGTTCATCCGGAAGTACGTCTTCTCGACCGACCACAAGATGATCGGCAAGCAGTTCCTGATGTCCTCGTTCCTGTTCCTCCTGATCGGCGGCGGGCTCGCGATGGGGGTGCGCTGGCAGCTCGGGTTCCCGTGGAAGGAGATTCCGATCGTGGGGCGCCTCCTCTGGGCCGACCAGGGGAGCCGCATGCCGCCCGAGTTCTACACCATGATGGTGAGCATGCACGCCACCATCATGATCTTCTTCGTGATCATCCCGATGCTCCTCGGGGCGTGGGCGAACTTCCTGATCCCGCTTCAGATCGGGGCGCGGGACATGGCCTTCCCGAAGATCAACATGATGTCGTACTGGACCATGGTCCCCGCGTTCCTCATCATCGTGACCTCGTTCTTCGTCTCGGGCGGGGCGGGTCAGGCCGGCTGGACGAGCTACCCCCCGCTCGCGAGCGTCGAGAGCGCGGCGCCCGGGAGCCACCTCGGGCAGACGCTCTGGCTCCTGTCGCTCGTCTGCGTGGGGCTCTCGTCGCTCCTCGGTTCGGTCAACTACATCACGACGATCATCAAGCACCGGGCGCCTGGGATGACGATGTGGCGGATGCCCATGGCGACCTGGTCCCTCTTCATCACGGCGATCCTGCAGGCCTTCGCGCTGCCGGTCCTCACGGCGGCGTTGATCTTGCAAATCCTCGACCGGACGGTCGGCACGGGCTTCTTCATCCCGCGCGGGCTCGTCGTGAACAACACCCCGGCCGGCCCGGGCGGCGGGCAGCCGCTCCTCTGGCAGCACCTCTTCTGGTTCTACTCCCACCCGGCCGTCTACATCATGATCCTGCCCGCCATGGGCATGGTCTCGGACATCATCTCGACCTTCTCCCGCAAGCCGCTCTTCGGCTACCACATGATGGTCATCGCGATCGCCGGGATCGCCGGGCTCGGGTTCATCGTCTGGGGCCACCACATGTTCCAGAGCGGCATGAACCCGGCGCTCGGCGCCGCCTTCATGGTCAACACGCTCCTCATCGGGCTGCCCTCCGCCATCAAGGTTTTCAACTGGATCTCCACGATGGTCGGGGCGCGGATCCAGTTCACGGCGCAGATGCTGTTCGCCATCGCGTTCGTCTCGATGTTCATCATCGGGGGACTCTCGGGGATCTTCATGGCGGCGACCCCGGTGGACATCTACATCCACGACACCTACTACATCGTCGCGCACATCCACTACGTGCTCTTCTCCAGCTCCCTCATGGGGATCTTCGCGGCGGTCTACCACTGGTACCCGAAGATGTTCGGCCGCCACATGGACGACCGCTGGGGGAAGCTCCACTTCGCGCTGACCTTCGTCTTCCTGAACTTCGTCTTCTTCCCCATGCACATCCTGGGCGTGGGCGGCATGCCGCGGCGCTACGCCGATCCTTACCACGTGGAGACCTTCGCGCACATGCTGCCGATGAACACCTTCATCTCGGTATCGGCGTTCTGCCT
>JAKEIC010000322.1 GCA_022614695.1 Planctomycetales bacterium | reverse complement strand
GCCCGCGTCTCCCACCCCAACATCGTCCAGGTCTTCGACGTGGGCACCGTGGACGGCGCCCCGTACATCTCGATGGAGTACGTCCGCGGGTCCAACCTGGACCAGCTGATCGAGGAGGGCGGGGCACTGCCCGAGCGGGACGCGCTCGAGCTGATCCTCCAGGCCGCCCGCGGGCTCGCCGTCGCCCACGAAGCGGGGCTCGTCCACCGCGACATCAAGCCCGGGAACCTGATGCTCGACCAGCGGGGCGTCGTGAAGGTCATGGACTTCGGCCTCGCGAAGGGCCTCGAGGGCGTGACCACGCTCACCCGCTCGGGACAGCTCCTGGGGACTCCCGCCTACATGGCCCCCGAACAGCTCGACGCGAAGCCCGTGGACCACCGCTCGGACCTCTACAGCCTCGGGGTCACCCTCTACGAGCTGCTCACCGGGGAGCGGGCCTTCGTCGGCGACACGCCGCTCGCGCTGATCGGGCAGAGGCTCCGGCAGGGCGCTCCCGATCCGAAGGCCCGCCGCCCCGACCTCTCCGACGGGACTCGGGCACTCGTCCTGGCCCTCCTCTCGAACGACCCGGGGCAGAGGCCCGCGACGGCGGCGGACCTCGGGCGCGGGATCGAGCGGCTGCTCGCGAACTTCCCCCCCGCGCCCTCCGGGACCGGGACGACGATGGTCTCGCCCGGCACCCGCGCCCGCGTGCGGTTCCAGGAAGAGCCGACGCCGTCCACGGTCCGACCGCTCGGCCGCGGGGAGACGTTCCTGGTGCACAAGGGCGGCACCCCGGCGCCCGCGCCCCCGACCGCCGCCACCCGGCGCTCCCGGACGCCACTCGCCGCCGCCGCGGGGCTCGTCGCCCTCGTCGCCGCCGCCTTCGCCCTCTTCGGCGGGCGGGGCGGGGCGGGGCCCCCGCCGGCCGCCCCGTCGGGCGTCGCCGTCACTCCCGCGGGGGCCCCCGCGGGGGCGCCCGCGGCTGAGGTTCCCCCCTCGCCACCCGCGACGGCCACCGCCCTCCCGCCGGCCCCCGCTCCGGCGCCCGCCTCTTCCTCGGCCGCGACCCCTTCCCCGGACTCGGCCCCCGACCCCGCCGGGGCCGCCGCCCGCGCGGCCGACGAGGCCCGGGAGCGCGAGCGGCTCGAGAAGGAGGAGGCGGCGCGCCGGGAGGAACGCCTCGCCGAGGAGGCGAAGGAGAAGTCGCGGCGTGCGGAGGAGGCGGCGCGTCTCGCCGAGGAGTCGAAGCGCCGAGCCGAAGAGGCGGCCCGCGAGGCCGAGGCGACTCTCGCCGCCGCCGCCGAGGCGCTCCGGCAAGGGCGTTGGGACGAGGCCGAGGCCGGGGCCCGGCGCCTCCGGGAGTCCGCGGAGGTCCCCGCCCCCGCGGGGCTCGCCGGCCTCGAGCGGGACCTCTCGGCCGCCCGCGAGGCGCTGGCGGCCGCGCGCGCGGCGGCCTCGCGGGGCTCGAACCGGGAGGCGGAGCGGTGCCTCGACCGCGTGGCCGAGGTCTCGCCCGGCCACGCCGGGGCCGCGGCGCTCCGCGAGAAAGCCCGGGCGCTGCCCGACGGCCTCGCCGCGGCCGGCGCCGACGACGCGGGGCGGCCGCTCCTCGTGAACGTCGCCGACGGGGCGGTCCTCCTGCGCGTCGAGGCGGGGACCTACCCGTGCGGGGACGACGGGGGCCGCCCGTCGGAGCGCCCCGCCCACCGCGTGAGGCTCTCGGCGTTCACCATGGACCGGGACGAGGTGACGAACGAGCGTTACGGCAAGTTCCTCGCGTGGCTCGCGGCGGCGCCCGACCCCCATGCCCGCTGCCGCGCGGACGAGCCGCCCGGCAAGGACCACGCCCCCGCCTTCGCGGGCGAGCCGGGCTGGTCGGACCCCGAGAGGCCGGTCGTCGGCGTGGACTGGTACGACGCGTGGGCCTACGCCTCCTGGGCGGGGCTCGCGCTCCCGTCCGAGGCCCAGTGGGAGGCGGCGGCGCGGGGCGCGGACGGGCGGCGCTACCCCTGGGGGGACGCGGCCGACGCGGCGCGCGCCAACTGCGCGGACGCCCACGTCGTCGTCGCGGCGACGCCGCTCGCGCGCTGGCGCGAGACGATGGCGGGGCTCGGGAGCGTCCAGGCGAGGACGACTTCCCGCGGGTCCTTCCCCGACGGACGGAGCGCCTGCGGCGCGGCCGACCTGGCGGGGAACGTCTGGGAGTGGTGCGCGGACGCCTACGACACGAGGGCCTACGCCGGGCGCGACGGCGCGCAGGACCCGGTCCGCGAGGGCGCGGGCTGGCGGGTCCTGCGGGGCGGGTCGTGGTACCTCCCGATCGAGCACGCGCGGGCCTCGAACCGCTGGCGGCTCCCGCCCGCAGGCGGCGAGGCGGGGAAGGGCCTCGAGGCGAGGCGACGCGACGTCGGCTTCCGGTGCGCCCGTCCGGCCGGATAGGGGCTCGCGTGGCTTCCGGGGCCGACCGTCTGGCCGGGGTCCTCGTCGCGTCCCTCGCGGGGGTCTCCCTCGGGCCGTCCGGCTGCGCGGGAGCGGGGGCCCCCTCGCGGGAGGAGGTGGCGGTCCGGGTCGGGGACGTCACCCTCGCCGGAGTCTTGGAGGTCCCGCCCGGTCCGGGACCGCACCCCGCGATCGTGATCGTGCCGGGCTCGGGGCCCGCCAGCCGGGAGTTCCCGCTGTACGCCGACCTAGCGAGGCACTGGCTCGAACGGGGGTTCGCGGTGCTCCGCTACGACAAGCGTGGCGCGGGGGGATCCACGGGAGACTGGTCGCGCGAGACGTTCCAGGAGCGTGCCGACGACGTCCGGGCGCTGGCGGCCCTTCTCCGTGCCCGGCCGGACATCCGGGCCGATCGCGTGGGACTCTGCGGGCACAGCCAGGGAGGCTGGATCGCCCCCCTGGCGGCCTCTGCGGGCCCACGCGAGATCGCCTTCCTCGTGATCTTGGCGGGTTCGGCGGAGACGCCCGCCGAGCAGGACCTGTCCAGCACCCGACACCGCCTGCGGGCGGCCGGCTTCGACGAGACGGCGGCCGGGGAGGCGGTGGCGCTCAAGCGGGCCCTCCACGACCTCGCCCGAGGGGGGACGGTCGAGCCGACGGGCGTCGCCCGCCTGCTGGACGCGGCCTCGGACCGGCCCTGGTTCCGGAGCGTCATCCCTCCCGGACTCGACGTCGGCGAGGTCTGCCGACTCCTGCGCCATCTGGCTCTGATCATGGATCACGCGGCCGAGCCCGTGCTGGAGCAGGTCTCCTGCCCCGTCCTGGCGCTCTTCGGGGAGAAGGACCCGTTCGTGGACCCCGCCGAGAACGCCGGACGCATGGAGAGGGCCCTCCGGCGCGGGACTCGCGACGTGAGCGTGCAGGTCGTGCCGGGAGCCGGGCATCGCCTGGAGCCGGCCGGGACGAGCGGACGCGGGTTCGCGGCGGGGGTCCTAGAGGCGCTCGACTCGTGGCTGGAAGCGCGCGTCGGTCACTGAGCGCCTCCGACTCGGCACGAGGTCAGCGCAGGTCCACGCGCGCCGTGAAGTACATCTCGGGGTCCTCCTTCGCCGCCAGGGTCTCGACGAGGGCGGTGAGGCTGTGGCCGACGACCCCGTTCCACCGCTCGGCGCCGTTCAGGTTCACGACCACGGGCTTCCTCAGGTCCACCATCCGGTCGTTCAAGAAGACCGTCAGCGCGGCCCCGGCGGTCGCCTCGACCTCGATCCGGTTCGGGCCGGCGACGCGCGCTCGGATGCGCCCCTCGACGCCCGGCCCGGCCCAGAGCCAGTGGAAGTGGCGGAACCGCGAGGAGGTCGGGCGCCAGACGAGGGTCTTCGGATACGGATCGCGCCTCTTCGTCTTGAGCCACGCGCCGACCTCCGGGTGCGCCGAGGACGGGAGCGAGTGGCCGACCCCGGGGTACTCCCGGTGGACCGCCTCGTAGCCCGTCGGGTCCTCGCCCCGCAGCGCCGCGAGACGGTCGCGCAGCGCGCGAGTCGCGTCGAGGCGGCCGTCGCCGGTGTCCTGGTCCCCGATGTGCACCGCGAGGGGGGTGTTGCGCAGGTTCTCGACGGGCGCCTCGGGCGGCGCGCCCCCGGCGAACGCGAAGCAGGCGGCGAGGCGGTCGGCGAGCACGGCCGCGACCTGCGGCGTGGCGTAGCCGCCCATCGCGTAGCCGCCGAGGTAGACGCGGTTCGTGTCCACGCGCGGGGCGCGCTTCACCTCGTCGAGCATCGCGGCGACCGCCACGGCCGCGCGCTCCTCCGCCCAGCCGACGAGGGCCGTGTCGTCGAACACCCGCGGCGCCAGCGTGACGGGGAGCCCCATGCCCGGCCCCATGGACTTGGCCAGCCCCCAGCCGCGGTCGTTCGTCGCGGCGTCGGTCCCGCAGCGGTGCAGGTAGATCAGCACCGCGTCGCCGGGCTTGGGTGTCCCCAGCATCGCGTAGCGCATCGGGAACTCGGGGTGCGAGAGGGTCGTGGGATTCTTTCCCACGGGACGGGGGCGCTTCTGGATCTCGCCGAGAATCCGCCCGACCCAGATCCTCACGTCGGACCCCTGGATGAGGTCCGCGGGCCGCAGCCGCTCGAGGATCGCGGGCCGGTCGGCCGGAGCCGCCGCCACGCACTCGGCGACGAGCCGCTGGATGTCCGGAGGCGGGAGCGGCGCCTCCTGGGCCGGGGCCGGCGCGCCGAGGCCCAGGAGGAGCACGCCGACCGGCACCGATCGGGCCACCTCAGAACCGGTACGAGACCCAGAGCCCCGCGCCGGCGTAGCTCACGGCCTCGTCTCCCGGGTTCATGGCCCCCGCGATGGCGGCGGGAGTGACCGAGAGGCCCCGCACGAGCTCGAAGGAGTAGCCGACGGAGAGGTGGGTCTCCGCGAGGACGCTC
The DNA here is from genome assembly GCA_022614695.1 of Planctomycetales bacterium. Taxonomy (GTDB): domain Bacteria; phylum Planctomycetota; class JAKEIC01; order JAKEIC01; family JAKEIC01; genus JAKEIC01. The sequence goes on along the minus strand of JAKEIC010000322.1, from coordinate 15,096 downwards.
CGGCTCTCCTCGATCTCCTCGTCCCCGAACGCGCCGCTCTTGTCCCGGTCGTCCCGCGAGGTCCAGCGAGCGACGGGCGCGAGGGTGCCCCCGAACCCCATCGAGAGCCCGTCGAGGGCGACGCCGAGGACGTAGAGCCGGAGCTCGAACCCCACGCCCGTACCCCAGCCTTCCCGCTCCTCGCGCCGGTCCCCGGGGGCGAGGTCCACCCCGTTGTCCCAGCCGTATCGGAACCCGTCCCCCCGGACCGAGAGGGTGAAGCCCTTGCCGAGCCCGAACTCGTACTCGCCCGCGAAGTAGGAGCCTTCCATCTCGTCGGTCCGGAGGTAGGCGGCCCCGATCGAGAGCCGTCGCTCCGGGCGCGGCTCGCCCTCGGCGTCCGCTGCGCTCTTCGTCCCCGAGAGCTCCGGCCCTGGGCCGGGCGCGATCGGTCGCCTCGGCTTCTCGGGCGGACGGTAGAAGGCGTCCTCCTCCTCATCCTGCGTGAGGACCTGCGCGACGGCCGCCTCGGAGCGGAGGACGAGTCGCGCGCGCCCGCCCTCCTCCCCGACCGACGCGCAACCGGCCGAGGCGAGGAGCCCCACCGTCGTTGCAAGCAAGAAACCGGAACGCCTCACGCGGAGGATCCTACCCGCGAAGCCGCCCCGGATCCCTCTCGATCAGCCTGACCGGCGACCTCTCGGCCTGAGAGCCGACCGTGGACGGTCCGGGCGCTTGCGGGCGTCCCGCCGCCCCTGCGGGGGCCTCCCGGCCCGGCCTGCGAATTGCTCCTACCCAGGGCGACCCCGCCCGTCGCAGGCGAGGGGCCGGACAGGCGGGCGCAGATCCTGGGAAGGTCGGTGATCGGGGTGGCGGGTGGACCGGCGGGAAAGCCGAGGGCCGTCGGAAGCCGCCCGCCACCCCGACCGGCCGCTCTACGGGCCCGGCGGGGGCGCCGTCCCCGGCCCGCGGTAGAGCTTGAGCTTGCGGTAGAGCGTCGCGGTCCCGATGCCGAGCTGCTCCGCGGCGCGGCGCCGGTTGCCGCCGGTGCGGCCGAGCGCCTCGAGGATGCACTGCCGCTCGACCTCCGCGAGGGTGCGCACGGCTCCCGGGCGACCGTCGGCCGTCGGGCCGGTCGGGGCCGGGGCCGCCCGCCGGATCTCCTCGGGCAGGTCGTCCACCTCGATGCGCGGACCGCGGGCGAGGGCGACGGCGCGCTCGACGGCGTTCTCGAGCTCCCGGACGTTCCCGGGCCAGGGATGGGCGTGCAGCCTCTCGGCGGCCGCCGGCGAGATCTCGAGGCCCCGGCCGCGGAGCCGCCAGGCCGCCTCGGCGATCCGGTCGAGCGCCAACGGCAGGATGTCCTCCGGCCGGTCCCGGAGCGGCGGGACGCGCACCTCGATCACCTTCAGGCGGTAGTAGAGGTCGCGGCGGAACCGGCCCGCCTCCACCTCCACGGCCAGGTCGCGGTTCGTGGCGGCGACGATCCGGGTGTTCACGGTCCGCGAGTTGTTCTCCCCGACCCGGCGCACCTCGCGCTCCTGGAGGGCCCGGAGCAGCTTCACCTGGACCGAGGGGGGCACCTCGCCGATCTCGTCCAGGAAGAGCGTGCCCCCCTCCGCCGCCTCGAAGAGGCCGGGCCGGTCCCGCATCGCGCCCGTGAAGGAGCCCCGGGCGTGGCCGAACAGCTCCGACTCGAGGAGGGTCTCCGGGATCGCCCCGCAGTGGACGGGGACGAACGGGCCCGCCGAGTAGGGCGACTCGGCGTGGATGAGGTGCGCGATCAGTTCCTTGCCCGTCCCGCTCTCCCCGGTGACGAGCACGTGGCACGAGAGCGGCGCCGCGCGGCGCGCGACGTCCACGGCCTCCCGCATGGCCTCGCTCCGCGGCGGGAGCAGCGCCCGCCCATTCGCGCGGGTCGCGCGTCCCGCCGGCGCGGGCTCCGGCGTGCTCGCGAGGGCGCCCCTCACCGCCGGCCCGAGCCGCGCGAGGTCCGCCTTCGGGACGACGGCCCGGGCCCCCCGCCGCAGCGCCTCGCCGGCCTCCGCCTCGCTCATGTGGCCCGAGACGATCAGGAACGGCGTCGCGAGGCCGCGGCCGGAGAGCAGGGCGAGCGCGTCGGTCGGCGCGAGGCCCGGCATCGAGTGGTCCGAGAGGACGAGGTCCCAGGTCCCCTCCTCGAGAGCGCCCCGGAAGCCGTCGAGGGTCTCGACCCGGCGCCAGAAGAACTCCCCCAGCTCCTCGCGGAGCCGCCTCGCGACGAGGAGGGCGTCGTCCTCCGAGTCCTCGAGGAGGAGCACCCGGACGGAGCGGTCCGGGGAGCTCTTCACGGGGCCCCCTCCGGCGGGGCCGACGGCAGGGTGAAGTGGAAGGCGGCCCCACGGCCGACCTCCCCCTCCGCCCAGACGCGCCCTCCGTGCCGCCGCACGATCCGCTGGACCGTCGCCAACCCCACGCCCGAGCCCGCGAAATCCCTCCGGAGGTGGAGCCTCTGGAACGGGCGGAAGAGCTTCCCGACGAAGTTCCGGTCGAACCCGACGCCGTTGTCCCGGACGGCGTAGGTGGCCCCGCCGTCGCCGGGGGTGGCCGAGACCTCGATCACCGCCTCCGGGCGGCGGGACGTGAACTTCCAGGCATTCCCCAGGAGGTTCTGGAGGACCTGCCGCAGCAGGCGGGGGTCGCCCCGGGCCGCCATCCCGTCCGGGATGCGGAACTCCACCGATCGGCCGGGGTCGCGCTCCCGGAGCTCCTCGGCGACCTCCCGCGCGAGTGCCGAGAGATCCACCGGGACGGGCGTGAGCTCCGCCCGGGTCACGCGCGAGAGCTGGAGCAGGTCGTCTATCAGTTGTCCCATCCTCTGGGCGGCCGCCCGCACCCGCCGGAGCTGGTCCTGGCCCTCGGCGCCGAGCGTCCCGGCCCAGTCCTCGACGAGCGCCTGGGTGAACCCGTCAATCCCGCGGAGCGGCTCCTGGAGGTCGTGCGAGACGGAGTAGGAGAAGGCCTCCAGCTCCTGGTTCACCGCCAGCAGCTCCTCGGCCCGGCGCTCGAGGCGGGCGTTCAGGGTCCGGATCTCCCGCTCGGCGCGCTCGAGCCGCGCCACCTGGCTCCGGAGGCTCTCGTTCAGCCTCTGCATCTCCCGCGCCTGCCGGCGGACGAGCTCCGTCTTGCGCGCGAGCTCGACGAAGACCGAGACCTTGGACCGGAGGATCTCCGGGATCACCGGCTTCACGATGTAGTCCACGGCCCCGAGCGCGTAGCCCTGGATCACGCGGGTGTCGTTGTCGTTCGCGGCGGTGACGAAGATGAGCGGCGTGTCCCGCGACCGCTCGAGCTCGCGGATCCTCCGGGCCGTCTCGAGCCCGTCCATGATGGGCATCCGGACATCCAGGAGCACCAGGGCGAAGTCCTCCCCGGCGAGCGCCCGCAGCGCCTCCGCGCCGGAACGGGCCTTCACGAGGTTCTGGCCGAGGCCCTCGAGCATCGCTTCGAGGGCGAGCAGACCCTCGGGCTGGTCGTCCACGAGGAGGAGGCTCGCCCGTCCGGAGACGGCGTCCCGGGAGGGGATCGGCTCGGCGGCGGGCGTGGGGCTCACTTGGACAGCCATAGCCTCAGCATCGAGAGCAGCCGGTGGAGGTCCACGGGCTTGCTGATGTAGTCCGACGCCCCGGCCTCGAGGCACTTCTCCCGGTCCCCCTTCATCGCCTTGGCCGTGAGGGCGATGATCGGGAGGTCGCGGAACCGCGCGTCGCTCCGGATCGCGCGGATCGTCTCGTAGCCGTCCATCTCCGGCATCATGATGTCCATGAGGACGACGTGGATGTCGGGCATCTTCTGGAGGACGGCGATGCCCTCGGCGCCGCGGGCCGCGTAGGCGACCTGCATCTGGAACCGGCCGAGGACCGCCGTGAGAGCGAAGATGTTCCGGAGGTCGTCGTCCACGATGAGGATCTTCTTGCCCGAGAGAGCGGGGTCGGGCCGCCCGGGCTCCCCGAGGGCGCGGCGGATCGGCCGGGGCAGGTCCTCCTTCACGCGCTGCAGGAACCAGGCCGTCTCCTGGCGCAGCCGGTCGGGGAAGCGCGGGTCCTTCGTGACGATCGCCTGGGTGGCGGCCCGGAGCTCCCGCTCCTCCTCCTCGGCGAGGGTCTTCGCCGTGTGGACGACGACGGGCGGAGCGCGGAACCCGAGCTCCGAGTGGATCTTCCGGATGAGGTCCGAGCCCGAGATGTCGGGGAGCTTCAAGTCGAGGACCATCCCGTCGAAGTGCGCCCGGCGCATGGCCTCGATCGCCTCGGCTCCCGTCGCCGCCTCGGTCACCGCCACGTCCGACGGGTCGAAGGCCTCGACGATGGCGCGACGCTGGACGGGGTCGTCCTCGACCACGAGCAGCTTCCTCGCGCGTCTCTCCACGAACTCCCGCAGGCCGTCGAGGGCCTCGACGAGGGCCTCCTTCGGCGCGGGCTTCTTGAGCACCGCCAGCGCCCCGAGCGAGATCCCGTCGTCGCCGGCCGTCTCGTCCACCGAGACGATCTGCACCGGGATGTGGCGCGTGGCCGGGTCGTCGGTCACGCGCCTGAGGACGGTGCGCCCGTCGGCGTCCGGGAGCCTGAGGTCCAGGGTGATCGCCGAGGGCCGGGTGCGCTCCACCATCTCGATCGCCTCCGCCGCCGTCCCGGCCACGACGCCCTTGAAGCCGGCCTCGCGGCCGAGGTCCAGGAGGGCGCTCGCGAACGCGGGGTCGTCCTCGACGACCAGGAGCACCCAGTCCCCCGGCCGGAGCGACTCCCGATCGTCGGCGCCCGCGCCCGGTCGCGCGGCCGGCGCGGAGGACAGTGCGCCGGCGAGGACGGCGGTCTCCACGGCGGGCGCGGGAGCCGCCGCGACGGGGGCCCCCGCCGTCCACCGGACCTTCGGCGCCCCCGTGTAGATCGCGGGGACGAAGAGGGTGAAGGTGCTCCCCTCGCCGAGTTGGCTCTCGAGGCGGATCTCCCCGCCGAGGAGCTTGGCGTTCTGCCGGCTGATCGAGAGGCCGAGGCCCGTCCCTCCGTAGCGGCGGCTCGTGGTCCCGTCCACCTGCTGGAAGGCCTCGAAGATGATCTGCTGCTTGTCCTCGGGGACCCCGATCCCCGTGTCGGTCACCGAGAAGCCCACCACCTCGCCCGAGCGGCCGAGCGTCTCGTGGCCCGGCGACCAGCCCTCCCGCGCCGGGAAGATCCGGAGGTCCACCCGGCCCGCCTCGGTGAACTTGAAGGCGTTCGAGAGCAGGTTCTTGAGGATCTGCTGCAGACGCTTGGCGTCTGTCTGGAGGGCCTCCGGAAGCCTGTCCGCGAGCGTGATCCCGAAGGCGAGCCCGCGCGCCTCGGCCATCGGCCGGAACGTGCGCTCGAAGTGGTCGCGGAGCTCCGTGAGCGACAGGCGCCCCACGTTCAGGACGACGGTGCCCGACTCGATCTTCGAGAGGTCGAGGATGTCGTTGATCAGGTCGAGGAGGTCCGTCCCCGAGGAGTGGATCGTCCGGGCGTACTCGACCTGCTTCGGGTGGAGGTTGCCTTCGGAGTTCTCCCCGAGGACCTGCGAGAGGATGAGGAGGCTGTTCAACGGCGTCCGCAGCTCGTGGGACATGTTGGAGAGGAACTCGGACTTGTAGCGCGACGTGAGTTCCAGCTGCCGGGCCTTCTCCTCGAGCGCGCGCCGGGCCCTCTCGACCTCGCTCTTCTGCTCGAGGAGGAGGCGGGCCTTCTCCTGGAGGTCGGCGTTCGTCTTCTGCAGCTCCTCGCGCTGGTTGTGGAGGAGCTCCTGGGACTCCCCGAGCGTGCGCGCCTGCTGCTCGAGGCGCATGTTCGTCTCGGTCAGCTCCGACTGGCGGCTCTGGAGCTGCTCGGTGAGCGCCTGCGACTGCTGGAGGAGCTGCTCGGTCGTCATGTTGGCGGCGATCGTGTTCAGGACCACGCCGATCGTCTCGGCGAGCTGCTCGAGGAAAACGAGGTTCACGTCGCTGAAGCGCCGGAACGAGGCCAGCTCGAGGACCCCCTTCGTGTTCCCCTCGAAGAGGACGGGGAGCACGACGAGGCTCGCGACCGGCGCCTCGCCGAGACCGGACCGCACGCGGACGTAGTCGGCGGGCACGTCGGTGAGGAGGATGCGCTTGCGGTCGAGGGCGCACTGGCCGACGAGCCCCTCGCCGAAGGCGATCCGGGCGGGGGAGGCGCCCCGCCCCACGGAGGCGTACTCCGCGGCCAGGGCGAGGGTGCTCCCGTCCCCCGCCGGCTCGGTGATGTAGAACGCCCCGTGCTGCGCCTCGACCAGGGGAGCCAGCTCCGACAGGATCCGGCGGCAGACGTGGGCGAGGTCCCTCTGGCCCTGGAGCATGCGGCCGAACTTGGCGAGGTTCGTGTTGAGCCAGTCCTGCTCGGTGTTCTTCATGGTCGTGTCGCGGAGGTTGCGGATCATCGCGTTGATGTTGTCCTTGAGAGCGGCGACCTCCCCCTGCGCGCCGACGGTGATCGAGCGGGAGAGGTCGCCCGCCGTCACCGCCGTGGCGACCTCGGCGATCGCGCGCACCTGGGTCGTCAGGTTCGCCGCGAGCTGGTTCACGTTGTCGGTGAGCTCCCGCCAGGTGCCGGCCGCCCCGGGGACGCGGGCCTGACCTCCGAGCTTGCCGTCCACGCCGACCTCGCGGGCGACCGTCGTCACCTGGTCGGCGAAGACGGCCAGCGTGTCGGTCATCGCGTTGATCGTCTCGGCGAGCGCGGCGATCTCGCCGCGGGCCTCGAGGACGAGCTTGCGCTTCATGTCCCCCTGCGCGACGGCCGTCACGACCTGCGCGATCCCCCGCACCTGCGTCGTGAGGTTCCGGGCCATCGAGTTGACGTTGTCGGTGAGGTCCTTCCACGTGCCGGCGACGCCCTTCACCTGCGCCTGGCCGCCGAGCTTCCCCTCGGTCCCGACCTCCCCGGCCACGCGCGTCACCTCCGAGGCGAACGACCCGAGCTGGTCCACCATCGTGTTGATGGTGTCCTTGAGCTCGAGGATCTCGCCGCGCACGTCCACCGTGATCTTCCGGGAGAGGTCGCCCCGCGCGACGGCGGTCGTCACCTCGGCGATGTTGCGCACCTGCGACGTGAGGTTCTGGGCCATCGAGTTGACGTTGTCGGTGAGGTCCTTCCACGTGCCGGCGACGCCCTTCACCACGGCCTGGCCGCCGAGCTTCCCCTCGGTGCCGACCTCGCGCGCGACGCGCGTCACCTCCGAGGCGAACGACCCGAGCTGGTCCACCATCGTGTTGATGGTGTTCTTGAGGGCGAGGATCTCGCCGCGCACGTCCACGGTGATCTTCTTCGAGAGGTCGCCGCGAGCGACGGCCGTCGTCACGTCCGCGATGTTGCGGACCTGGGAGGTGAGGTTCTGGGCCATCGAGTTGACGTTGTCGGTGAGGTCCTTCCACGTGCCGGCGACGCCCTTCACCGCGGCCTGCCCGCCCAGCTTTCCCTCCACGCCGACCTCGCGCGCGACGGAGGTGACCTGCTCGGCGAACGTCGCCAGGGTGTCGGTCATGCTGTTGATGGTCTCGGCCAGCTCGGCGATCTCGCCGCGGACGTCCACGGTGATCTTCTTCGAGAGGTCGCCGCGCGCGACGGCCGTCGTCACGTCAGCGATGTTCCGGACCTGCGAGGTCAGGTTCCGGGCCATCGAGTTCACGTTCTCGGTCAGGTCCTTCCAGGTGCCCGCGACCCCCTTCACGACGGCCTGCCCGCCCAGGCGCCCCTCGGTCCCCACCTCCCCGGCCACGCGGGTCACCTCGGACGCGAAGGAGCCGAGCTGGTCCACCATCGTGTTGATGGTCTCCTTCAGCTCGAGGATCTCGCCCTTGGCGTCCACCGTGATCTTCCTCGAGAGGTCGCCGCGCGCGACGGCCGTCGTCACGTCGGCGATGTTGCGGACCTGGGAGGTGAGGTTGCGGGCCATGGAGTTGACGCTGTCCGTCAGGTCCTTCCAGGTCCCGGCCACTCCCTTCACCTCGGCCTGGCCGCCGAGTTTCCCCTCGGTGCCGACCTCGCGGGCGACGCGGGTCACCTCCGAGGCGAACGACTCGAGCTGGGTCACCATCCCGTTCACGATGCGCGCCGTGCGCAGGAACTCGCCCTTCAGCCGCCGGCCCTCGATCTCGTGCGGGACGGTCTGGGAGAGGTCGCCGCGCGCGACGGCCCCGATGACGCGGGCCATCTCGGTGGAGGGGCGGACCAGGTCCTCGATGAGGCCGTTCACGGACTCGACGCGGGCGGCCCAGCTGCCGCGGGCCGACTCCAGGGTGACCCGCTGCTGGAACCGCCCCTGCTTGCCCACCGCCTCGGAGACCCGCTCCAGCTCGTCGGTGAAGCGCTGCGAACGTTCGAGGATGTCGTTCAAGGCCTCGGCGATCGAGCGGGCGAGCCCCGAGTACTCGAGCGGGAGTCTCGCCGAGAAGTCGCCGCGCCGCGCGGCCGTGAGGACCTGGAGGAGGAGCCTCAGGTCGAGGGCGTCGGCGGAGGCCCCGTCGTGGCGCGGACCCGCCCCCTCGGGCGCCCGCGCGCGGCTCTCGATCTCGAGGCTCACGCGGACACCGAGACGCGCCGGGAGCGTCCCTGGAGTGTGGGGGATTTCATGCCGAGGAACATGCGGGCGACGCGCCGACGACACACCGACAGCGCGCGGCGGCGAGGGTCCCTACCCTAGATACGCCCGGAGGGCGACCCGCGTATCGCGGAATCCGCCCGGAATCAGCGCCGGCCCGGGGCGTCCCATCCCCAAGCGGCCAGCCGCGCCCGCAGCTCCCGTTCGCAGGCGTCGAGCCGCCTCTGGACCTTGGAGCGCGAGTGCCCGGTCTCCTCGGCGATCTCGGAGAGGCTCCGTCCGGCGGCGCGCAGCTCGAGGAGTCGCGCCTCCTCCCGGGGACGGAACGCGAGCCAGGCCCTCGTGAGGTCCTCCAGCTCGCCCGCGAGGACAGCCCTCCCCGGGTCCTCGTCCCGCCGCGACGGGAGGAGGGCGAGGAACTCGGGGGGACGGCTCCCGGCGGCGCGCCCGCGCCTCTCCCGGCGGGCCTGAGACCAGCCCTCGCGCTCCGCGAGGCCGTAGAGCCGGGCGCGCAGCCCGCCCCGACGGGGGTCCGAGAGGCGGAGGTTCCGGGCGCCCCGGGCGAAGAGCCGCGCCCAGACCCGGCACTCCGTCTCCTCCACCTCCGCCGCCCGGACCGGGGCGCCGCTCGCGCGCAGCCCGCGCGCCGCGCCCGAGAGGATCGCGGGGCGGAACCGCCGGCGCAGCTCGGCCCAGGCCTCGTCGCGGCCCGCCACCGCCGCGTCCCGGAGCGCGCCGTCGGGGAGTGCGGCCCACGCGGGCCCCGGCGCGCCGGCCGGCGCGCCCCGGCGCGGGGCGAGCAGGCGGGCGGCAGCCGCGACGACGCCCGGGAGGTCCGACTTGGGGAAGCAGCCGGCCGCGCCCGCCCGGCGCGCCTCCGCCTCCACCGAGCGGTCCAGGTGTCCTGAGACGACCAGGATCGGGGGCAGCGGAGCCGCCCCGCCTCGCAATCCCTCGACGGCCAGGCCGAGGGTGAGACGCGGCATGCTGTGGTCGGAGATGACGAGATCCCACGGGCCGAGCGAAGCCGCCCGCCGCAGCTCCTCGGGAGTCTCGACCCGCGAGAAGCTCACGGGACCGAGATCGCGGCGGAGCCCCCGGACCGTCAGCTCGACGTCGTCCTCGGAGTCCTCGAGGAAGAGGACCCGGAGCGTGTCCCCGGCGACGGCGCCCGCCGCGTCTCTCGGGATGTCGGCCATGGAGAGGAACCAGGGAGGCGGGAGAACCGCCCCCCGGCAGTGTATCAGATCCCGGACCGGATCGGTCCGGATTATCTCCCCTCGCGCACGGGGCTTCTCCCCGCCTCGGCCCGGGGCCCGATGTAACGCTCGGCGACCACCACGTCGTCGAAGGCGACCCGGTTCACGCGGGAGCGCTTGGCCGAGTGGTCGGTCACGTAGAAGAGGAGCCAGAAGGCGTTCACCTTGAGGCGCGCGTCGGTCCGCCACCGGATCCCGCCGAAGCGGCCCGCGAGCTTCCCGTCCACCCAGAAGGCCTGTTCGCCGTTCGCCGCCTCGGGCGGGTCGTTTGCCCGGAGCGACATCTCGCAGCAGGTCCACCGGCCCGCCTCGATCGGGACCGGAGGATCGGGGTCGAAGAAGTTCCCCCAGAACTTCCCGTCCGGCGCGCGCTTCATCTCGTGCCAGTACGAGTAGAAGTGCCAGGCCCCCGGCGCCGGGAGCTTCCCCCAGCCCGACCAGGGCTCGAGGCCGGTCGAGAACTTCTGGTCGCCCGCGGGTCTCTCCCCGGCGCCCCCGCTCGGCCACCGTGCCTCCGTCGCCTCGGCGACCAGGTGCACGAAGTGGTGGACGTGGTCGCAGCCCGGGTCGAAGCGGACGTAGAAGCGGGCGAAGAGCGCGTCGCGGCCCGGGACGAACCGCTTGAAGAGGTGGCCCCCCGTGTCCCGGCCGAGCGTCGCGGTGATCCGGAGGGAGCGCTCCCCGTGGGCGACCTCCTCGGGCGCGTCGGACCTCTCGACGACGGAGAGGGTCTCGGGATGCGCGCCGAGGTCGTCCCAGCGGGAGCGGAACCCCGGCGGCTCGAAGTCCTCGTGCAGGAGCACCGCCGGGTCGCGGCCGATCCCGCGGTCGCCGGGGTACCGCGCGGCGAGACCCGGCTCCTCCTTCGGCGGCGCGGCCGCCCGCGCGTGGCCGGGGGCGCCGCGGATCCGCTCGCGGAGGTTGGCCACCTCCCGCCGCATCCTCTCGTCGCGCTCGCCCCCGAACCGCGCGGCGACGGCGGCCGCGTCGAGCCCCTCGGGGAGGTCCCGCGCCTCGGGCATCCAGTCGGCGTGCCGGCCCGACGCTGCGAGCGCCCGGGCCGAGGCGAGCGGCGCGCCCCCCTCGAGGAGACGCCCCGCGAACTCGATCCCGGCCAGGTCGGCGCAGAGGTCCCCGAGCGAGAAGCCCTTGCCCGGCACCCCGGCGTCCTCGACCTCCTTGCGGATCCCGACCGACTCGGCGAACCCCGCCCCCGCGAGGCCGCGGAGCGCCGCCGAGATCCAGAAGTGGGCCGTCCAGTCCTCGCGTCCCCGGATCGAGGGGGTTCCGCGGACCCTCACGCGCTCGGCCCGCTCGGCCTCCGACTCGACGGGCCCGAGCGCGAGCGCCGCGCGGGGGTCCCGGGCGAGGGCCCCGTTCGGGTCCATGAAGGTGCCGAGCCCGACGAGGAAGCCCCGCAGCTCCCGCGCCTCCTCAGCCGCCGCGGGCCCGGCCGCGAGCCGTTCGGCGAGCGCGCCCGCGGCCCGGCGGAGGTAGGCGTCGGCCAGCGCGTCCCCCGCGAGCCGCTCCGGCCCCTTCCGGGCCGCGTTCGCGCGCGCCTCGCCGAGGAGCGCCGCGAGGGTGCGCCGGGCGGCGGCCTCGAGCGACGAGGGATCCGCCGCGTCCTGCGCCCGAGCGGGGACCAGCGTTCCCGCGAGCGAGGCGATGACGAGCAGCCGGATCGCGGTCACGGGGGCGAGCATCATCCCCGTCCGCTTCCGACAGCTCAAGCGCCGGTCCACGGCTGCCCGGATCGTCGTGAGGGCGGTTGCCTGCCGCCTGAGTCCGCGGTAGGGTAGCGGGGAAACTCGGGGAGGCTTGGGGTGATTCCCTCCAGGGTTCCGTCGCGAATCTCGTCAGCCCGACCCGTGTCGCTCGGGAGGGCTCGCTCCTCCCGGACGGCACGCCCGGCCGCAGTCCGGCCAGGATCGCGGCCAGCGGGAGAGAGTGAGACAGGAAGTAGGCTCGCCTCGGACGGGGGCGTGAGATGAGCCCCCTTGAGCCTCCGAGCGACGCCGAGGTCCTTCGCATCGCGGACGAAGCGTTCGCGCATCTCCGGGGCTTCTACAGGGCGCGGAAGATTGGGTGCCGGCGTGAGGACTGGGAAGAGATGCACGGCTGGGCAGTGGTCGGAGCTCTGGAGTTCCTTCTCGGATTCCCCGGCGCGAAGAAGGGCTTGAACGGGCATCCGCCCCCGGCCGACGCCCGCCAGGCCGCTTGGAGGCGCGCCGACGCCTACCGCCGGGCGAGCCAGCGCTCGCGGGCCAGCCGCAGAGGGCACGAGGTCGGACTCCGACTCCAGTTCACCTCGCCCGTCCGGCGCCAGGGGCGACCGGACCCCGGCTACGTTGACCCAACTCCCCCGACGGCCCCAGGCAGGCCATGGCGCCCAGGCGATGAGGAGCGAGTCCGGCGCATGATCGAGGAGCTTGCTCCCGTGCTGCGGCAGCTCGTCAAGGGGCGGTTCTACGACGGGCTTCCGCTGGCCAAGTTGGCAGGGCCATTGGGGGTGAATGAGAAGACGGTCGGGCGCGCTCTGACCCGGACAGTCGCCCAGTTGCGCCAGCGGCTCATGGACGGCGAGTATGCGCCGCATGAGGGGCGCGCCGTCCGAGGGCGAGCGACGCATGACAGCACGGCGTGTGCTGAGGCTGGTCGCGGACCTCGCGAGGCCCTCACAGCGAGCCGCCACACTTGAGACTCCCGCATCTTGGTCCCCGTAGGGGTTACGCCGGGCGTTCGGTGCGATTGTCCATGTCGCGCCCGGGAGGTCTCTGAAATGCTCGGTCGCCGTTTCGGAGGCGGGCCTCACGGCACGGAGGGCTCCCGGCGGGTTTAGCCGGAGCTCCCTCGGGGGAGTAGTCAGCCGCGGTCCCTCACTGTGGCTGTAGGCGATGGTGGGGCGGAATGGTGTCATGCACGCGGGAGGGGTCAAACCCCCGGAGGTATTCGACTATGGGACGCATAATCGTGTCGGCCGGGACCTTTCTCCTCATGGGCATGCTGACCGGCCCCGCCTGGGCTCAGGTCATGGTGTTCGTCGACAACAAGCCCATTCCCAATTGCCCTCCTCCGCTCTTCCTCACTATCCAAGGGGCCGTCAACGCGGTGCCCTCCGGGGGGACAGTCTTCGTTTGCCGCGGCACATACATCGAGAACGTCGTGGTCCCCAAGTCCGTCAAGATCGACGGAGAGTTCCGCCTCGTCATAGTCCAGGCCGGGAGCTTGGCCCAGCCGGCCTTCGACATCACTGCTGGCCCAACCCAGGTCGCGAACCTCATCATTGAGAAGGGGGGCGCGTCCCGCGGCGCCGGAGTCCGGGTCGTCGGGATACCGCAGATCACAGTCGGCCCTGGCGACCTCTTCCGGCAAAACCAGTCGCCGACGATGGGTGGGGGAGTGTTCATTCTCGACTCCCCGGCGATCGTCTTCGACAACGTGTTCGAGGACAACACGTCGGGATCGCTCGGAGGTGGCGGCCTGGCCTGCGTGGGGACGCAGCAGATGAGTCCTCCGCCGACTGCATATTTCCCGCGGACCCCCTCCACGCTCACTCTTCGAATGAGCTTCAACACCTTCAAGCGGAACAACGCCTTCGGGGGTAGCGGTGGCGCCGTACTGGTTTCGAGTCGGGAAGCACTCCCCTCCCCTTCGCCGGGGGGACTCAACGGGGGCTACTCCTTCAGGCTCGACAACAACGAGTTCCGCGAGAATCGGGCCTTCCGCACTTCCGGGACGGATCTCACCAAGGCTGACGGGAGTGGAGGTGCCATCTACCTGCAGGGGGCTCGCACCATGGGACATTTCCTGGAGAAGAACATGATCGAGGAGAACACCGCCCAGCACAACGGCGGTGGAGTCGCGATGGTCGGGCTCACAGAAGTCGAGTTCCGCGGGCCGAACATCATCATCAAGAAGAACACAGCCGGTCGGAATGGTGGTGGGATCCACTCCGATGCTCTGGCCAACACGACGATCCGACGGGACACGCTGTTGGCTGACAACACGGCCTCCCAAGGTGGAGGCGGGGCCAGCGTCGAATGCGGTGCGATCCTGACCGGAGTCCAGAACACCATCTCGGGGAATAAGAGCCTGGGCGCCGGCGCGTTCATGGGGGGCGGGGGCATCCTCGTCGCGAACGGCAGGCTCCGGCTCGCTGGCGGAACCGCTCTTGTGCTGGTCTCCAAGAACAACGCGTCAGCCTTCGGCGGCGGCATCGCAGCCCTCGCTCACCCCGGACTGGGGGCAGCAGACGCCGCCTGCGCAGGGGTGCCCACCGTCCTCTCGATCCACTGCACCACGCTCGCTGACAACAACTCCATCGGCTTCCCGATCGGCGGTGGCGGAGGCGTGTACGCCGAGGCGGCCTCGGGCCTGGCGACACCGGATGGCGAGCTGATCTTGCGCGTGGACAAGACGGACGTCATATCGAACTCAGCGCTGTCGGGAGCCGATGGGATCCAGATGGTCGCCTGCGGCAACGGCGATATACCGATAGGGTCTGGCCACGCCGCCTTTGGTGGCATCGAGGCCTACCTCATGAATGCCGGGTTCGCGAGGCAGGCCGCCGAGAGCTACTACTCCTTCCTCCTGGGGTCCGGCGAAACCCCGCATGGCCTCGCGACAGACACATTCATAGATGTCTTGGTGCTCACGAACGGGGCCCTGGGGATTCGGGTGGAAGATCAGAACAAGAGCCTCACCCTACAGAGGACTATCACAGTCACTTTCGAGAAGTGCCGGGTAGACACACACACGGTCTTCGGGTTGAGTCTGCTGAATTCGTCTGCGAGAATCACGAAATCCGCGCTCGTGAACAACGCCAGGAACCTCAAATTCCTGGTGCCGCTGACCGCACGCATCGTGGATTACGCGCTTGAAGTTGAGGATTCGCTGTTCCTGGATCCTGGCGCCGGGGGCGGGACAGGCCCCTTCTACCAGGTCGACGTCGGTGGGACCCGGAGCGTGGCTAGTACCATGCCGGTGCTCGGGCTGGGCGATCTGCTGGAGTTCACAAGGTGCGTTTTCGTAGTGAGCACTGGGGCGCCATTGGCATCCGGGATCCTTGTTTCGTCCGCGGGCACTGGCGCTCGACACTCTGGTGTCCTGCTGAGGCAGTGCAACTTCTCTGGAACCCATAGCATTGCCGTTCATGCTTATCCATCTGACTCAGCAGCCACCAACTGGTTGTAGGTTGGCCCCTTGAACCGGCTCCCGATGCCCAGCAGCGTCTGGAACGCGGCGAGCGGCG
>JAKEIC010000321.1 GCA_022614695.1 Planctomycetales bacterium | reverse complement strand
GGGGAGGATCGGGTCCACGCTCGGCCGGGTGGGGAACGCCCCCTCCGCGAGCCCGAGGATCCGGACGGCGGCGAAGGGGAGCCCGGCCGCGGCCGCGATCGTCCCCACGAAGAGGCGCGGCTCCCCGAACCGGCCTTCGGGGACCCGGAGTCGGGAGAGCTCCTCGCGCAGCATCCGGACCGCCCGCGACCCGGTGGCCTCGGCGGAGAACGGGCTCCGGAGGAACGGGTCCAGCGCCTCGCCGAGCCGCGGGAGGAGGTCCGGTCCCCCGGGGGGGAGGTAAGCGCGGGCGAACTCGCGCAGCCGCGGCCAGATCTCGGCGAGGGGCCGCCCGGTCCGCACGAGTTCGTGGACCGAGACGAGCGCCCGGACGGCGGGGGCGAGGCCCCGGAGAGCGTCGCGGAGCCTCTCGATCGCCGGCCGCCCGCGGGCGACGCGCGACTTCTCGGGATCGTCGGCTCTTCCGGGCGGGCCGGGCGGGATCCCGGCGAGGAGCCCGTCCAGGTCGGCCGCCCGCCTCGCGATGGCCGGGGACCACTCCGAGGCCCCCTCCGGCCGTCCGGCGAGCCCGCCGAGAGTCCCGCAGGACCAGACCGCCTCGACGGCGGCGGCATGCGAGAGATGCTCGCGTCCTCCCGCCGGGGGATCGAGACGGAGGTAGGGGGCAAGGCGCCCGAGCGAGGCGGCCGAGACGTCCGCCCGGAGGCACTCGAGGAGCGCCACGAGCCGCGCCCCCGGCGCCGAGGCGGCGGCGGGGAGCCCGCGGGGGGCCACGTGGGCGGGGGGGTCCGGCGCGTCCCGCGCCCCGGCCGCCCAGTCGAGGGCCCGGAGCCTCTCGAGGAGCATCCCCGCGAGCGGATCGAGGGTCGGCAGGAGGAGCGCGACCTCCTCGAGGGGGCGCCCCCGCTCGAGGACCTGCGCCGCGGCCCAGTCCACCGCAGCCGCCAGCTCCTCCTCGACACCCACGTGCTCCTCGAGGGCGACGCTCCCGTCCGGGCCCCTCGAGGCCGGTCGCGCCTCCCGGGCGTAGGGGGGAGGGCGCAGGAGCCAGGACTTGAGGAGGTCCAGCTCCCTCTCCGGGGGCCCGGGGCGGCGCCGCCCGCGGGACGGCGCGGGGTCGGCGAGGGCGCGCGGCGACGCGCCGAGGGATCGAGCCACGAGACCGAGGCGACGCCGCGTCTCGGGGCGGACGGGGAAGGCCGGCAGGTAGGCCAGACGGAGGCCGGGGATCGTCCCGAGGAACCGGGAGACGGCCCCCGGCGTCTCCTCCGTGACCCAGGCGAGGGTCGGGCCCGGGAAGGGCCAGGCCTCCGGGTGGCGGCGGAGGAGCACCCCCGCCTCGGCGAGGAGGTCCGCCGACGTCCGCTCGTGCCCGCCGCCGGCGCGATCCGAGAGGGCGCGCCAGAGCGTGGCGAGGTCCGCCAGACGGCCGCCCCGGCCCTCGCCGGTTCCCGACGCCGCGTCATCCAGGTCGTCGGGCGCGAACCCGGCCCATGCCAGCTCGTCGAGCGCTCGGGCGATCGCCTCGGCGTACCCGGCACCGGCCTGGAGCTGCTCGAGTCGGAAGTAGCGGAGCGGGCGCGGGAGGGCGCCGGCCGCGAGGACCGCCTCGACCGCGAGCGGCCCGAAGTGCTCGGCGCCCCCGCGCCGAGCGATCCCGCGGCCGAGCAGGACGTCCTCGGCGCACTGCGGGGCCGTCCGGAAGAGCGCCCCCGCGAGCCGCCCCGCGGCCGCCCGGACCCGGTGCGCGAGCCGCGCGTGGACGACGACCGTGGCGGCGGGAGGCGAGCCCCCGTCCGCGCAGGCCTGACGGACGGCGTCCCCGAAGTCGGCGAGCGAGCCGAGGCGGAGGATCTTCGGTGGCACGGACCGCTGTACCTACCGCGCGAGGATACGCCCGACCAGCTCCCGGGTGACGAGCCCCCGCGCCGGGAGCCGCTCGAGGAGGGTCCTCCAGTTCCGGTCGCGGGCGAAGACCCGCCGGAAGACCGGCCGCGCGCGGGCGAGGCCGCCGTTCCGGGCGAGGGCCAGGGCGTTCCAGAAGGCGATCTCGGGATTCCCGGGGAGGGCGCGGGCGGCGGCGCCGTACTCACGGAGCATGCCGTGCGCGTCGCCGCGGGCGAGGGCCTCGTCGCCGGTCTCCATCCGGCGGTAGGCCCGGGCGAGGTCGAGGAGCCGCCGCAGCTCCTGGAGAGGCCGGGGGTGGTCCTCGACGCGGAGGTCGTAGATCCGGTCCCCCAGGTAGCTCCCCGTCTCGCGCGCGGCAACCAGGACGAGGGCCGCGGACTGCTGGCCCCGGACGTCGCCGCCGGCGGCCTGCGCGGCCTCGAGGGAGCGGAGCAGCCTCTCGGCGAGGTCGCCCCGCGCGGTCCGGTAGGCGCGGGCCATCGCCGGGACGACACGGGGCCCCACCATCATGTTGGCCTGGACCGAGAACCCCCGGCCGACCCGGTGGCCCGCCCACTCGAGGCAGCGACGGCCCGTGTGGGCTGCGACGCGCCCGCGTCGGTCCACCATCGCCACCTGCCGGACGTCGCGCTCGGGGTCCCTGGCGACGAGCGCGCGGAGGGCCCGCGCCGCCGCGATCCCCCGGCGCATGGCCATGAGTCCGCGCGGTCCGTAGAGGGGCTCGGCGAAGGCCTGCGTCGCGACCGCCCCGATCCCGGCCATTGCGAATGCGCAGACGGGCCCCACCGAGAACCAGTGGGACTGGACCGCGACCCCCATCTCGCCGGTCCGCGAGTCCCGGGCGACGATCGAGTAGGTGTGGATCGGGCGGCGCATGGGGCCCTTCTACCCCGCGCTCGCCCCCGTGTGAACCGGATTCCGTCCGCCTCGGTCCTTGCACGAACCGCCCCGGGGTCCTCGAGCAGGCGAGCGGAGCCTTGACGGCGGCCATCGCAGGGGCTCTACTTGGTCATCTTGACCCACAAGTCCATCAATGTGGCAGACGCGAAGAAGCGCCTTTCCGAGCTCCTCGGGCGGGTCTCCTACAGAGGCGAGGAGTTTGTCATCGCCCGTCGCGGACGACCGGTGGCAAGGCTCGTACCCCTGCGGCCGGCAGGGCAGCCGCATCTCGCGAGCCTCAAGGGCTGGCTCGACGACGACGACCCCTTCTTCGAGGCCCTCGACGAGATCGTCGCCTCTCGCGCTCGCCACGTCCCCCGGGTCGTCCGACGTCGCATCCGATGATCCTCCTCGACACGAACGCCCTCTCGGAGCCGCTGAAGAAGCGCCCCCATCCGGAGTACCTCCGGCGACTTGCGGCGGAGCCGGCCGAGTCGCTCGCCACATCGGTCGTCTGCGTCTACGAGATGCGACACGGCGCGCTCCGCGGCGCCGCCGGATCGGTCCGCTGGCAGCGCATCGAGCGAGAGGTCCTCCCCCGCGTGGTGATCCTGCCCTTGGGGCTCGACGAGGCGCTCCGCGCGGGCGAGATCTCCGCGGACCTCGAGGGCCGCGGGGTTCCCATCGGCCTCGAGGACGTCCTCATCGGCGCCACGGCGCTCGTCCAGGGCTGCGCCGTCGTCACGCGGAACCTGAAGCACTTCTCGAAGATCCCCGGCCTCCGGGTCTTCGACTGGTGGGCCTAGCTCGCGTCGTTCGCCTTCCGCGCGCTCCGTCGCTCGATCGAGGCG
>JAKEIC010000320.1 GCA_022614695.1 Planctomycetales bacterium | reverse complement strand
GGATGTGGGCCGAGGTGTGGCAGAGGTGGGCGAGGAACGCGCCGAACGGCTTCCGCAGGCGGAAGACGACCGTGCCGGGGTCGGGTGCCTCGACCGAGGCGATCATCGCATAGAGGCTCCGCTGCTTGCGCGGCACCTTCTCGTCGAGGAGCCTCGCGAAGCAGGCGCGCACCGCCCCCGCGTCGCACGGGGAGCCGTCGTGGAACGGGACGCCCGTCCGGAGCCGGAACGTGTAGGCGAGCCCGTCCGGGGAGACTTCCCACGACTCGGCGAGCTCCGGCCGGGGGACGAGCTCCTCGTCGAAGCGCAGGAGGTTGTCGAAGAGGTGGAGCTCGACGTTCCCGGAGACGTTGTCGGTGGTCTCGTGGGGATCGAGGGTCTTCGCGTCGGCCCCCTGGACCACGACGAGCGTGTCGGGGTCGCGGGCCGCCGAGCCGCCGCAGGACAGGGCGAGGAGGAGGCTCGACGCGGCGACGCCCTTCGGCAGGCTCAGGGCACGGCGGCGACACGGCGACGCGGCGATCGAGCTCATCGGCCGGCGGCCGCTCCGGCCCGCGCCCTCTCCTCGCACTCGCCGAGGTGACGGCGGATCTCGTGGGCTCGCGGGTGGTCGGGGGCGAGCCGCAGGAAGCCGGCGAATGCGACTGCGGCCCCGGGCCAGTCGCGCAGTTCCACGAGAGCCAGGCCGAGGTTCGCGTGAGCCTGCGGATCGTCCGGGGTCGCGGCGGCGAGGGCCCGGAAGTCCTCGGAGGCGCCCGCGTGGTCGCCGGACTCGGTGCGGAGGATCCCGCGGAAGTGCCGGGCACGGGGGTGGCCCGGCTCGCGCCGCAGGACCTCCGAGAAGTCCTCGAGGGCGCCCTCCCGGTTGCCGAGCCGCTGCCGCACCTCCGCCCGGCAGTTCCGCACCTCGACCTGGTCGGGGGCGAGCTCGAGCGACCGCGAGTAGTCTCCCGCGGCGCCCTCGAGGTCCCCGAGCGACTCCCGGGCCGACGCGCGGTTCCGGAAGGCCCGGAAGTGGCCGGGCTGGAGCCTCACGGCCTCGGAGTACTCCTTCTCGGCGCCCGCGGGGTCCCCCCTCTGCGCCCGGATGCAGCCGCGGTTGTACCAGGCCTCGGCGAGGCCGGGCCGCAGCCGGATCGCCTCGTCGAGGTCGGCGAGGGCCGCCTTGAGCCGGTCGAGGGTCCCGAAGACGGCGGCCCGGTTCACCCGCGCGTCGGTGTTCGCGGGGTCGAGGGCGAGCGCGGCGTCGAGGTCGGCGAGCGCCCCGGCCGTGTCCCCGAGCGTGAGCCGGGTGTTCCCACGATTCGCGAGCGCGGCGACGTGGTCGGGCTTGGCGCGGAGCGCGGCGTCGTAGTCGGCGATCGCCCCGGCGTGGTCCCCGAGCTCGTCCCTCGCGTTGCCGCGGTTCACGAGGGCCTCGAGGAAGCCCGGGGCTCGCCGGAGCGCGGCATCGCAGTCCTCGAGGGCCCCCCGGGGGTTCCCCCCGAGGATCAACCGGACGCGGCTCCGGTTCACGTACGCCCAGGGGAGGGGCGGGCCCTCCTCGAGGGCCCGCCCGTACTCGCGGAGCGCGGCCTGCGGGTCGCCTCCCTCGTCCCGCGACTGCGCCTCGGCGCGGAGCAGCGCCGCCTCCCAGCCGGAGAGCGGGCGCAGGAGCTCCCGCGCCACCGCCCACTGGCGCCGGTTCACGGCGAGCGCCGCACGCGCGAGGGCCGCGTGCGGGCCCGGGACGGCGGCTGCCGCCTCGAGGTCCGGGAGGGACTCCGCGATCGCGAAGGCCCGCCCGTCCCATCGGAATGTCGCCTCGAGCCCGCGGTAAAGGCGCGCCGCCGGGTCCTCGGGCGCCCCGGCCGGGATCCTCGCCCACTCGGCGCGGGCGGCCGCGTCCTCCCCGAGGCTCCAGAGGAGGAGTCCCGACTCGAGCCTCCACTCGTGTCGCCCGGGCGCCGCCCGGAGGGCGTCGCCGAGGAGCCGCGCCGCCTCGCGAGGGTCCGTCGGCCGGAGCGACCGGGCCCGCGCGACGAGGCGGTCCGGCTCCGTCGCGGCGGGGGAGGCAGGCGCCGGGGACGAGGGCGCGGAGGGGATCCTCCCGAGGGACGCGAGGAGGAGGGCCGCGGCGAGTGCGGCCGGGACCGCCCCGAGGGCCGCGAGGCGCCGGCCGCGCCTCGGGGACGGGACGCGGGGCGCCTCGCCCCGCAGCACGCGGTCCAGGTCCTCTCGCAGGAGTCCCGCGTGCGCCGGCCGCTCTCTCGCGCGCTTCCGGAGCGCCGCCGAGATCAGCCGCTCGAGATGGCGGGGGAGGTCCGGCCGGAGCCGGCCGATCCGGGGCGACTCCCTCGCCAGGATCGCGCCGACGGTGGCCGCCGCCGTCTCCCCCTCGAACGGGGGTCGTCCGGCGAGCATCTCGTGGAGGAGGCAGCCGAGGCTCCAGACGTCCGTCGCGGGACGGAGCTCCGCGACCTCGCCGCGGGCCTGCTCGGGCGACATGTAGGCCGGGGTGCCGAGGGCCTCGCCGGTCCGGGTGAGGCGCGAGCCCGTCGCAACCGACTTGGCGAGGCCGAAGTCGGTGAGGAACGCGCGAGCCTCCACGCCGCCGCATCCTACCCGGTATCCTCGCGGCGTGTTCCGGCTCCTCGTGCGCCGTCTCGCGGCGCTCCCGCTCGTGCTGCTCGGAGTCGTGGCCGTCACGTTCGCCCTGCTCCACGCGATCCCCGGGGACCCGGCGCGGGTGGTGGCGGGCGACCAGGCGACCGCCGAGGACGTGGAGGAGGCGCGCCGGGCGCTCGGCCTCGACCGGCCGCTGCCGGTCCAGTTCCTCGCCACGTGCGGGCGGCTCGCGCGGGGGGACTTCGGCCGGTCATTCGAGTCGCGCCGGCCCGTCGCATCGGACCTCGCCCGGACGCTCCCGCTCACGGTCGAGCTGGCGCTCCTGGCGACGGCCCTATCCGTGCTCCTCGGTTGCTCGCTCGGCGCGCTCGCGGCGCGACGGCCGGGAGGCGCGCTCGACCTCGCGGCCATGGCCGGAGCCGGGGCGGCGGCGGCGCTGCCGGTCTTCTGGCTCGGGATCCTGCTGCTCTACGCCTTCGCCGTCGCGCTCCGGTGGCTCCCGGCCGGGGACTGGGGGACGCCGGCGCACCGGGTCCTCCCGGTCGCGACGCTCGCGTGCGCCGGGACCGCGGGCCTCGCGCGGATGGCGCGGGGATCGCTCCTCTCGGCCCTCCGCCTCGACTGCGTGCGGACCGCGCGGGCCAAGGGCTGCGGCGAGGCGCGGGTCCTCCTCTGGCACGCGGGGCGCAACGCCGCGCTCCCGACGGTGTCGGTCGCCGCGACGCAGTTCGGGCTCCTGCTCGGGGGAGCGGTGCTCACCGAGTCGGTCTTCGCGCTCCCCGGCCTCGGTCGCAACGTGGTCCACGCTCTCGAGGTCCGCGACATCCCGACGGTGCAGGGGACGATCCTGGTGCTGGCGACGCTCGTGCTGGTCGTGAACTTCCTCGCGGACCTCGCGTACGGGGTCCTGGACCCGAGGGTGCGCGCATGACGGGTCCACGGTCCACAGTCCACGGTCCACGGTCCTGGAGCGGGGGAGCCTCACTCGTCGTCGGCTTGGCGTTCGCCGGCCTCTCGGCGGCGCTCGCGCTCGCCGGGCCCGCCCTCGCGCCCGAGGACCCCCGGGCGGGGGACCTCGCGCGTGCCTATGCGGCGCCGAGCCCGGGCCGCCCTCTCGGGTCTGACGAGCAGGGGAGGGACCTCTTCTCGCGGACCCTTTCGGGGGCGCGGCCCTCCGTCGGGATCGCCCTCTTCGGGGCCGCCGGGGCGCTCGCGCTCGGGGCGCCGGCCGGGCTCCTCGGCGCGGGGCGCGGGCTGCTGGCGGGCGCGGCGATGCGCGGCGTAGACGTCCTCCTCGCGTTCCCTTCGCTCCTCTTCGCGCTCGCCGTGCTCGCGGTGACGGGCCCCGGCCTCGGGGGCGTCGCCGCGACCCTCGCGATCTCCGGCGCGCCGGCGGCCGCGCGCGCGGTCCACGCGGCCGCGCTCTCGGCGGCCGCCCGCGCGCACGTCGAGGCGGCGCGCGCCTTGGGGGTCTCGCCGCTCGGCGTGGCGCTCCGCCACGTCGCCCCGCTCTGCGCGGGACCCGTCGCCGTCTGGGCGACCCAGAGGATCGGCCAGGGCCTCCTCGCCGCCGCCGGGCTCTCGTTCCTCGGGCTCGGCGCGCCCCCGGGCGAGCCCGAGTGGGGCGCCATGCTCGCGCGCGGCCGGGACTACGCGGTGACGGCGCCCTGGCTCATGCTCGCCCCCGGGCTCGCGATCACGCTCACCGCGCTCGGCTGGAACCTCCTCGGGGACGCGCTCGCGGCCCGCCTCGCGGCGAGGGGGGGAGGGGGGTGACCCCAGGGCTCTTCTGAGAAACTCGCGGCCGCATCCCGCAGGAGACTCAGGCCCCCGGTGTCAGACGTCCGAGGTCCAAGAGACGGGCACCGTGGTGGATTGTCAGGAGGAGCACCCGTCCGGCCTCCACGTGATAGATCGCGCGGTAGTTCTGGACAACGATCTCACGAATGTCGGCGCGGCCAGCCTCAGGAACCACCCGGCCCGATTCGGGGAGTGCCTCTAACCTCTCGACCGCCCGGAGAACCCTCTCGGCGAAGACCGCGGCGAAGTACTCGGAGTCCCTGGCGATGTACTCGCAGGCCGCGTCGAGATCGTCCGCGGCCTGTTCCGTCCAGGCTACTTCAGCCAACGGGACATCCGCCGGCGGACCTCGGCATGGGAGAGCACCTTCCCCGCCTTGGCCTGTGCGAGTCCTCGCTCGATCTTGTAGAGGAGATACAGGCGTTCGATGGCGTCCTCGACAGACGCCCGTTCGGGGAGTCCCTTGAGGGCTCGGAGGACCTTCTGCTTGGCGGTCATGGCCTCCCCTTGCGAGGCTAGCATAACATGGGGAGACGTCGTCCCCAGGCCCCTAGATGCGGATCGCAAGCCCCACGGTCAGGCCGGCACCCCAGGGGTCGTAAACCACCGTTCCCGGTTCGCCCGCGAACTCCCCGCGGGACTTGTCGAGCGGGTAGACGGTCCAGAATTGGAAGCGAAGGCCCACCCTCCAGGGCGGTTTCGCCGGCCCCGCACCTTCGCCGACGAGCTCGAAGCCGAATGTAGCGGCGGCCCGCACCACCGGGAGCACATCCGAACCGCTCCCCGAATAGCGCAGGCCCGCCGGATCGCTCCGGGTCTCGAAGCGATAGTCCACGGCGATACCGCCGGCCCCGAGTGTCAGCTCCACGAAGAACCGACGACGCCACCCGGATAGCCTGCCCCACGCCTCGAGGAACAGAGCGGACTCCGAGGACTGGAAGTCGAGCTTCCTCGTCTCCTGCCGCGAGCCCACGCACTGAGTCATGTTCAGGAGGTGATCACAGTCATGGCCGTCGCTTTTCTCGCCCCGCGCGCTCCCGGAGAGGATGAGCCCGGAGATCCCGAGGTCCCAGTGATCCTGCAGGTCCGACCACAAGGGGTGCGCCGTCCGCAGCCCTCCCCCGTAGGCGAATCCGGAGGTGCTGCGAATCAGCGAGCGATCATGCGTCTCGATGAATCCTCGCCCCATCCTGAGCCCATTGCAGCCCCCGCCATAGAGGAGGGGTTCCCAGTCGGCGAGGCCATCGGGCCCCTCTGTCGCGCGGCCTCGCGACGCCGGTCGGTCCGCGTCGTTCGCCTCGGCGCATCGAGCCGCCGGGGGCAGGCATGCGATCGTGACCGTGGCGACGATGGCACGCCCGACCCGACTGCAGATGGCCTCTGCCGTGCTCACCCGTCCCCCCTCGGTACGCGAGCCGCTCGTGGCCAGTCTACCGGATCACCGCACCAACGGAGGGACTTCCCGTTGCCGACCGGGCAGGGGTCGTGTATCTTGGGATCAGACCGCGCGGGCGGCAGGGCATCCCGAGGAGAGCAGGGACCCACCCGACACTCACCCGCGCGGGCCGCTGTCCTGTTGCCCGGAGGAGCCGATGCCCCCGCTGACGCTGGCCGAGAAGATCCTCGCCCGGAAGGCCGGGCGCGCGGCCGTCTCGCCGGGCGAGATCGTCGAGGTCCCGGTGGACGTCGTGATGGCCCACGAGGCGTGCGCCCAGGCGGTGAAGCCCTTCCGCGAGATGGGGGCGACGCGCGTCTGGGACAAGAGCAAGATCGTCATCCCGATAGACCACTGGGTCCCCGCGAGCAGCGACACCGCGGCGCGGCTCCACAAGATCATCCGCGAGTTCGTGCGGGAGCAGGGGATCCCCCACTTCTACGACGTGGGGAACCACGGCATCTGCCACCAGATCCTCGCCGAGGAGGGCTTCGTCCTCCCGGGCGACCTGGTCGTCGGCTCCGACAGCCACACGAACATGCTGGGCGCGCTCGGCTCCTTCGCGACGGGCGTCGGCCCCACCGAGATCGCCGCCATCTTCGCGACGGGCGAGATCTGGCTGAAGGTGCCGGAGAGCATCCGGGTCGTCGTGACGGGCCGGCTCAGGCCCCCGGTCTCGAGCAAGGACGTCGTGCTCGCCGTGCTCCGGGAGATCACCTGCGAGGGGGCCCTCTACCGGTCGGTCGAGTTCGAGGGTCCCGCCATCGCGGCGATGGAGATGTGGGAGCGGTTCACGCTCACCAACATGACGACGGAGATGGGCGCCAAGACCGGGATCATCGCGCCCGACGGGAAGACCGTCGCCTATCTCAGGGCGTGCGACGTGAAGAACGGCCGCCGCGGGGAGATCGCCGGGCGGGCCGGGCTCCGGGCCGACACGGGGGCGACGTACGGGAGGACCGTGACCGTGGACGGCTCGTCGCTCGAGCCGCTGGTCGCGAAGCCGATGAGCCCCGACAACGTCTCGCCGCTCCGCGAGGTCGAGGGGACCCCGGTGGACCAGGTCTTCATCGGCTCGTGCACCAACTCGCGCTACGAGGATCTCGAGATCGTGGCGAGGACATGGCGCGGCAAGAAGGTCTCCCCGAACTGCCGGGTGATCGTCACGCCCGCCTCCACCTCGATCTACAAGCGGGCCCTGGCGGACGGGTTCGCCAAGATCTTCACCGACGCGGGCGCCGTCTTCACGGCGTCCTCGTGCGGGGCCTGCTTCGGCGGCCACGGCGGGATCGTGGGGGACGGCGAGGTGTGCGCGAGCACGACCAACCGGAACTTCGTCGGGCGCATGGGCCACCCGGGGGGCAAGGTCTACCTGATGAGCCCGGCGGCCGCGGCCGCGACGGCGCTCGAGGGGAAGATCGCCGACCCGCGCCGCTACGCCGGCCGGAACGGAGCGCGTCGGGCGGCCGTCGCCGCGAAGCCGGCGCGCCGGGCGGCCCGGACCCGGCCGAAGGCGAAGGCGAGGCGCTGATGCAGGTCCGCTTCGAGGGGACCGTCCACGTCTTCGGCGACGCTGTGGACACCGACATGATCGTCCCGGGGAAGTACCTCACCCTCATCGAGCCTGCCAAGATCGCCGAGCACGTGATGGAGGGCTCCGACCCGACGTTCGCCAAGCGCGTGCGGCCCGGCGACATCGTCGTCGCGGGGAAGAACTTCGGCTGCGGCTCCTCCCGCGAGCACGCCCCGGTCGGGCTCAAGGCCGCGGGCGTCTCGGTGGTCGTCGCCGAGAGCTTCGCGCGGATCTTCTACCGGAACGCGATCAACATCGGTCTGCCGCTCCTCGAAGTGAAGGGCGCCCGGGAGACGTTCCAGAGCGGGGACCGTGCCTCCGTGGACCTCTCGTCAGGCGAGGTGCGGAACGCGCGCGACAGCGCGACTCTCCGCGGCCCCGGCCTCTCGAGCCAGGCCCTCTCGATCCTCGAGGCCGGCGGCCTCGTCGAGGTCGTCAAGCACAAGCTCGCCGCCCGCGCGCGGCCCGCGTAGCCCCGGGGAACTCCGTGACGGGGACGTCTACGTCTCCTGTCCGGGAATCGGACGAGGGGTGTCCGGCGCGCGGACGCCGTTCCGGAGGCGACGCGGGGCGTCCGGGGGGGAGCCGGCCCGGTCCGCGTCTTGCTCGGTCGGGGGGCGCATGAAGACGCTCGTCCTCACCGCGCTCCTCTGCCTCCTCGCCCCGGACGAGCTCTCCGAGCTGCTGGACCGCCTTCGCCGCGAGAGCCCCGCGGAACTCGGGAAGGTCGCGGCGCTCGCCGAGCACGACCCCGTGTCGGCGCTCCGGTGGCTGCGCCGGAGGTTCGGGACGGAACCGGAGGCGCCCAGCAAGGGCGCCCCGGGGCCGGGGAAGGAGGGAGCGCCCTCCAAGAGCCCCGGCGAGAAGGGCTCAAAGGCGCCCCAGAGGCTCCCCTCGCGCCTCGAGCGATTCACCCGGATCGAGACCCTCGAGGTCGGCGAGTTCTCGGTGGACCTCTGCCGGCGCGAGGACGGGGCGTTCGGTCTGGGCGAGATCCGCCGGGGGACCCTGCCGCTCCGGCGGGCGGACTTCCTCGTGACCTGGAGGATCGCCGGGCGGTTCCCGGCGTTCGAGTCGCGGGCCGGCCCGGTCGTGAAGCTCCGCGAACCGGCCGCGACGCTCACCCTGGCGCCCTTCGCGATCGCCTGCGCCGGCGCCCGGTTCGTCGGGTTCCGCGCACGGCTCGAGTCGGCGGCGGGGCCCGTCGTCGAGACGGCGTCCTGGGAGTTGGGCGGCTCGACGCGGGGCCTCTCGTACTTCGACGGCTACCGCGGCTGGCACGAGCCGCCGTCGTGGTCGCGCGCCGACGCCGTCCCCGAGACGAACCCCAAGCTCCGCCCCTCGCTCCTGCACGGGACGGGCTTCCAGTTCCTGCATGGACCGACGGGGGCGTTGGCGACATTTCACGCGAGCCCGGGGGACCGCCTCGTTTCGCGCTCGCGAGGCGAGGCGCTGGAGACGGAAACGACCTGGGCCGGCCCCGGAGCCCCGTCCTCGATCGAGCGGACCGTGGTGCTGGCGGAGGGCGGCAGCCGGATCAACCTCTGGACCCGCGCGTTCGAGGTCGCGCACGCCGACATCCGGCGCGCGCTCTCGCTCCCCGAGCCCGCCCGGGAAGCCGTCTGCTGGTGGCCCACGTTCGCGCGCTCCTCCTTCCGGGCCGTGGCGGAGCGCTGCCCCGCGTCCACGGAGGCCGACGGCTTCACAGCGGTGCTCCTCGACAACGTCTTCGACAACGTCGAGTTCCACGGCGGGGGGAAGAACCTGAACACCTGGAGCTATGACGTCTGCGAGGGCTACGGCGGGGAGGCGGGGCTGCGCGCGCTCGCCGAGGAGTGCCGCCGCCACCGCCTCGCCGTCCACGCCTGGGTCCCCACCGGCCACCTCTCCCGCGACGCGCCGATGTGGGCGGAGCACCCGGACTGGGTGCTCCGGGGCGAGAGTGGAGAGCCGTGGGTGAGCCCGAGCGGCGGCTACGCGGGTGACCTCGATTCCGGGTTCCGGGACCACTTCCTCGACCGTGTGGGCGGGGTCGTGCGAGGGTTCGGTCTCTCGGGGCTCTGGTTCGACACGCACCTCCCCTACGCGGGGCAGCCCCTCCACGCCCCGCGCGGCGCCCGGGTCGCCGAGAGCTACGCCGCCCTCGCCCGCGCCGGCGCGCGCACACTCCGCGTCGAGGGGGACGCCTCGGCGCTGGCGGGCTACGCCACGCTCGCCTTCGAGAGGCTCCCGGAGGACCCCGACCTCTTCTACGGCTCCGCCATGCCCGGGACGTGCGCCGAAGCCGCCGACGTCCGCCGTCTGTTCCGGCGCTACGCCGCGAGCGGGGCGATGTGGGCCGTCCCGTGGGACTTCCTCCACAACTCGAAGGTGACCGGGCCGGAGGTTGCGGCCGCGCGGCGCGAGATCGTGGCGGTCCTCGCCGACTGGCGCCGCGCGCGGGACCTCATGGCCCACAGGACGGTGCACGAGGACGGGAGCGGGTACACGTGGACGAACGACCGCGACGCTCGGCGCTGCGTCTGGCTGCTGCGGGACGCGGCCCTCCCCGATGGCCGGCGAGGCGAGGCGGGGAAGGTCTACGTGATCGAGTAGAATGCCTGGCCGTCGTGGCCCGCGCGCCCCGAAAGGCCCCTCCCAGGCGTCGCCGGAATTCCCTTGAAACGGGGGCGGCCCCCCATATAAGGGAGCCCGCCCTGGGGGGAGGGGCTAGGGGTTGTGGTCCGGCGCCCTCCCAGCCCAAGGCCGGGGAGGCGCGCATGCTGCGGATCGGCTGGGAGAAGCCCGACCTCGAGGCGGTGGACCTCGAGGGGCTCGAGAAGCTCCGGCGCGAGTGCGGTGCCGACATCGTCCGGATGACGACTCTCGCGACCTGTGGGCACCCGGGAGGGTCGCTCTCGTGCCTCCACATCCTCCTCACCCTCTACTCCAACATGCGGCACGACCCGGTCGCCCCGCTCGACCCCGAGCGCGACCGGCTCGTCGTGAGCAACGGCCACATCTCGCCCGGGGTCTACTCCGTGCTCGCCCGCGCCGGGTACGTCCGGCCCGAGCAGGTGCTGCTCGGCTTCCGCCGGGCCGGGTCCCCCTTCGGCGGCCATGTCGAGCCCAAGGTCCCGGGAGTCGAGTGGGCGACGGGGAACCTCGGACAGGGGTTCGCCGCCGCGGTCGGATCGGCGCTCGCGACGAAGCTGCGCGGTTCCCGGGCGACGACATTCTGCCTGATGGGCGACGGCGAGCAGCAGAAGGGGCAGATCTCCGAGGCGCGCCGGATCGCCGTGAAGTTCGGTCTCACGAACCTGGTCGGGATCGTGGACCGGAACCGCCTCCAGATCGGCGGCAAGACCGACGAGATCATGCCGCAGAACGTGAACGAGGAGTGGGAGGCGGGCGGCTGGAACGTTCTCGATCTCGAGGACGGCCACGACTTCGGGCTCGTGTACAAGACGCTCCGGCGCGCGGTGCGCCGCGAGGTGGACCGTCCCGATCGGCCGACCGTCGTCGTCGCGCGCACCGTGATGGGGAAGGGCATCCCGTTCATCGAGAACGACCACAAGTACCACGGGTCGGCCCTCGGCCCGGCGGACGCCGGGAAGGCGCTCGTGCTGTTCGGGGCCGCCGCCGACCCCGCGGCGGCAGCGGCCGACCTCGCCGCGTGGACGGACCGGCGGAAGGGCGCCCCGCCCGCCTGGCCCCTTCCGCCACGCGAGACGGCGCGCGCCACGCTCGACCCTGGAACCCCCGTGGACTACACCCCCTCGACGGCGCCGGACATGCGCAGCGCCTACGGCAAGGTCCTCGAGGACCTGGCCAAGCGCAACAACGCGACCGGCGCCCCGCCCAAGGTCCTCGCCTTCACCTGCGACCTCGAAGAGTCGGTGAAGATGGGCGGGATCAAGAAGGCGACGCCCGGGGCCTTCTTCGAGTGCGGGGTGCAGGAGCACGCGACCGCCTCGGTGGCGGGGAGGCTCTCGCACGAGGGCTACGTCGTCTTCTTTTCCACCTTCGGGGTCTTCGGCGTGGACGAGGTCTACAACCAGCTCCGGCTGAACGACTTCAACGAGGCCTCCCTCAAGGTCGTCTGCACCCACATGGGACTCTCCGTGGGCGAGGACGGGCCGACGCACCAGAGCGTGGACTACCTGGCGCTGCTCGGGGGACTCTTCGGGTTCCGGATCGCGATCCCGGCCGACCCGAACCAGACCGACCGCGTGATCCGGCACGTGGCGACGACGCCCGGCAACTGGTTCGTCGGGCTCCCGCGCGCGAAGACCGGGGTCGTGGTGAACTCCGACGGGACGCCGCGCTACGGCGGGGCGTGGAAGTACGTCCCGGGCGAGGCGGACCGGATCGCCGAGGGCTCCGACGCGGCCATCCTCGCGATCGGGCCGATGGTCACGAACGCGCTCGAGGCGCGGCGGCTCCTCAAGGAGTCGTCGGGGATCGAGGCCTCGGTCTGGAACTTCGTCTCGATCGAGCCGTTCCCGGCCTCGGCGGTCATCGAGGCGGCGAGGACCGGCGTGGTCGTGACCGTCGAGGACCACTCCGTCTGGGGAGGCCTCGGGACGCGCGTCGCCGAGCGACTCGCGATGGTCCCCCCGATCGTCCTCCGCAAGCTCGGCGTCCGCGGCTACCAGACCTCCGGCCCCTACCAGGACCTCTACGAGGCGGCCGGCCTCTCCCCGAAGGGCATCGCCGACGCCGTGGACGCGGCCGTCCGGACCGCGCGACCGCGGCGTCCGAACGGGGGCGGCGGGAAGTAGGCGAGGGAACTCGGCGCCCCCGTCCTCGGCTCCGTGCTCGTACTCGTCCTCGTGCTGGATACGATCCCCCCGTGCCCCCGGGCTTGGCCCGACTCCTCCGGACTGCCTCCGACGTCCGCCGACTCGGCGGCGACGGCCGGGCGTCTCCCCCGCTCCCTTCCGGCGTCCTTCTCGCCGATCCGGCCCACTTCGACGTGGTCTCGGTCCAGAACCCCCACATGGAGGGGCAGGTCGGCAAGGTGGACCGGGAGGCCGCCCGCTGGCAGTGGGAGTCGTTCCGGGAGACGCTCGCGAGCCTGAACCTCGAGATCCATGTCCTCCCGGCGGACCTCGGCCTCCCGGACCTCGTCTTCACGGCGAACCCCTCGCTCCCCTTCGCGGGGCCGGACGGCTCGCGGCACGTGCTGCTTTCCAAGATGCTCCATGAGTCTCGGAGCGAAGAGGTCGCGCATCACGAGCGCTTCTACCGCGAGCGCGGCGTGACGGTGCACGCGCTCCAGTCGCCCGGCCCGTTCGAGGGCTGCGGGGACGCTCTCCTCGTGCCCGGGCGGCCGCTCCTCCTCGGCGGGCACGGCTTCCGCACGGACCCGGCGGTCTACGAGGAGGTCTCGACCGTCCTCGGCGTCCCCGTGGCACTCCTCCCGCTCGCCGACCCGGCCTTCTACCACCTGGACACGGCCCTCATGCCCCTCGGCTCCGAGGAGGCCCTCTGGGTCCCGGATGCGTTCGCGAACGAGACGCGGGCCCTCGTGCGGGCCCTCTTCCCCGAGCTGATCGCGGCCGACGCCGAAGAGGCCCGGACCCGCCTCGCCGCGAATGCCATCGCGGTCCCCGAGGAGATCACCGGCCAGGAGCCGGCCGTCGTCCTCGACGCCCAGTGCCCCCGCACCGCCGAGCGCCTCCTCGGCCGCGGCTACCGCCCCGTCCTCGTCGAGACGGGCGAGTTCCTGAAGAGCGGCGGGAGCGCGTTCTGCCTGAAGAACTGGGTCTGGTAGCTACTTCGTCGCGGCCGCGCGGCCCGTCGCCTCGTCCATCTGGCTCATCTCGGCCGACTCGCGCTTGCTCTGCCAGACGGCCCAACCGATCGCCGCCAGGGCGGCAGCGCCCACGACCCAGCCGATGGACCGATTCACGCTCGGGACATACGGGCTCACCTCGGCGCTGATGTTGTACTTCATCACCAGCGGCAGCGAGAGGAGGCTCACCATGTTCATCACCTTGATGAGCGGGTTCACCGCGGGGCCGGCCGTGTCCTTGAGCGGGTCTCCGACCGTGTCGCCCGTCACGGCGGCCTTGTGGGCGTCGGAGCCCTTCCCGCCGTAGAGGCCGTCCTCGATCATCTTCTTGGCGTTGTCCCACGCGCCTCCCGCGTTGGCCATGAAGACCGCCAGGAGCTGCCCCACGAGGATCATCCCGGCGAGGAACCCGCCGAGCCCGTAGGGCCCGAGGATGAAGCCGACGAGGATCGGGCACATGATGCCGAGCATCCCGGGCCCGATCAGCTCCTTCTGGGCCGAGGCGGTGCAGATGCCGACGACGCGGGCGTAGTCGGGCGTCTTGGTCCCGGCCATGATCCCCGGGTCGCGGAACTGCTGGCGGACCTCCTTCACGATAAGGAAAGCCGCGCGCCCCACGGCCCGGATGAGCATGCTGCTGAAGAGGAACGGGACGGCGCCGCCGATGAGGAAGCCGATGAACACGATGGGCGCGCCGATCGTGAGGAGCCCGGCGATCTTGTCGTACTGGTCCGTCGTCATCTGGTTGATGCGGTCCTCGCTCCCGACCGCGATCACGGCGATGAAGCTCGCGAACAGCGAGACGGCCGCGATGACGGCCGAGCCGATGGCGATCCCCTTGGTCTCGGCCTTGGTCGTGTTCCCGACCGCGTCGAGGTCGGCGAGGATCTGGCGCGCGCGCTTGTAGCTCCCGGGCTCCTTCTTCTCCATCTCGTCCTTGTCGTAGCCCATCTCGCCGATGCCGTTGGCGTTGTCCGCGACCGGTCCGAAGACGTCCATCGAGATCGTATTGCCGGTGAGCGTGAGCATCCCGATCCCGCACATCGCGACGCCGTAGGCGACGAAGATCGGGCTCGTGCCGGAGTAGATCAGGACCGAGCCGAGGATCGCGCCGGCGATGATCAGGATCGCGTAGACCGTCGACTCGTAGCCCACCGCGAAGCCCGTGATGATGTTGGTCGCGTGGCCGGTCTGGCAGGACTTGGCCAGCGACTTCACCGGCTCGTACGAGGTGTGCGTGAAGTAGCTCGTGCACTTGTTGAGCGCGACCGCGAGGAAGACGCCGATCAGGCACGTGAGCGCCGGGCGCATGTCGAGGTTATCCGTCCCGAACCGCACCCAGGCCGGCAGCTCCGCGACCGAGGCCTTCCCGTCGTGGTTCAGGTCGAAGCCGCCCAGCGTCGTCGGGTACTGCGCGAAGTACGCCGCGTCGAAGGAGAGGTAGGCGAACCCGAGCAGGAAGAAGCCCGCGACGCTGATGAGGCTCCCGATCAGGAAGCCGCGGTGGACCGAGTGGAGCGCCTTGTCGGAGGTGTCGGCCGCGCCGGCCCGGACGCTGTAGGTGCTGATGATGCTCCCGAGGACCCCGATCGCGCGGACGAGGAGCGGGAAGATCACGCCCTTGTGGCCGAAGCTCGCGAAGCCGAGGATCATCGCCGCCACGATCGTCACCTCGTAGCTCTCGAAGATGTCGGCGGCCATCCCGGCGCAGTCGCCGACGTTGTCGCCCACGTTGTCGGCGATGGTCGCCGCGTTCCGGGGGTCGTCCTCGGGGATGCCGGCCTCGATCTTGCCGACGAGGTCGGCCCCGACGTCGGCGGCCTTCGTGTAGATGCCGCCGCCCACGCGCATGAAGAGAGCGAGAAGGGTGCCGCCGAAGCCGAAGCCGAGGAGCGCCTCGTAGGCCTGCTCGCCGTACGCCATGAAGATCAACGTCCCGCCGAGGAGGCCGAGGCCGTCCGTGAGCATCCCCGTGATCGTCCCGGTGCGGTAGCCGAGCTGCATCGCCGTCCCGTAGCTCGTCCGCGCGGCCGCCGCCACGCGCAGGTTCCCCTGCGTCGCGAGCCGCATCCCGACGAACCCGACGGTCCAGCTGAAGAGCGACCCGACCAGGAAGGCGCCGGCGCGGCCGAAGGCGATCTCGTTGTGGCCGGACTCCATTTTCGTGAGGAACAGGACCACGGTGAGGACGACGATCAGGAGGGCGATGCGCTTGAACTGCTGCGCGAGGTAGGCGTTCGAGCCCTCGCGGGTCGCGTCGGCCACCTTCTTCATCTTCTCGGTACCCGTGTCGGCGCGGCGGACCTGTCCCACGAGCATCCCGGCGTACGCGAGCGCCGCGACGGCCGTCGCGAGGATCACCCAGAGCATCGTCTTCTCGAACGAGTCGTAGTGCGGGCTCGTGAGGAACGAGAAGAACTGGAAGCCCTCGCCGCCCTCGGCCGCCCTCGCGGAGAGCGGCGCCGAGGCGCTCGCCACGCCCGCCGCCGCGAACCCGAGCGCCATCACGGCGAAGAAGAGCGTGAAGACGCGGTGCCGGGCGCGCGCGGACAGCCGCCGGGACGGGCGTCGCATCGGGGTCGGGGAAGGCTTCGTTCGGCGCATGGATCGGATCGAAGGGGCGGGAGACTTACCAGGAACGCTCCGGGAGGTCAAGAACTTTCGGGCGGGTCCGGGCGCTATGATCGCCGGCGTGGGACGGGCCGTGCCCCTCGCTCTCGCGGCGGCGCTCGCGGCGGGCCCGCGTCCCGGAGAGGCCCAAGAGCCGCCGGGACCCCCTGCCGCCGCGCCCGAGCCGGCCCCTGCCCCACGGAAGTATGAACTCCGGCATTCGCTCGCCGCCGGGGACGAGGTCCGCGTGGAGACGATCCGCCGCAAGACCCTCTCCTACGTCTTCGCGGGCCCGGGCGGCGAGGTGCGGGACGAGGTTCTGCACGTCGCGCGCGAGGTCTGGCGCGACCGGATCCTCGAGGCCGCCGGAGGTCGCCCGACCGCGATCGAGAGAACCTACGAGGACCAGGGATCGTTCGAGCAGCACCTCCCCACGAAGCAGTGGACGCGCGCGGACGGGAAGCTGAAGGGCCGGGTGCTGCGCCTGCGGGAGCGGTCGGGCGCGCTCGCGGTCGAGCCGGCGGCGGGCGGTCCGACCCTGCCCGAGGACGCGGCGGCGGAGATCCGCCTCGAGCCCGAGGTCGTGGCGCTCCTGCCGGCGGCGCCCGTCGCGGTCGGGGATTCGTGGAAGCTGCCGCCGGCCGAGGCGGCCCGGCTCGTCCCCGGGGCCTCGGTCCACGTCTCCGCGGCTTCGGGGCGGCTCGCGGCGGTCGAGGGAGCGGGCGACTCGAGCGTGGCCCGGCTCGAGATCTCCCTCTCGGCCGCGGGCCGGATCGAGGGAGCGGTGGACCTCACGGCGACCCTCTCGGGGACTGCCGAGGTCGCGCTCGGGGCGCGTCGGCTCCGCCGGGCCGACCTCTCGGGGCGGCTCACGCTCCGCTCCGCCCCCGAGGCTAAGGCCGCCGGGCGGACGACCGTCGCGGCCGAGGGACCGATCGAGGTGCGTCTCGTGATCGGCGAAGCGCGCGGGCCGCGGGAAGGGTCCGGCGGGCGGTGACCGTGCCGGGGGAGACCGGAGAGAAAAGCGAAAGAAAAAAGTGTCCGGTAAGCGCCGATTCGGTGGCCGGTGAGAGAGAGCGCACCGCTGTGCTAGAGTTTGGTGCCATGAACGACCT